>NZ_JBFRFB010000004.1:0-346645 GCF_052114605.1 Microvirga sp. 2YAF29
TGACCGAGTGGGACATGTTCCGGGCGCTGGATCTGCGACGCCTGAAGGCGGCGCTGGCTGCTCCCGTGGTGGTGGACCTGCGCAATGTCTACCGCCCCGAGGAAATGCGCCACCACGGATTCCACTACGTCTCAATCGGACGGCCGTAATGACAACGAGCCCCCTCTTCCCCTGTGGGAGAGGGGAGCACGCCATCAACCGACCTGCTTCTGTGCGACCCCCATTCCCCAATTTAGCAATTCGTCCGCACGCTCGGGGGTTTTGGCCTCCACATAGACACGCAGTTCCGGTGCATTGCCCGATGGGCGGAAATGCACGACTTCGCCGTTCTTGGTGTTAATCCGGAAACCATCGCTGTTGTTGGTAGCTGCAACGCCGCCGAGGGGCGCCATGAGATCGGACAGGAAGCCTGCGTCCTGCTGGAGCCTCGACACGAACGCGATGCTCTTCTCGGTCGGCACATTCTGAAGCCGGTTGCTGGCCGCCGCCTTGAAAGCATAACCAGCGCCGATCTCCGCGAGAGGCTTCGATTGCTCGGCCACGGAGCCGAGGGCGCAGAGGATCGGCAGCATGGCATCGCGCGTGGGCAGAGCCGAGAGCTTGCGGCCTTTACGCTCCACATCGGAGCCCTGCAGAACGCCGCCATTGGCCTCGAACCCGACGACGACACGCGCTCCCGAGTGCGCGGCCTTGTTCATGCCTTCGATCACATAGGGCGATCCCACCTTCGTGCGGATCACGCTCGCGAAGGCGCCCGAATCCTCGAGCGCCGAGTTCGACGTGACCGGCGTCACGATGGTATCGGCGCCGAGATATTTTGCCGTGATCGCTCCGACGAGATCGCCGCGCAGAAACATGCCCGCGCCGTCCGAAATCAGAGGACGATCCGCATCGCCATCCGTGGACACGATGGCATCGAGCGTCTGCTCGCCGGCCCATTGCCTGGCGAGGATCTCGTCCTCCTGGCGCAGGGCTTCCGTGTCGACGGGGATGAAGCTCGTCGCGCGGCCCAGCGCGACGGCGCGCGCACCGAACGCCTCCAGCATCGACACGATCACATCGCGCGCGACCGAGGAATGCTGATAAACGCCGATGGTGAGGCCGTTGAGAGCCCCTGCCCCGAAGAAATCCTTGTAGCGTGCCTTGTAGGCTTCGATCAGATCGATATCGGGCTTCGCCGCCTGAACGCCGCGCGCATGGTCCGGCACGGTCATGACGGCAAGCTTGCCATGCCACGCGAGGATGCCGGCTTCGTCCTTCTTATCGATCTCACCTTGCGCCCGATAGAACTTCAGCCCGTTGCGATCCTCGGGGATATGGCTGCCCGTGACCATGATTGCCGGCAGGCCAAAGCGCATGCCGTGATAGGCCAGAGCCGGTGTCGGCAGCGCACCGCAATCGAGAGGCACGAGGCCCGATTCAGCCAGGGCTGCGCAGCAGAGCTGCGCGATGCTGGGGCTGCTCTCGCGAAGATCGCGGCCCACCAGCACGACGTTCTTCGCCGCGGCGGCCGAACCGTCTTCCTTCAACATTTCGGCGAAAGCGCGGGTATAGGCGAACGCTGGAACGCCGTTCAGTTCGGTCACGAGACCGCGCAGGCCGCTCGTGCCGAATTTGAGGGAAGACTGGACCGTTCCCGAACCCGTTTTCATTGCTTTGCCTATCTGTTTTCTTCAACGCAGCCGTGTCGCTTGCTCGAAGGAGAGGTTACCCCGGATGGCCGGGGATAGTTGAAGGGGCTGTATGCCAAATCAATACATCTCACGTCCCTCGCCTGAGGGGTCAAGAGACGTGAGGCGGACTACAATCTTGTCTCGGCGATGGCCAGGACATACTGGCCATAACTGCTCTTCGAGAGCTCGCGCCCCAGCGCCTGCAGGTGCTCACGATCGATCCAACCAAGGTTGAAAGCGATCTCTTCAGGGCAGGCGATGCGGAAGCCTTGGCGCTGTTCGAGCGCCCGCACGAAGCCGGCCGCTTCGAGCAAGGCGTCGGGCGTGCCCGTATCCAACCATGCATATCCGCGACCCATTTTTTCCACCTGAAGCTGCCCCATTTCCATATAAGCTCGGTTCACATCCGTGATCTCCAGCTCACCCCGTGCGGATGGTTTGAGCCGGGCTGCGATGTCCACGACCTGCGCATCGTAGAAATAGAGGCCTGTCACCGCCCAATTGGATTTCGGTTGCTTCGGCTTTTCCTCGATGGAGATCGCCCTCCCTTCCCGGTCGAACTGGACGACGCCGTAACGGAATGGATCGCTCACGTGATAGGCGAAGACACTCGCTCCGCCGGGCCGGCCGGACGCGGAGCGCATCAGCTCCGGCAGCCCATGGCCATAGAATACGTTGTCGCCCAGAATAAGTGCCGAAGGCTCGTTTCCTACGAAATCCGCGCCGATGATATAAGCCTGCGCCAGTCCTTCCGGCTTGGGCTGCTCCGCGTAGGACAGGCGGATGCCCCATTGCTCTCCGGTTCCGAGCAATTGCCTGAACCGGGGCAGATCGTCGGGCGTGGAGATGATGAGGATGTCCTGAATACCAGCCAGCATCAGCGTGGTGAGCGGGTAATAGATCATCGGCTTGTCGTAAATCGGCAGAAGCTGCTTCGATGTGACGAGAGTCAT
Source organism: Microvirga sp. 2YAF29 (assembly GCF_052114605.1). Classification (NCBI taxonomy): domain Bacteria; kingdom Pseudomonadati; phylum Pseudomonadota; class Alphaproteobacteria; order Hyphomicrobiales; family Methylobacteriaceae; genus Microvirga; species Microvirga sp. 2YAF29. The sequence continues at coordinate 2,627 of NZ_JBFRFB010000004.1, forward strand.
CGGATGCAGACGCGTGCCGCTGCCTCCCGCGAGAATGATGCCTTTCAAAGCCGGATTCCTTTCACGTCTAAGACAAGGCGATGCGTCATGTTCCCTGCCCTCAATCGAAACAGGCGGGAAGATCAGCAAGACGCGGATGCTTGCGGTCCTTCTCGGACAGGACAGCATCACCGGGAGCCACAGGCCATTCAATGCCCAGTGCGGGATCGTCGAAGGCAAGGCCGCGATCATGCGCCGCCGAGTAATAATTCGTCACCTTGTAAAGAACTTCCGTATCAGGCTCCAAGGTGCAGAAGCCGTGGGCGAAACCGATTGGCACGAGAAGCTGGCGCCAGTTTTCGGCGGACAATTCCACGGCCACGTGCCTGCCGAAAGTCGGCGATGATCTGCGCAGATCCACTGCTATATCGAGAATGCGCCCACGAACTACGCGCACGAGCTTATCCTGCGCAAAAGGTGTGGTCTGGAAATGCAGGCCGCGAATCGTACCCACTGTTTCGGACAGAGAGTGGTTATCCTGCACGAAGTCGAGCTCCACGCCAGCCTCTTCGTAGCGCTTGCGATTGTAGACCTCGGAGAAGAAACCGCGCCCATCATCGAAACGCTTCGGCGTCAGGATTTTCACATCGGGAATGGCGGTAGGCTCGATACCCAGCATCGTCGTCATCCAATCAAGTCTTTAGGCGACCACGCCGAGGCGTTCGCCCTGATAACCGCCGGAGCGCACACGCTCCCACCAGGGCCGGTTTTCGAGATACCACGCCACCGTCTTGCGCAACCCACTCTCGAACGTCTCGGCCGGAATCCAACCGAGATCGCGTTTGATCTTCGACGCGTCGATGGCGTAGCGCAGGTCATGCCCTGGTCGGTCGGGCACATAGGTGATGAGGCTTTCGCGCGGGCCGATGGACGCATCGGGCGCCAGCTCATCCACGAGCGCGCAGATGGCTTTCACCACATCGATATTCTTACGCTCGTTCCAGCCGCCGATATTGTAGTTCTCGCCCACCTGCCCCTTCTCGGCCGCGAGGATGAGGGCATCGGCGTGGTCGTCCACATAAAGCCAGTCGCGCACGTTCTCACCTTTGCCGTAGACCGGCAGAGGTTTGCCCTCCAGGGCATTGAGAATGATCAGCGGGATCAGCTTCTCGGGGAAGTGGTAGGGCCCGTAATTATTGGAGCAATTCGTGATGATGGTCGGCAGGCCGTAAGTGTGGTGCCATGCGCGCACGAAATGGTCCGAGGCCGCTTTCGAGGCGGAATACGGGGAGTTCGGCTGATAAGGGTAGGTCTCGTGGAAGAAGCCATCCTCCCCCAGCGAACCGAAAACTTCGTCCGTCGAGATATGGTGGAAGCGGAAATTGTCGCGCCGCTCGCCGCCCAAGTTGCGCCAGTAGCGCAGGCTCTCCTGCAGCAGCGCGAAAGTGCCGACCACATTGGTCTGGACGAAGGCGCCCGGTCCGTCGATGGAGCGGTCCACGTGGCTCTCTGCGGCCAAGTGCATGATCACGTCCGGCGCGAAACGCTCGATGACCTCCTGCATGCGCGCGGAATCCGCGATGTCGCAGCGCTCGAAGGAATAGCGGGGATCGTCCGAGACGGGAGCCAGAGAATCCAGGTTTCCAGCATAGGTCAGCTTGTCCACCACCAGAACATGGTGGGGCGTGCCCTCGATAAGGCGCCGCACGACCGCCGAGCCGATGAACCCGGCTCCGCCGGTAACGAGAAAGCGTTTGGTCATAGGCGTTTCATAAACCTTGGTCAATGGCAGAGGCGCGCGCCGAAGCAGCGGTTCCATTCAGCTGAAACCATCTGGTGTTTCAAAAACCCTCACATTTTCTTCATGCTGTTGCTATATTATGACCCCTTCGGAGCCAACAACAATCCCCAAGAACGGATAGCCAGTATGGTTTCGGGAGTCCACTCAAGAAGGCCAGCGCCTCTTGGCACGCAATCGGTCCACTTGGTTCGCATTTATTCCTGTTTGAAGGAGGGGCTCATTTCCATAGGGAGATACCCTCTTGGGCAATGGCGCGCTGCACGGCCTCTCGTTTCTCCAAGCGGCGGGCATGAGCGGTCCACGCTGGATAGGCGCCTTGCATGTTGCGGGACATGCGGTTCCCCCAACGGTAGAACACCAGAAGGTAAGGATCGACGACCGAGTAGCGGTCACCGACGGCCCAGGTTCTTTCCGTCAATTTCGCCTCGATCAAGGCGTAGGCTGACGAAAGGTGCTCTTCTCCCTTCTCGACGAGCGGCGGGAACATCGTCTCCTCAGGCAAGAAGTAGTCCGGCCGCCAGATCATGCGAACTGCTACGGCATGCACCGAACCGGAGAGCCAATTAAACCACTCCACGGATCGGACTATGCTTTCCGCATCAGTCCCTAACAGGTTCGAATCGGGATTCGTCAGGCCGAGATGAAGCAGAATGGCAGCCGCTTCGGTGAGCACGAAGTTATCGGCGGTCAGGACGGGAATGCGGCCTTTTGGGTTGAGCTGGCGAAACTCTTCGGTTTTGGCCTCGGGATGCCCGCTGGACATCAAAGCAAGCGTATATGGCCCACCGAGCTCTTCGAGGATGATGTGAGGGGCAAATGAACAAGCGCCCGGCGCGGCATGAAGTGTGTAGTGCATGGACGTTCCCCGAAGTCGCGCTTCAGCTCAGCTTGATGGGCGAGACGATACGAGCCTGAACCGTATCCGATCGGCACGGAGTTTCCGCTTGAGCTGGGCGTCGCATGACGCTCCTTGGAGCCCTGCCCCGCCGCGCAACGCTTCGAGTGATCGACGACTTACCGGCAAATTTTTTGAAATGCAGAGGTTTGGCTGGGGCGCCAGGATTCGAACCTGGGAATGGCGGTACCAAAAACCGCTGCCTTACCACTTGGCGACGCCCCAACGACGGGGCTGTACATAATCGGGCCGGGCGGCGCTGGCAACAGGGTTTTATGAGGGAAAATATATATGCCCAACGCGCAAATCTCCCCTTGCGGTGCCCCAAACCCGCCGCTATAAGTCCGGCCTCCCGATGATTATCGGTGTCGGAGTGTAGCGCAGTCTGGTAGCGCACCTCGTTCGGGACGAGGGGGTCGTAGGTTCGAATCCTATCACTCCGACCATTCCATCACTTCGACACATCATTCCCAACAGATGGCGAGAAGATGCCCGTGAGGGCACCTCCATCAATGCGTCGAGAAGCGATTATCGTCCTGATAAGTCTCGTAATGCACCGTCTGCGAGGGAATCGCCTCGAGCTGGCGTGACGCGCGCGGCCAGTCCTGGGGAGGCTCCGGCGCTTGCGGCATGTAGCGCGGGCGGAAGCGCAGGTCCACGAGGGCGCGCAGCTCGGGAGCGGCCAGATCGAGGACATTCGCATCGCGCCAGCGCCGATGCATCTTGGGCTTCCCCGTCATGCGGCCCCACATGCCCTGAACCTCTTCCTCCACCTGCAGGACGATGCGCCCGGTAAAGGTCTTGCGGAGATTAAAGCGTCCCGTCAGAGCCATTCAACTCTCCCAATGCTTTCACTTAAAGATAAAAACTGCATCCGTTAGTGAGATTGCTGCGCGACTGCTCAAGGAAATCTTGACCTTTTTGAAAGCCCACAACCTGTCACCGATAGGCAAATGCCCTTACGCGGCATGGGTTCCGGCGGCACGACGAAACGAAGCTTCACATTTGGGAGAAGTTGAGCGGCAGAACTTTGCCGGTTTAAAAAGGCAAAGCTGGACTACTAAATAAAGGAAACTTCAAAATCGGCAGACAAAACAAGAAGAGAGCGCGGGTACCCGGCAGGAAAAAGCGAAAAAATATCTTTTATGATCTGCGGGGTCTGGGCGAGAGGTCGATCGTCACGAGTTGACCGGTTCTGGGATCGAGGATCGTCATGTTGGCCTCCTGTGCTCTTGGCATGAGGAGAACGTACGACCGGCCTGAAGGATCAAGCGGCTTTGGGATCATGGTAAGCAATTCGTTACTGCAAGGTGTTCTGCCGCACCTTCAAACCGTCGAGCGCGACCGTTAAGAGTTCGCCGCACAGGGCCTCCGACATTGAATCGCGGCCCTTTCTTTTTTGGAGACGACTTCATGAATACCGCCAATCTCGAGACCGTGTGGGCGCCGCGCCTTTTGAGCGTCCTGCGCATCGTCGCAGCCCTCATTTTTATGGCGCACGGCACGCAGAAGATCCTGGGCTTCCCCTCCTCAGGCGGCGATCTGCCGGGAGCCTTCAGCCTCCCTTGGATCGCGGGCATGCTCGAATTGTTCGGCGGTGCGCTTCTGATCCTGGGCCTCTTAACGCGCCCGGTGGCCTTTGTTCTCTCCGGCCAGATGGCCGTCGCCTATTGGATGGCCCACGCTCCGAAGAGCCCCTTCCCCGCGCTCAATGGCGGCGATGCGGCAATCCTCTACTGCTTCGTGTTCCTGTTCCTGGTCGCGGCCGGCGGCGGCGCATGGAGCCTCGACAACATGATGCGCAAGAGCCGTTAAGCTCCGAGGCCGACAAGAAGGCGGGAGGCTAGAGCATCGTGCGCAAAAGTGGACCCGGTTTTGCGCACGATGCTCTTATTCAGAGAGACAGCATCGGATCGATCCAAAAAGTGCAAATCCACTTTTTGGATCGATGCTGTAGCGATAGCCTCCCGCTTTTTTATTCAGGTCCGGTCAGGGTCCGTGCCCGTCATGCGGCGAAGACGCTCGTCTTCGAGCTCTACATGAAGGGTGTCGTCATCCTCGTCGAGAGGATTGGGCATGAGGTCCGTCGTCAGGCCGGTCGTGGTGGATGCCGCGGCGCCGATGGGCGGAGCCGCCCCCTCCGAGCGCCAGTCACTCTCGGATCTGCCGGGCTCGACCCGTCCCTCGTCGTCGAGAATATCCACGACCCGGTCCATGTCGGCCTCGTCAACCCGTACCGTCACGAGCGCGCCTCCTTGGCGGACGCCCTCGGCATAGGCCTCCGCATCCTCGTGGCTGAGGCCAGCATCCGCGAGAACGCCCACGAATCCGCCCAGGGCTGCGCCCGCACCGGCGCCAACAAGGGTCGATACCAGCCAACCTGCTGCGATCACCGGGCCCAGGCCCGGCACCGCCACGGTTCCGAGCCCGGCCAGTAGGCCGGCGCCGCCGCCTGCGATGGTTCCCGCCGCAGCGCCCGCCCCTGCGAAATCGTGATCGGCTGTCTCGTCGTAGTCCCGCCCGGCATGATGGGAATGGACATTGTCGGCGTTGTTCGAGATCAGACTGATCTCGAAACCCGGAATCTGCGCGGCCTCAAGGCGCCGCACCGCCTTGGCGGCCTCGTCATAGGTGTTGAAGAAGGCGGTGATTCTGCGCTCGGCCATGAGGTCCCTCCCAATATTCGGCATGTCTCAAGGCTAATGTACCCTCTGCAATGAGGTTCCGTTCGTAGGCGGCTCATAGACCGTGCTGTCAGGCAAGCGGCCTTTGCGGACATGCGCCTCCATGCCACCTTCCGATATGGAAAGAATGTTGCTATTGTTCAGCAAAACAATGCCGGGCAAGGCGATTCAGGGGCGTCATCCATGCGACACATCCATCTCGACGAGGGCTTACGTTTGCGTTTTCCGGGCAGAAGCGAAGATTTCGACCAGGGTGTCGAGATCGGCATGTTGGCGGTCCTGATGGATCAGGAGATGCCCGAGTTCACCCGCTGGATTTCCAAGGTCAATCTCGGCCAGGTCGAGGCCATCGCCAAGCAGATGGGCTATCGCGTGATCGAGAACGGCAGCGATGAGGAATGGATCGACCTGACCTTCCGCCATCACAGCGTGAAGTCGAAGCCGAACCTCCGGCTCGTTCATTCGGTAGGCTGAGAGCCCTTTCTCTTCCCCAAACGAAAGAAGCCGCCCGAGGGCGGCTTCAATGCTTTTTGGTCTAGGCGCCTAAGCTTAGCCGTTGCGGCGGCTCACCAACCAGGCGGCCTGCATCAGGGCGACGGCGAGACCCGTCTTGACCAGGGTTGCGGCGATGAAGGGTGCTGCGCCGACGGTCCAGGCCTTGGCGAAGGGCATCACCAGCGAGAGCTGAGAGAGGCCGGCCACGAAGATCAGGGCGTGGCCGACGGTCATCATGACGATGACGCGCAGAAGCGAACGGTCCCAGCCGCGCTCGGCCATGAAGCCAACGGCGACGGCAGCTGCCAGGAAGCCGAAGAGGAAGCCGCCCGTGGGGCCCATGAGGTAGCCGATGCCGGCCACCGGGCCGGCGAAGACCGGGAGGCCCATGGCGCCCTGGAGCAGATAAGCCGCGATGGTAGCGCCGCCGAGACGCCAGCCGTAGGAAGCGCCGATGACCAGCACCGCCAGGGTTTGCAGCGTCATGGGGACGTAGGGCAGCGGCACCTGCACCTTGGCCGAGAGAGTGAGCAGCACGACACCAATGGCCATGAGGGCAATGGCGCGCAGCGCGGCGAAGCGGGCGTCGTTCCGGGACGGCCAGATCAGGCCGGCGAGGGTCGACGGAGAGGACAGCGAAGAAGCGCCGGTCGTCATGAATGAAAACTCCAGATCATTCCGCCATTCGCAGGCGGACTCATAAGCCTTATAGGTGGGTCTGGCCGGGGCCTCAAGCGGTCCTAAAGTTGTTTCCACTTGCGTGAAATCATCTCTATTTCTTCGTTGCGTCGCATTTTCGACGGCGAACCGGCAGAGATTTCCAAGGACCTTTCATGGCAGACGACCTCACCTTCGACACTCGCCCTCCTGCCCTCGCGGGGGAATGCATGCGCGTGAGCCCCCTCGTCCGCCGAATCGTCGCCAACAACCCTGGGCCCATCACCTTCACCGGCACCTGCACCTACATCGTCGGCACCGGCCAGGTCGCGATCATCGACCCGGGACCGGACAACCCGGAGCATATCGCGGCCCTGCTCGATGCCGTGAAGGGCGAGACGGTGACCCATGTCGTCATCACTCACACCCATCGGGACCACTCCCCCGCCTCCCGGGCGATCCAGGCCGCCACGGGCGCGCGCATCGTCGGCTGCGGGCCGCACCGGAGCGCCCGCCCGCTCTTTTCCGGCGAGATCAACAAGCTTGAAGCAAGCTCCGACAAGGATTACGCGCCCGATCAGGAGATGACCGAGGGCGATGCGATCCGGGGACCCGGCTGGACGCTGGAAGCCCTGGCCACTCCCGGCCACATGGCCAACCACCTCGCCTTTGCCCTGCCGGAAGAAAAGGCGCTGTTTTCCGGCGATCACGTGATGGCCTGGTCCACCACCGTGGTTGCGCCGCCCGATGGCTCGATGAGCGACTTCATGGCTTCCCTCGACAAGCTGAAAGGCCGGGACGAGACGCTCTATTGGCCTGGCCATGGCGGCCCCGTCCAGGATCCACAGCGCTTCGTGCGTGCCCTCACCCATCACCGCCGCCAGCGGGAAGCCTCGATCATGAACCGGCTGAATGCAGGCGACCGGACGATACCCGAGATCGTGGCCGCCATCTACCAGGGACTGAACCCGGCCCTCGTGGGAGCGGCAGGCCTCTCGGTCTTCGCGCATCTGGAAGATCTGGTCGCAAGGGGGCAAGCCGTGACGGATGGCATGCCCGCCCTCGACAGTGTTTACCGGCCTGCTTGAATTCCGATCAGTTCAGCGCGATCGCGAGGTCGGCGGTTGCCTCCAGGAAATCGCGGATGCGCTTGGCGTTCGTGCCGAGATCGTGAGTGCCGAACCGTGAGGCCGAGCGGATATCGATGCGGGTGCCGTCCACGCGCGGACGGATGCGGATCGTCACGTCCTCGGGAATTTTCAGGAGGAATGTGTGGTCCACCGCTTCGAGGCGGCCCGCACCGGTGCGCCCGCCGGGGGGCACGGCCTCAATCACCTGCCAGCCGAAATTCTGCGCGGCCTTCTGCACGAGACCGAAGGCTTCCTCCGGACCGACATCGAGGGTAAGAGGCGCGATCTGCACATAGGACTCACGCTGCAGCTCGCGCGCTTCCGGCGTTGCATCGGGCGGCACGCGCCCTGCCCGCGCGTCGAGCGCGGCACGGGAGCGGGAAAACTGAGGCGGGTCGTCCGTATCGGTGCTGACATCGCTGATCGCGGGGAGCGTCACGGCCTTGAGGCCCATATAGGCCGGATAACCGAGCACGAGGGCTGCGAGCACGAGGCCCTTGATGGCGCTGCCGAGGCCCCGCCTTCCCTCCTGCCAGATGCGGATGAAGGCCACGAGCGATAGGATCACGGCAAGAACCGCGACGGCGAGGCCGGTCCCGAGCGCGATGAAGCCCGATTGATAATCGATGCGCGCGAAGCGGATCAGCAAGACCGCGATCACCGTCACGACGAGCGAGAACCACGCCAGCCTGGGCGACCACTTTGCCGGACGGGAATAAGGTTCTTCGAGGATGAGGCGACGCATCAGGTGGGTTTACAGATCTCTTTGATGGCGCGCCACTCCTCTTGTGTGAGAAGAGGCTCGCCGGGCTTGGAAGGCACCAGTTTCTCCAGAGCTTTCAAGCGCTGATCGGTAACCGGGTGGGTAGACAGAAAAGCGGGAAGCTTGCTTTCGTTCCCATCCTCGTCATCTTCATCGCCTTCGATGCGTTTGAGCAACTGTGCCATCGGATGCGCGGGCCGCCCGAGAGTGATCATGGCCTGCCCGGCGAAGTCGTCCGCAGCCGTCTCGGCCTCGCGGGAGTGAGCGCTGTTGATGAGATATTCGCTGGCGAAGACGATCGCGCCGCCACCCGTCACATCGCCGAAGAGCAGGCCGAGAAGATAGGACGTTCCGCCCGACTGGATCATCTTGCGCAAGCCATCGCGATTAGCCACATGGCCGATCTCGTGAGCAAGGACGCCCGCTAGTTCATCGGCGGTTTCCGCCTTGTCGAGAAGCGCCTGGAAGACATAGATCTTGCCGCCCGGAAGCGCGATGGCGTTGGGGATCTTGGATTCGAGCACGGCGATGTCGAGATCGAGCTCGACGCCGTTTGCTTTCTTGAGACGGTTCGTGAGCGTCTCTAATGCAGCGATTCCGGGCTTCTCGCTGCAGACCTTGCCGCCGAGCAGCGCCTTCACCTGATTGTCCACCGCCGTGCCGAACCGCTTCTCGATGGCAGGCGGAATGAGCGGCGTCAGCTTCTCGGCGAAAATGGGGATCAGGAACGCGACGCAGAGGATGATGGAGGCTGCGGCCGCAAGCGACCAGAACAGGATGCGGCCCGTGCGCTCCTTCGATTCTCCACCGTCGAGGCGAAGGCAATGCGCGCGGATGGCGGCCTGATCGGTGGGATCGGTGACATCGAGCCGGGCAAGCAATGGGCCGCCATCACAGGTGAGACGCAGCATGCCCTCGGGCGCATCCTTGCGGCGCACGGCACCTGTCGGCCAGGAGGCAATCCACTCGCCTCCCTCGTTAATGTCGAGGCTGGATGCGGTGACCTTGAGGGAGACCGTCCTGCGCCGGGCGCTCTCGCCATCATAGAACACCGCATCCATGGTTCGACCTCAAATGCCTGCGTTGAAATCGAGCGCGTCGGCGAGGCCCTCGCCCAGCACGCCCGAAGGTTGGCCGGCAGCGACAGCCGCATCGAGCGCGGGCAGGTTGGACACGCTCGTCGAGCTAACGACGGCAGCCCAGAGACCGCGAGTGAAGAAGTAGCGCTTGATCACGCCGAACCCAAAGAAAAAGACCAAAACGGCAACCATGGTCATGATGCCGATGCTGACAGAGGCAGCGATCAGTTCAGCCTTCAAGACATCCAGAGGGTCCTCGAGGAACAATGCGCTCAATCCCACCAGAAGACCGGCAGCGAGGAGTGCCACGATGATGAGCCCAATGGACGAAAAAAGCACCTTGAAAAACAAACCATAGATCGAGCCTGCCCGAAGGTTGCTAGTCACGATGACACCGCCGAAGCGCAAGCCGTCGATATGCCAACGCGTGAACACAGCAAGCATCAGCGGCCAAAAGAAAATCAACGAGAAAATAGCTAGGAAAGCCAACGTGCCAAAAGCCAATGCATGCGTAGGATAAACCTTGGTCAGCATGAAACTGGTAGTGACGCTGCCGATGAAGACCGCAAGACCTAGAGCCCAAATCCACCAACCGCGCTTGAACAGCGTCCAGCCGGTTCCTAGGAAGTCGCCCTGAACCGTACCGAAATAGGTATGACGCATCCGGTAGCGCTCAAGAGAGGCCATTGCCCATGGAAGAGCAAGGCCGAGGGTGAGAATCACCGCGAGATCCCACAAAACCGCGCGGAGCGTGTAGGCCCAGCCGGAGCCCTTCATCCAGAAGCGTATGCCCCGGAAGATCGTTCGCGTAGCGCGATACCGGCGGGCGCGATAGCTCCCGAAATGGGCAAGCACGTACATGATGAAAAAGAGCGGCAAGCTCGCGAAAGCTCTTAGCTCTTCAAGCATCAAGGCAACAATGAAATTGCCGATATAGATCGGCGCCAGAACGGCGAGCGCGATCAGGAAGCCGATCAGCAACTCCTTCGCAGTGCCGGTATACTCGAAAGCCTCGCCCTCGACCTGTGTATTGGCCCAGAGATGGCGGCGGATCTTCGTGTTGAGCCAGAAACGGTAGAAACCGAACGTGGGGATCTGAAGCAGGCTTCCTTTGATCAGCATCTTCAGGAATTCACCCCGCATGCCCGCGAATGACATACGGGATGGTTGTGGCGCGGTGAGCCGAAAGCTGGCTGGGGCGTTCATGGTTTCAACCTACAGGGAAGTCTCACAACGCCTTAGCATGATCTTGTTATTTTGGAACATTATGCTTTCCGACCGCTCAGCATTATTCACTCTTTCCGTGACGTTTGTCTCAAGAGCCAGATCGCGAGCCCACAAACTTCGAGGGATGACGGGACAGATTGTTTCGATGTAAACTGTCAGTCTGTATCAGGAGCCTGCCTTTGACGTCCCCGTCCCCTGCCACTCTCGACCAGGAAGCGGATCCGCTTCGCATCTGGTTCCGCTTCATCCGCCTGCATCGCCGCGCCATGAACACGGTCGCCAGCGAGCTGAAGGTGCTGGGCCTCTCGATCCCGCAATTCGACCTGCTCTCCACCCTGACCGAGCGCGAGGGCATGAGTCAGCAGGAGCTGGCGGAACGGCTCTACGTGACGAAGGGCAATGTCTCCGGCCTGCTCGATCGCATGGTGGAGGCCGACCTCGTGGAGCGGCGCGCGATTCCGGGAGACCGGCGCTCCAACGCTCTCTATCTCACGAAGAAAGGCCGCGACCTTGCCGAGAAGGGCATCGCGGCCCAGCGCGCCTATGTGACGCGGAGCCTCGGGTCCCTCCCCGCCGAGGATCTGGCCGATCTCGAACGCATCGTCCTTGCGTGGCGCGAGCGGGCCCGCGCGGACGAGGAAGCGACGCTCGCCCGATTGCGGGGATAACCCTCATGTTCGACGCCATCGCCTTCGCGGGAGGCGGCAACCGCTGCTACTGGCAAGGCGGCTTCTGGGAGGCCGCGTCTCCCCTGCTCAGCCTCAAGCCGAGCCTGATCGCCGGCGTGAGCGCGGGCGCCTGGTCCGCCTGCTACAGCCTGCTCGGCCTCGGCCAACGCGTGAATGCCATGGTCGTGGAAGGATGCAGCCAGGGGCGGCGCAATTTCGAGTGGCGCGCATGGCGCAGCGAGGGCTCGCCCTGGCCGGTCGCCTTCATGTATCGCAGCCTTATCGAGGCGATCATCGACGATGCGGCGCTAGAGCGTCTCAAGCGCGGTCCCGACGTCCTGATCGGACTCGCCCGCAAGCCGCGACGCCTTCCGCTGGCCCTCGCGGTGCCGCTCGGCATCGCCACCTACCAGATCGAGAAGAAATGGCGCTCTCCCGTGCATCCGCGCGGCGGCAGGGCGCTCGGCTTCAGCCCTGAATTCCTGCACATGCAGGATCTGTCATCAGCCGCCGAACTCTCGGCGGCGCTCATGGCAAGCGCCAGCGTGCCGCCCTTCATGCCCATAGGCCGCGTCGGAGGCATGGCGGCGCTCGATGGCGGCCTCGTCGACAACGTGCCCATCGAGCCGCTGCTGCCGGTGGAGGCCGAAGGCGGCAGGACATTGGTCATTCTCTCCCGGCTCTACCGCACCTTTCCGCAGGTCGAAGGCCGCACCTACATCCAGCCGTCCGGACCGGTCCCCGTCGGGCAATTCGACATCACCAACCCGGCCGGGATCAGGGGAGCCTATGAGATGGGTCTGAGGGACGGCGAGGCTTTCGCGAAGCGTGTGCGGGCACACAGAGCCTGACGATACGTAGCCTTTAAAGCTGCATACCTATCGCAACGTAAGCTTTGAAGGGCACGCATATGACACCACGCTGGATCGAATCCCTTCTGTCGAGCAGCATGACGGAAACGACGGCTCGCATCGTCCTGACCTTCCCATTCTGGGGAAGCGGGCTTGCGAAATTGCTCAACTTCCCGGGCGGCATGGCGGAGATGAGCCAGTTTGGCCTGGAGCCCGCGTGGTTTTACAACAGCCTGACGATCTTCGTTCAACTGACGGGCTCGGCCCTCATCATCACGAATCGTCTGACCTGGCTCGGCGCCGGCGCGCTCGGCATCTTCACCTTCCTCACCATTCCCATTGTCCATGCCTTCTGGCGTTTCGATGGCGAGCAGGCGATCAGGGCGTTCCATACCTCCGGCGAGCATATGGGCATGATCGGCGCGCTGGTTCTCGTCTCCATTCTGGCTGTGCGCTCAAAGCCCGCGCCTGCATCGGAGGATGAGACATTTGGCCTGCCCCTGCCTGGCGCCCCTCTGCAAGACGATAGATTGTTGCGCCATTAATCTTGGATTAAGCTTGAATCCAGCATCTGTTGGAAAAGCAGAGCAAAAGCCGCCCGCCGCCCTGATGGGGCCACGGCGGAACAAAATATCGGGGTGGACCAAAGGCTGCACCCGAACAGGAGGATACGCCATGACCAAGCAAGCTCAGATCCTGGAGCAACGCTCCAACGGCGAAACCGACGCGTCGGTCGTCCCGGCCTTCAAGCCCGTCGCCCTTCCCGCCCTCGCCGCCGCCATGCGCTCGGCTCGGACGCAACCGAGCAAGCCGAAGGAAACCGCACCGCCGGCGATCCTTCGCAAGGAAGCGGTGGTGGGCCGCTAAGCCCCAAACAAAAAAGCGCCCTTCGGGGCGCTTTTCTTTTCTTGCATCAGCGAAAGCAGGCTCGCCGTTATCGGACGATGACCTTCGTGTTCAGGGCGACCCGGTTGTAGAGGTCGATCACGTCGATGTTGCGCATGCGGATGCAGCCGGACGACACGGCCAGTCCGATCTTCTCCGGCTCGTTGGTGCCGTGGATGCGGTAGAGCGTGTCCTGATTGCCCTCGTAGAGGTAGAGAGCACGGGCGCCGAGCGGGTTGTTGGGACCGCCCTTCGTGAACTGCACGTGCGGCCAGCGGACCTTCATCTCGGCGGGCGGGTTCCAATCCGGCCATTCCGCTTTGCGGGCAATGCGCGTGGTGCCGGTGAAGCCATAAGCCTCGTCGCCGACAGCAACGCCGTAGCGAATGGCCTTCTTGTTGTCCTGCACGTAGTAGAGGAAGCGGTTCTTGGTATCCACGACGATGGTGCCGGGCGCCTCGCCGGTCGGATCCTCGACGATATAGCGGGCATAGCGCGGCTCTTCCTGGGCCTTCGGCACCTGCGCCATCCATTCCGTATCGCGAGCAGAAACCTGGGGTTCCGGCACGCCTTGGAAAGTACAGCCGGCCAGGACGGTCAGGGTTGCGGCGAGAACGAGAAGGCGAGAGAGGCGCATTGGAAAGAGCTCTACTGCGCTGCTCAAAAAAGCAGCTGTTGAAACGTTACGTCGCGACACAGGAACAACTTACCTTACGTCATCCCGACGAATCATCCGAACAATGGCACGGCTGCAGCCGAATGGGTGTTGCATTGCAACAACATGGACAACGGCTTGAGAGGCTGCGACACTCTTTGTCCACGCCATTTAAGGGCATTCATGTCCACACTTTATGTCAGCCATCCTGCCAGCCTCGATCACTTGACGCCTCCGGGCCATCCGGAGCGGCCCGACCGCATCCGCGCCATCGAGCGCGCGCTTGAGAAGGAGCGCTTCACGACCCTCGTCCGTGACAGTGCCCCAATGGCCGAAATGGACAGTCTGACCCTCGCGCATCCTGAGGATTACGTGGTTCGCTTACGCGACATCAGTCCCCGGGAGGGCTGGGCGCGGATCGATGAGGACACGGTCATGTCCCCCGGCACTTACGAGGCCGCCCTGCGGGGCGCGGGCGGGGCCGTGAAGGCTGTCGATGACGTCATGTCCGGCCGCGCGACCAATGCCTTCGTCGCCATGCGTCCGCCCGGCCATCATGCCGAGCGCATCAAAGCCATGGGCTTCTGCTTCTTCAACAACGCCGCCATCGCCGCGCGCCATGCGCAGAAGCGGTTTGGCGCGGAGCGCGTGGCCATCTTCGATTGGGACGTCCACCACGGCAACGGCACGCAGGACATCTTCTGGAGCGATGCCAGCGTTCTCTACTGCTCGACCCATGAGGCACCGCTCTATCCCGGCACGGGCGCGGTTTCGGAGAGGGGCGAGCACAACACCATCGTCAATGCACCGCTCAGCGCAGGCGACGGCAGCGAGGCGTTCCGCATGGCGGTGGAGCAGATCGTGCTGCCGCGCATCGATGCCTTCGCGCCCGATCTCATCATCATCTCGGCCGGCTTCGACGCCCATTGGCGCGACCCGCTCGCCAGCCTCAACCTCACGGAAACGGATTTCGCCTGGGCCACGCGCAGGCTCATGGACCTCGCCGACCGCCATTGCGGCCATCGCATCGTTTCGGTGCTCGAGGGCGGCTACGATCTCGAGGGATTATCGAAGTCGGTTGCATTTCATCTCGACGCCCTGATGGGACGTGAGATTAATACTTAACGTTCACACACGTCGCTGTCATGGCCGGGCTTGTCCCGGCCACCCCGTTCCGAAGAGCACGGCGCCTCGATGCATCGGGATCACCGGCACAAGGCCGGTGATGACGTCAGAGGTGTCCATCCACTCAGCAGTACCATTTCGCCCGAGAGCTTGAGAGCCATCAGCCCTCGATAGGCTCCTGGCCGACAAGCTCGATGCCGAAGCCGCTGAGACCCACGAAGGAGCGGCTCGATGTGCTTGTCAGGTTGAGAATGGAGCTGACGCCGATATCCTTGAGGATCTGCGCGCCGAGGCCGACTTCGCGCCACTGGCTCTGTCGCTGGGCTTCCGATGCGGTCTCGTCCATCTCGGAGAAGCTGATGGTGGGAACGCCAGCCGTGCCGTCGCGCAGATAGACCAGCACGCCCCTGCCCTCCTTCACGAAACGCTGGAGCGACGCATTCACCATCTTGCCGCCCTCGAACACGTCGGTGAGCGCATTGGCGCGGTGCAGGCGCACGGGAATATTCGTGCCGTCGCCGATGCGGCCATGCACGAGCGCGATGTGCTGCACGCTGTCGAACGGCGTCGAATAAGCATAGCCCGTGAACGAGCCCCATTGCGTCTCCACCGGAAAGGTGGCGATACGCTCCACGAGCTTCTCGCGCGACTGGCGATAGGAGATGAGGTCCGCCACCGAGATGCGCTTGAGATCGTGCTTCTCGGCGAAGGCATCGATCTGCGCGCCCTTCATGACGGTGCCGTCATCGTTGGCAAGTTCGCAGATCACGCCCACCGGCGGCAGGCTCGCGAGCTTGCACAGATCGACCGCCGCCTCCGTATGGCCGGAGCGCATGAGCACGCCGCCATCCTTGGCGATGAGCGGAAACACGTGGCCAGGGCGGACGAAATCGGTGGCGCCCATATTGTGGTTGGCGAGCGCCCGCACCGTGTTGGAGCGCTGCTCGGCGGAAATACCGGTGGTGAGCCCGTGCTTCACGTCGACGGTGACCGTGAAGGCCGTACCGAGCGGCGCATCGTTGGAGGCCACCATCGGATCGAGGCGCAGGCGGCGCGCCTCCGCGACGGTCAACGGAGCACAGACGATGCCGCAAGTGTTGCGGATGATGAAGGCCATCTGCTCCGGCGTGCAGAGTGAGGCGGCGACGATCAGGTCGCCTTCGTTCTCGCGGTCGTCGTCATCGGTCACGATGACGATTTCACCACGGGCGAAAGCCTCGATGGCTTCATTGACGGAATTCGGCATCAAGGCCTCCTGAGCGGATTTGGGCAGGAAATCGTTAGGCGTGACGGCGCCACGGGTTTCACGGGCAATCAATTCCGCCGTGTCCCGGGACAGCCAGGCCTGTTCGGAATTGCACATCTGGGTGATGGCACCGGGAGTCACGCCGATCCGCCGTGCGAATTCCACACGCGAGACGCCATTGCGGGACAACCATTCAGCCAGTTTCATGCCGATTGGTTAGCCGATGAGTCGATTTTAGTAAAACTAAAATTTGCTGATTATTAGGCAGCGCCTCTCAGGCCGGGAACGGCCAGGATGGTCCTGCGCCCACCTGTCCGCGATGGCGCAAGACGTGGTCTGCGAGTACGCAAGCGACCATGGCCTCGCCCACCGGCACCGCACGGATGCCGACGCAGGGGTCATGCCGCCCCTTGGTCATGACCTCAGCCTCGGCGCCTGAGCGCGTGACGCTGGAGCGCGGGGTCAGGATCGAGGATGTGGGCTTCACGGCGAAGCGGCACACGACCGGTTGACCCGTGGAGATGCCGCCGAGAACGCCGCCAGCATGGTTTGACAGGAAGGTCGGCGCGCCCTGGTTGCCGGAGCGCATCTCGTCGGCATTCTCCTCGCCGCGCAGCGCCGCCGCCGCGAAACCGTCGCCGATCTCGACGCCCTTCACCGCGTTGATGGACATGAGCGCGGAGGCGAGATCGGAATCGAGCTTGCCGTAGATCGGCGCACCCAGGCCTGCCGGGACGCCCTCGGCCACGATTTCGAGCACCGCGCCAATGGAGGAGCCGGCCTTGCGCAGGCCGTCGAGATATTCCTCGTAGAAAGCGGCCGCCTTCGCATCCGGGCAGAAGAACGGGTTGCGGGAGATCTCCCCCCAGTCCCAATTGCCCCGGTCGATGGCATGCGGCCCCATCTGCACGAGCGCGCCACGGATGGTGACGCCGGAGAGAACCTTGCGTGCGACCGCGCCCGCCGCGACCCTTGCCGCTGTCTCGCGCGCCGAGGAGCGCCCGCCGCCGCGATAATCGCGGATGCCATATTTGACGTCATAGGTGAAATCGGCATGGCCCGGACGGTAGGAATTCTTGATCTCGGAATAATCCTTCGAGCGCTGGTCCACATTCTCGATGAGAAGCGCAATCGGCGTGCCTGTCGTCACCTGCTGGCCCGTGCGCTCATCCATGAACACGCCGGAGAGGATTTTTACCTGATCCGGCTCCTGGCGTTGTGTCGTGAACCGCGACTGGCCGGGACGGCGCCGGTCGAGCTCCGCCTGAATCTCCGCCGCATCGATGGGGATCATGGGCGGGCAGCCGTCGATGACGCAGCCGAGAGCTGGCCCATGGCTTTCGCCGAAGGTGGTGACGCGGAAAAGGTGACCGAAGGTATTGTGGGACATGGCGCTTCTTCGAGGTTCAAGGCGTCATAAAGCATTTTTCGGCGAAGTGGACCCGGTTCGCCGCCAAAAAATGCGAAACATCAAAGACGAGAGCCGTTTCCACGAATGTGGAAACGGCTCTAGAACCAAAGCGGGCGGGTGTCACGCCCCACATGAGAGCCGTATAGCCTTCTCGATGATCGGAAAAACCCGGTCCTCGCATTGGGCCACGTTGAACCGGAGAAATCCGGCCATCGTCTGGGATGGACTGAAGACATTGCCCGGCGCAAGGACGGCGCCATCGGCCAGAGCGAGACGCGCAACCTCAGCGCCGTCCACGCCGTCCGGCAGCCGGCACCAGAGAAGCATGCCCGCCTTGGGCACGAGCCACGGCTCGATCCCGAGCGCCCTCAGCCGCGGGACGACAGACGCCCGTGCCTTGGCAAGCCGCACCCGAAGGGCTTCCTTGTGCTTGTGATAGGCGCCGCTGCTCAGAACGCTTAAGGCCAGCTCTTCCGAGAGGCGATTGCTGGAAAAGCCCGTCGCGATGCGATGATCGATGAGCTTGTCGATCCAATCCGGCCGGGCCGCGATGTAGCCGCACCGGAACGACGCCGACAGGGTCTTGGAGAAGCTGCCGACCCGCACCACGCGGCTGAGACCGTCGAGAGCCGCCAGTCGCGGCGCGGGATCGATCTCGAAATCCGCGAGAATATCGTCCTCGACGATGAGAAGCTCGTGAGCCTCGGCAAGTTTGAGGAGCTTGTGAGCCGTCACGGCGGACAGGGTCGCGCCCGTGGGATTATGGATCCCGGAATTCGTGATGTAGAGGCGCGGCCGATGAGCGGAGAGCGCTTCCTCGAAGAGGCCGATATCGGGGCCGGTAGGCGTATAGGGAACGCCTACGACCTTCACCTGATGGGCGCGCAGCAGCGCCAGAAAGTTGAAATAGCAGGGATCGTCCACCAGCACGGTGTCGCCGGGACGCAGCAGCAGCCGACAGACGAGGTCGATGGCCTGCGTGCCCGAATCCGTCAGCAGGATCTGGTCAGGAGCTGCCGCGAAACCCTGCTCCATCATGCGCCGCGACAGGTACTGTCGCAGGGCCGGCAATCCGAGAGGGGAGCCGTAATCCGTGAGCCCGACCGGATCCTTCATCCTGGAGAGGGAGCGCAATGAGCGGCGGATCTCCTCCGTGGGCATCCAGTGGCTCGGAAGCCAGCCGCAACCCGGCTTCAGCATAGAGCCGCCCGCCTCCAGCGATTGCCGCGAGACCCAGAACGGATCGATGGAGCGGTCGAGACGCGGAGCGATATCCGCCAGGGACACGGGGGAATGAGGGGCCGCGCTGTAGAAGCCCGAACCTGGCTTGGAGCGGATAATGCCCTCCGCCATCAGCCGGTCATAGGCTTCCACGACCGTCGATTTGGACACTTGCATCGCCTCGGCGGTGGAGCGGATCGAGGGAAGCTTCGCGCCCTGAGCCAGAAGCCTGCTGGCGATCTGGTTGCGGATCCCCCGCATGACCCGTTCGATCTGCGTTTCGGAGCGTTGCCCGATGGAGGCATCATCCACTGTACTGCTCCCGATCCCATGACAGTTTGAACAAACTGTACCGGACCGTATCTGGGAAATCCATGCCGCTTGATGGAAAAGGGAACGAAACCGGGAGGGGCATATGGACAGAACGACCGAGGGATGGATTTGCGGGCTGCTGGGCGTCGTGATCTTCAGCGGATCGCTTCCCGCAACGCGCATCGCCGTATCGGATTTCGATCCGTTCTTTCTCACCCTTGCACGAGCTACCATCGCGGGCGTTCTGGCGGCGGCCCTTCTCGCTGCCTTGAGGCAGCGAAAGCCCGATCGGGAGGATTACATCCCGCTCGCCGTGGTCTCGGCGGGCGTGGTCATCGGCTTTCCGCTTCTGACCGCCCTTGCCTTGCAATATATCGCCGCCAGCCGATCCATCGTGTTCATCGGCCTCCTCCCCCTCACGACAGCTATCTTCGGGGTCATCCGGAACGGGGAGCGGCCAAGGGTGGCGTTCTGGATATTTTCAAGTCTAGGCGCGGCGCTGGTGACCGGGTATGCCCTGGCCAATGGAGGCTCCGCTTCCGCGATGGGAGATTGCCTGATGCTGGGAGCGATCCTGCTCTGCGGTCTCGGCTATGCGGAAGGCGCGAAGCTGTCGCACAAGCTCGGAGGCTGGCAGGTCATTTCGTGGGCGCTCGTCCTCACGCTGCCGCTGATGGTTGCGGGGACCCTCCTGACCCTTCCCGCGAGTTGGAGCGGAATCGGGATGCCGGCCTGGCTCGGCCTCGCTTATGTCTCCCTGTTCTCCATGCTGATCGGCTTCGTCTTCTGGTACCGGGGCCTTGTCCTTGGCGGCATCGCGGGAGTGGGACAGCTCCAGCTTTTGCAACCCTTCCTGGGACTCATGCTGGCCGCTCTGCTTCTGAAGGAGACGGTCGGATGGCAGATGGTCGCCGTGACCGCCGCCGTCATTCTCTGCGTCATCGGAGCCAAGCGCTTCGCCAAGCCGCAAGACGCGGATGCCGAAAGCATTCCGGAGACAGAAGCCGGTGCCCCTCTCCAACGATAAAGGCGGCCCCAGATGCGAGGCCGCCTTTGTCACTCTGGTCGCGGCTTTTACTGAACCGTGATGCGGTACGTGTAGGTGCGGAGCGTCGGAACGTTGAGGTCGTTGGAGCTCCACGGGACATTCAGAGAGACCTCATCCGTGCCCTTGAAGCCCTTGTTCGGCGTGTAGACGTATGCAAGCCCCTTTATCGTTCTGCCAGCGCAGCGGTCTTCCTTACCAAGCGTGGTCTGGTACGGCACGATTTTGAGAGCGCCGTTCGCCGGAGCCTGCTTGATCTTTACGTCGGGAATGATCGACGGATAGCAGGTATCGACCTCATACCCGAAGAAACCACCGATGGCCGTAGGGGTATTCGCCTTGACGTTCCGATCCGCCGTTTGAGCGGAGGCAGAACCTGCGGCGAGGGTGAGGCCGGCCAGGACGACGAGTGCGCGATACATGGTGGAGAAACCTTTTATGCACATATGATACTTTGTGTCTTAATGTGCATACTTTCCCAAAGACGGCAATATGGAGAGCGTAAGCTCCCCACAGCATCCCCGGCTTTGTGTCGGTGGTCTATGCCATCTTCTATTCGGGATACTTCATCATGAGGGCCTGGCCGGAAAAGGATAAAGCGCATGTTTCCCTCCCCCTTGTGGGGAGGGCTAGGGTGGGGGTGGCGGCGGTATGCTGGTCCAGTTCGTCGCCACCCCCCAGCTCCAACTCCTCCCCATCGCAAGTCGAGTGTTCCCGATTGCGCCAGACAGAAGACAAGTCTCGGCCAAGCCCGAGGCTTGTGGGGAGGGGGCTACCGGCGCTTGATCAGCCGGACACTCAGAATGAAGGATAAGGAGCAAGGTGAGGCGCGGGTAACCCGGCCAAGCCCGACCGGGAGGACAAGTGCTAAATCAGCAGGACGCTGCAAGCCCCCTCACACCCAGCGGTGATTGCGGCCTTCGATCACGAGCACCCTGCCCTGCCAGATATCCATGCTGGCGGCCTGGCGTGAGTTGATGCCGCAACAGACGGCGAGGAAGGCGCGGGCGACGCCGCCATGGGCGACGATGACCGTCTCACGGGTGAGGTCGTCGATAACGGGGCGCAGGCGGTCGGTGAGCATGGCGTAGCTCTCGCCGCCGCCGGGAGGCGCGTAGTTCCACTTGTCGCGCTCGCGAAGCGCCGCCATCTGCGGCTCGGCCTTGCGGACTTCCTTCCAGGTCATGCCTTCCCAGGAACCGAAGGTGATCTCGACCAGGCGCTCGTCGAGCCTGTAGCCCTCCGGATGAAGGCCGATGGCGGTACGCAGGATTTCCATGGTCTCGCGGGTGCGCAGCATCGGGCTCGCCAGATAGGCAAGGTCCTCGTAATGCGGAACGATGGATTGCAGACGCCGCCCTGCCTCCTCGGCCTGAACGCGGCCGAGATCGTTGAGCGGGATGTCCTTCTGCCCCTGCAGCCTGCCCTCAAGATTCCAGTCCGTCTCGCCATGGCGAATGAAGTAGATCGTCGGGCGAGACAAGGTCATGGCAGGTCAGGCTACTCTTCTTAAAGGGGTTACTCTTTGTCGAGGGAGAGGTCCGGCGCTTCCGGGTTCTTCATGCCGACCACGTGGTAGCCCGCATCCACATGCAGGATCTCGCCGGTCATGCCGCGGGACATGTCGGAGACGAGATAGGCAGCCGTCTCGCCGACTTCCTCGATGGTGACCGTGCGGCGCAGCGGCGAGTTGTACTCGTTCCACTTCAGAATGTAGCGGAAATCGCCGATCCCGGAGGCGGCGAGCGTCTTGATCGGCCCCGCCGAGATGGCGTTGACGCGGATGTTCTTGGGGCCCAGATCGGCAGCGAGATAGCGCACCGAAGCCTCGAGAGCGGCCTTGGCCACGCCCATGACATTGTAGTGCGGCATCCACTTCTCAGCACCGTAATAGGTGAGCGTCAGCATGGAGCCGCCGTCTGTCATCAGCTTTTCGGCGCGTTGCGCGATGGCTGTGAAGGAATAGCAGGAGATGAGCAGCGACTTGGTGAAGTTGCCTTCAGTGGTCTCGACATAGCGGCCCGTCAGCTCGTCCTTGTCGGAGAAGGCGATGCAGTGGATGACGAAGTCGATGGAGCCCCAGAGGCGCTTCACTTCCTCGAACACGGCGTCGATGGTGGCGCCGTCCGTCACGTCGCAATGGCCGACGACATGGGCGTCGAGTTCCTTCGCCAGTGGCTCGACACGCTTCTTGAGAGCGTCGCCCTGATATGTGAAGGCGAGTTCCGCGCCGTGCTGGCGGGCAGCCTGCGCAATGCCCCAGGCGATCGAACGGTTGTTCGCCACGCCCATCACCAAGCCACGCTTACCGGCCAGGATGCCGTGGGCCTTTGTCTCCGCCATGATTCACCTAGATCGTCGCTGGACAGATTGGAAAGAGCGGCTTCTTTAGCCGACCCGGCAACGAGGGGGAAGCCCTCTTAAGACGGAGCGCCCGAATCCAGGTGCAATAATGTAAATTTTTGTATTTGGGACAGGTTATTCGGCTTGAGCCGAGCGGCGCTTGCGGGCGTATTCCATCAGCTCCTCGTCCAATATCTCAGGCAGCTTGATCTCCGTGGTCACCAGCAGATCTCCATGCCCTGTCTTGGTCGGCAGCCCCTTGCCGCGCAGGCGGAAGGTGCGGCCGGAATCGGTCTTGGCCGGGATGTTCATGTTGACCGCGCCGGTGAGCGTGGGGATGCGCACCGAGCCGCCGAGGACAGCCTCCTCGATCTGAATCGGCAGGCGCACCCGCAGGTTCGAGCCCTCGGGCGTGAAGCGCTCATGTGGCGCTAGCTTGATGGTCAGCAGCACATCGCCCGGCTCGACGCCTGGAGCGCCCTGCCCCAGCCCGCGCAGGCGGATCACCTGTCCATCCGTCACACCCTTCGGGATCACCACATCGACCTCGCGCCCGGTGGACAGGCGAAGGCGCTTCTTCGCCTCCTCGGCGACCTCTTCGAGAGTCACGGTCAAGGTCGCGGAGACGTCCTCGCCCTTCTTCGGGCGGGCGCGGCCCTGGCGCATGCCATCAGTGCCAGCCGAGCGGAACGCCTCTCCGAAGAGCGAGGAGAAGATGTCCTCGCCCGCGTCGGCGGAGAAGCCCCGCGCATTACGGCGCCCTCCGAAGGGGTTGCCGCCACCGAAACCTGCGAAATCCTCCGCGCGGGCACCGCCCCGGCTACCGCCTGTGAAACCTTCGAAGCCCTGGAAGCGCGGCTTGCCCTCAGCGTCGATCTCGCCCCGGTCGAACTGGCCGCGCTTGTCCGCGTCGCCCAGGATCTCATAGGCCGAGTTCACCTCTGCGAACTTGTCCTTGGCCTTCGGGTCGTTCTGGTTGCTGTCGGGATGGTGTGCCTTGGCGAGCTTGCGAAACGCCTTCTTGATCTCCGCTTCGCTCGCGGAGCGGGCTACGCCTAGAACGTCGTAAGGGTTGCGCATCGTGGAATCCATGAACCGTCGGATTGGGGCTGAAGATGCCCCACGGAGTTGACGATCATATGGGCAAAGTGTTGCGCCTTTGCAACGCCTGCTGGCTAGGTCTTGGAAGAAACCTTGACCGGCTTGATATCGGCCTTCTTGGAATCTTCCTTGGCCGGCTTCACGTCCTTGATCGCCCATTCATCGCCCGAAAGACGGCAGGCCGTGCCCTGGAGCGAAGCTTGGTTTGCCCCGTTGAGATGAGCCGTGAAGGCGCGGCAGATCTCGTCGTTCTTCACGAAAGGCCCTCCGGTCGGCGTGAAGGTGCCCTTCATGTTCGTGTCCGGATTGTCCCAGGACACCTGGGTGCCGGGGCCCTGCGGATCGAGAGCGACGGCGAGAGCGGCTTTGGCGCGGCGCCAGTCTTCCTCGTTCAGGTCGGGAGACAGGGGCGCGGCGACTGTGGAAACGACGGAGCCGGTCGCCTTGGGCTCGTCCTCATCCAAACCGGCCACGCCGAAGGAAAAACTGCACGCGCCGGCAGTCATGGCGATCATGCCGACCGCCAGGATTTTGATGGCTTCGCTCAGGAATGCATCTGATCTATAACGGCGCGTATTGGTCCACGGCACGCGTCGGGTCCCCCTGAACGAAAAGTCACACTGCGAGATAAAACATTGAACCCGTTAACAACCGGTGACTTCACGGAAACGGAAGAGCCCTTCACCCTTTTCGCCTCGTGGCTGAAGGAGGCGGAAGCCTCGGAGCCGAACGACCCCAACGCCATGGCGCTCGCCACGGTGGACGAGGACGGACTTCCGAATGTCCGCATGGTGCTGCTGAAGGGCTTCGACGAAAACGGCTTCGTTTTCTACACGAACACCGAGTCCAACAAGGGCCGCGAGCTGCTGGGCCAGAAGAAGGCCGCCCTCGTGCTCCATTGGAAAAGCCTGCGCCGGCAGATCCGCGCGCGGGGACCCGTGACCATCGTGAGCGATGCCGAGGCGGACGCCTATTTCCAGAGCCGCCCGCGCGACAGCCGCATCGGCGCCTGGGCAAGCCAGCAATCGCGCCCGCTGGAAAGCCGCTTCGCGCTGGAAAAGGCGGTCGCCGTCAACACCGCGAAATACGCCATCGGCGAGGTGCCGCGCCCGCCCCATTGGACGGGCTTCCGCATCGCGCCCATGTCCATCGAATTCTGGCAGGACAAGCCTTTCCGCCTCCACGACCGCGTGGTCTTCAACCGCGAGGGCAACGGCTGGCGGAAGGTGCGGCTTTATCCGTGAGCCCATGGACCCGGCCTTCGTCTCAGGCTAAGGGTCCGCTCCCTCTTACAGAGATTGAACTCATGTCCTCCTCCGCCAATAACTCCCGCCGCGTCATGCTGCTGACCGGAGCCAGCAGGGGGATCGGACACGCCACGGTCAAGCGGTTTTCCGCCGCCGGATGGCGGGTGATCACCTGCTCGCGCCACGGTTTCCCCGAGAACTGCCCGTGGGAGATGGGGCCGGAGGATCACCTTCAGGTGGATCTCACCGATGCAGCCGACACGCTGCGCGCCATCGAGGTCGTGAAGGAACGGCTCACAGTCGAGGGCGGATGCCTTCATGCCCTCGTGAACAATGCGGGCATCTCGCCCAAGGGCGAAGGCGGCTCGCGGCTCGATGCACTTCATACCACCCACGAGGATTGGCTGCGGGTGTTCCAGGTGAACTTCTTCGCCTCGATCATGCTCGCTCGCGGCCTCAAGGACGAGTTGACCCGCGCCAAGGGATCGGTGGTGAACGTCACCTCCATCGCGGGCGGCCGGGTGCATCCCTTCGCGGGTGCTGCCTATTCCACGTCGAAAGCGGCGCTCGCGGCGCTTACCCGTGAGATGGCCGCCGATTTCGGCCCCCTTGGCGTTCGCGTGAACGCGATCTCGCCCGGCGAAATCGACACTTCCATCCTGTCGCCCGGCACCGAGAAGATTGTCGAGCAGCTCCCCATGCGCCGCCTCGGCACGCCGGACGAGGTCGCCAAGGCGATCTATTTCCTCTGCACCGATGCCAGCTCCTATGTGAGCGGCGCTGAGCTTCACATCAACGGCGGCCAGCACGTTTAACGGGTGATCCATGCCCTTCGCGTTCCCAACATTTCATGTGCGGGCTCTTCTTCAATCCTTCCTGTCAATTTCGGTAATCTGCACCGCGTCGGGAGCGGCCGGTCAGGAGAACACTGACAAGAATTCATTCGCCGATGCCGACACGCCTCCCTCCTATCAGGCCCGGTGCCATGAGATCCGTGAACTGACGAAGGATCGGGAGACCGGGGCCAACCGCATCGATTTCAGCGCCTTAGGCCCGCTCGCCCTTGTTCATTTCGACGGCACCCTCGCCTATCTCGGCTTGTGCGGCGATGGTTCTAACCCGAAGGTTCTATGCATTACTTACAACACCAATGACATGAAGGTCGGCGAGGAGGTCGTGGTAACCGGCGGTTATAGCCGGCCTAATCCCGATTTCATCGTTCTCGATCCATGCCTTGCCCATCGGCTGGGCTCACCATGACGAGCGAACGCTTCTATCCCTCCCGCCCCGTCCTCGCTGCCTCCGTGGCGGTGATCCGCGATGGCCGCATTCTGCTGGCGGCCCGAGGCAAGCCACCGAGCGAAGGGCTTTACTCGCTCCCTGGCGGCATGGTGGAGACGGGAGAGCTCCTGGGCGAGGCAGCCTTGCGGGAACTTCGCGAGGAGGTCGGAGTTGAGGCCAAGCTTATCGGCCTGATCGCCCCTGTCGAGTTCATTGAAAGGGATGAGAAGGGCGATATAAAGCACCATGTCGTGATCGCCGCCCATGCCGCCCGCTGGGTGTCCGGCGAGCCCCAGACAGGACCGGAAGCAAAGGACATCCGTTGGGTTACGCAACGCGACATCGTCGACCTGCCCATGACAGAGGGCCTTGCCGTAATCCTGAAACAGGCCTTCAGGCTTGCTCGCGAGGACGCACCCGCATGAGGCTTTCGCGTCTCCTCATCGCCGGTCTCGCGGTACTTGTTTCGACGATCCAGCCGGCTTCGGCCCAGGGCTTCTTCGAGCGCCTCTTCGGACCGCCGCGCCAGCCGAACGCGCCGCAGCAGCCCTATCCACAACCACAACCACAACCGCAATACAGGCCTCAACCTCAGTATCGCCCGCAGCCGCAGCAGCGGCGTCCGCAGCAATCGGCCCCGCAGCAGCAGGCTCCCAGCCAGCAGCAACAGGCCGAGCCCGCGCCCGTGGTCGAACCGCCGCCAGCGCCCTACGAGAAGGAACTCTTGCGGCTTGCCGAGATCATGGGTTCGCTCGCGATGCTGCGCCCTCTCTGCACCGCGCCCGACGCCAAGGAATGGAGCCGGCGCATGCAGATCCTGCTGGATACGGAAGGCACGACACCCGGCCGCAAGGAGCGCCTTGCCGGTTCCTATAACAAGGGCTACCAGGCCTATGCCCTCACCTACCGGGTGTGCACACCTGCGGCGCAGGAGGCCTCCACCCGTTTCCTCCAGGAAGGCGAGCAGCTCGCCCGCAACATCACCGGGCGCTACGGCGGCTAGAGTATTTTTCGGCAAAGTGGATCCGATTTGCCGTCAAAAAATGCGGCACACCATCTCAAGGCCCACTCTCGGGAATGTGGCAAAAACGACGCACTCCCCTTATTATCCACATTTTTCGGCCCATTACCCCTCGCATTAACCTCGTTGCAAGGTGATGCTGGCCTCGGGGCGGCGCGATGTTTAAGTTCGAATCAACCGAACCCGCGCGTCGCCCCTTTATAAAGGGGCCTGGATCATGAACGATAACGACGTCCCCCTCACCGAGCTGCCCGAACTCAGCGCCATCAAGCAGGCGGCCCTAAGCTATGTGACCGAGGCTTTCGCCGAGGCCGAGCTCGACGGCCTCGATGCCGACTGCATGGCCCAGGCCGCGCTCTTCGCCGCCTTCACGGAACTCGTCACCACCTACGGCGAGGACGCGGTGGCGGAATATGCCGCCACGCTCGCCGACAAGATCCGCAGCGGTGCGTTCTCAATGGCGGTTTCGCTGAAGCATTAGGCCAAGCACGAAATCCGACCCAATTCCCACCACAGCCTCATCCTGATGAGCGAGCTTGCTCGCGTCTCGAAGGACGAGGCGTCTCCAGTGCTCTCTGGATGATCCTTCGAGACGCAGCCTTACGGCTGCTCCTCAGGATGAGGGCGGTGTTGGAGGCGCGAGAAGCATTAGCGGCTGCTGGTTCTATATCCTGCGGTGCACTGACGGCAGCTACTACACAGGTACGAGCCGGTCAGATGATCTGGAGACACGCCTGAGCCAGCACAATGCAGGTTTGTTCGGTGGCTACACAGCGAAACGCCTTCCCGTCACACTCGCATACTCTGTGCACTTCGATCGGATTACGGATGCCATCGCTTACGAACGGCAGGTCAAAGGCTGGTCGAGAGCCAAGAAGGAAGCGTTGATCAGAGGTGATTTCGAGTCGTTGCAGAGGCTCTCGAAGAGAAGCCCATCTACACAGTCTTCATAACCTCCACCCTCATCCTGAGGAACCTGCGAAGCAGGTGTCTCGAAGGATCATCCAGAGAGCGCTGGAGACGCCTCGGCCTTCGAGATGGTCGACATGCGACCTCCTCAGGATGAGGCTGTGGTGGTATTCTCAACGAGCGCGAGTAAGTGAATGAACTCTTACCATTTCACCCGCCGATCGTCTCTTCGAACCGCACCACCTCACCCTTCGAAGGTGTTTCCAACCCGCCATCCCACATCACCACATTGCCGCGCACGATGGTGCCGATGGGCCAGCCGGTGACTCTTCTGCCGTCGAAGGGCGTCCACTGGGATTTCGATGCGATCCAGTTTTTGGTGATCGTCTCGGTGCGCTTCAGGTCGACAATGGTGAAGTCGGCATCGTAGCCCACGGCGATGCGGCCTTTGCGGGCGATGCCGAAAAGGCGCTTGGGGCCCGCGCTCGTCATGTCTACGAAACGCTCCAGCGTGAGCCTGCTGGCGTTCACGTGATCGAGCATGATGGGAACGAGCGTCTGCACGCCAGTCATGCCGGACGGCGTGTTGGGATAGGCCTTCTCCTTTTCCTCGCGCGTATGCGGCGCGTGGTCGGAGCCGAGAATGTCGGCGATGCCTTCATCAAGCCCTTGCCAGATCGCGGCGCGGTGATGTTCGTCGCGCACGGGCGGGTTCATCTGCACGAAGGTGCCCAGCCGCTCGTAATCTTCCGGCGCGACGAGGGTCAGATGGTTCGGCGTGACCTCGACGGAGACGAGATCCTTGTAGTCGCGCAGCAACGCCATCTCTTCCGCCGTCGTGACGTGCAGCACGTGAATGCGCGCGCCGGTTTCACGCGAAATCCGCACGAGTCGCTGCGTACAGGCGAGCGCCACTTCCGCCGAGCGCCAGACGGGGTGGGAATGCGGATCGTTCTCGACGCGCAAACCTTTCCGGTCGCGCAGCATCGCCTCGTCTTCCGAATGGAAGGCGGCGCGGCGGCGGGTGTTGCGGAGGATTTTGGCGATGCCCTCGTCGTCCTCGACCAGGAGCGAGCCGGTGGAGGAGCCCATGAAGACCTTGATGCCGGCAGCACCCGGCAGACGCTCCAGTTCGGCAACGTCCTTCGCGTTCTCGTGCGTGCCGCCGACCCAGAAGGCGAAGTCGCAATGCATGCGGAGATGGCCGCGCCGCACCTTGTCGGCGAGCGTCTCGGGCGTGGTGGTCTGCGGGTCGGTGTTGGGCATCTCGAACACCGCCGTGACGCCGCCCATGACGGCGGCGCGGGAGCCGGATTCCAGATCTTCCTTATGGTCGAGGCCGGGCTCGCGGAAATGGACCTGGGTGTCGATGACGCCGGGAAGGATATGCAGCCCGTGGCAATCGATCTCCCGCCCCGCGGAGGCCTGGGACAGGTCCCCGATGGCGGCGATGGTGCCGCCCCTGATTCCGACATCGCGCTCGACGCGTCCATCGTGGTTTACGACGATACCGCCCTTGAGGATCGTGTCGAAGGTTTGGGGCATGGCAATCTCATCCCTTGAGGCTGAAGCAAAGGGGGCATATGTCTCGCCTTGAAGCATTGCAACCGGAGCGGGACATGCCGTCAGTCCATTTAGCCGACAGGGGCGTGGTAAGGGTTTCGGGCGAGGACGCCAAGACTTTTCTCGACAACCTGATCACCTGCGATCTCGGCCGTGTGTCACTGCACACA
Organism: Microvirga sp. 2YAF29; assembly: GCF_052114605.1. NCBI lineage: Bacteria > Pseudomonadati > Pseudomonadota > Alphaproteobacteria > Hyphomicrobiales > Methylobacteriaceae > Microvirga > Microvirga sp. 2YAF29. The sequence continues at coordinate 32,391 of NZ_JBFRFB010000004.1, forward strand.
GCCCGGTTCGGCGCCCTGTTGACGCCCCAGGGCAAGATTCTGTTCGACTTCATCGTCTTCCAGGCCCCCGACGAGATCGGCGGCGGTTATTATCTCGATGTTTTGAAGGTCTTCGCACCCGATCTGGCCAAGCGGCTTGGCTTCTACAAGCTCCGCGCCAAGGTGACGGTCGAGGATATGTCGGATGCCATGGCCGTCGTGGCCGGCTGGGTCGATCCGAAACCCGACGACGAGGTCGGCCTGGTGTCGGAAGACCCTCGCCTGCCGGAGCTTGGCTGGCGTGCCATCATCGCCGCGCAGGACGCAGCGGAATTCGCGGGCGAAGAGGCTCAACATTACCACGTCCGTCGGATCGCGCTCGGCGTACCGGAGGGCGGACGGGATTTCCTGTTCGGCGATGCATTCCCTCACGAAGCCCTCATGGACCAGCTGCATGGGGTCGATTTCGACAAGGGCTGCTATGTGGGCCAGGAAGTCGTCTCCCGCATGCAGCACCGGGGCACGGCCCGCACGCGGATCGTGCCTGCCGTCTATGAAGGCGGCTTCGCGGCGGATGTAGGCGTGGAGGTGACGGCGGGAGACAAGGCGCTGGGCACCACCGGCACCGGCATCAACGGGCGTGGCCTCATCATGATCCGCCTCGACCGCGCAACCGATGCCCTGGCGGCGGGCCATGTCATTCGGGCCGGGGGCATTCCCGTGACCCTCGAAAAGCCCTCCTGGATCGGCTTTCCTTTCCCTGGGGAAGTTGCTACCGGAACCGAGGCGGGGCATGGCTGACGGACTCCATTTCCAGGAACTTCAATCGCCGTTGTGCGTTGACTCTAATCGGGCCGTCGATGCGCAAAAATGAAGGTGCGGGGTGGGCCGGCCAAGGGGTTTATTGAATGATTGCCGAGAAAGCGCACGATGCGGCGCCTGAGAAGGAGCGCTTCCAGCTTCTTGTCGACTCCGTCACCGATTACGCGATCTACATGCTCGATCCAATCGGGATCATCGCGAGCTGGAATTCCGGAGCCCAGCGTTTCAAGGGCTATGTCGAGAGCGAGATTCTCGGGCAACATTTCTCACGCTTTTACCCAGAGGAAGATCGCGCGGCGGGTATGCCTCAGCGGGCCCTGGATACGGCCTATCGTGAGGGCAAGTTCGAAGCCGAAGGCTGGCGCATCCGCAAGGACGGCACCCGCTTCTGGGCCCATGTGGTCATCGACCCGATCATCGACTCGAAAGGCAATCTGCTCGGCTTCGCCAAGATCACCCGTGACCTTACCGAGCGCCGTAAGGCGGAACGGGAGCTTAAGGAAAGCGAAGAGCGCTTTCGCCTGCTTGTGCAGGGCGTCACCGATTACGCCATCTACATGCTCGATCCGGAGGGCTATGTCACGAACTGGAACGCCGGGGCGCAGCGCATCAAGGGCTACCAGGAACAAGAGATTACCGGCCGCCATTTCTCACAATTCTATACTGAAGAGGATCGTGCCTCGGGGCGCCCCGCACGCGCGCTCGAAATCTCGAAACGCGACGGGCGGTTCGAGGCCGAAGGCTGGCGCATCCGCAAGGACGGTACCCGGTTCTGGGCCAGCGTCATCATCGATCCGATCTACGACGAGCGGAAAGAGCTGATCGGCTTCGCAAAGATTACCCGCGACATCACCGAGCGCCGCAAGACGCAGGAGGCGTTGGAGGAGGCTCAGGCTGCCTTGTTTCAGGCCCAGAAAATGGAGACCATCGGTCAGCTCACCGGCGGCATCGCCCACGATTTCAACAACCTGTTGACGATCATCGTCAACAATCTCGACTTCCTCACCCGCAACATAACCGGGTCGCGCGAGATCAAGCTGATCGAGAGCGCGCAGCATGCCGCTGCGCGCGGTGCAAAGCTGACGCAGCAGCTTCTCGCCTTCTCTCGCCGCCAGCCGCTCCAGCCTTCGTCTCACAATCCAAATATGCTCATCGGAGGCTTCGAGTCGGTACTGCGCCGGGCATGCGGTGAGATGGTGAGTCTTCACCTCTCCCTAGGTTCGCGGACAGCCTCCATCAGCGTGGACGGCGCGCAGTTCGAGGCTGCCCTCCTCAACCTCGTCGTCAACGCGCGTGATGCCATGCCGGAAGGCGGCATGTTGACAATTGCAACCAGGAACAGGACCTTGGAAGAGGGCGAGGCCCGTGCGCTCGGCATGCCGGTGGGCCGCTATGTGAGCATCGAGGTTCAGGATACGGGCACCGGCATGGCGCCGGATGTGGCGGCCAGGGTCTTCGAGCCGTTCTTCACGACCAAGGAAGTGGGCAAGGGCACAGGTCTCGGCCTGAGCCAGGTCTACGGCTTCATCACCCAGTCGGGCGGCCATATCGACGTGGGGAGCGTGCCCGGCCTCGGCACCACGATCACCATGCTTCTGCCGGCCATCGAGGGCGGTGGAGGAGAGAGCGAAGACGAGGCCCCGGACGAGATCTATGTGACCCGCGACAGCGCCGGCACTGTGCTGATCGTCGAGGACGAGCCGGCAGTGCTGGATGTCGCTACCCAGATCTTCGACAGCCTCGGCTACGATGTCCTGACCGCGACCGACGCCATCGCCGCGCTCGATGTCCTCGGCCGCGAGGGATCCATCGATGTGCTCTTCAGCGACGTGATCATGCCCAACGGCATGAACGGTGTGGAACTGTCCCGCCGGGCCCGCGAGATGCGGCCCGGGATCAAGGTCCTGCTGGCCTCGGGCTACCCCATGTCGACGCTACCATCGCATGGTTTCGACGATGGTGTTTCCTTCATCAGCAAGCCTTATCGATGGACCGAACTCGCCGACAAGCTGCGCCTGCTGCGAACGGGGTAGGCAATTCATCGCCTCCGGTGATGGGAAGGATCGGGAAATTTGATTGGCGTCCGGCCTGCTCCTGACGCTAGCTTTCCTGCGAAAGCAGGATTGCCATGTACCAGCCGCCCCATTTCCGCGAAGACCGCCTCGAGGTCCAGCACGCCCTCATCAGAGCCCATCCGCTCGGGCTACTCGTCACGAACGGCAGGTCGGGGCTGTTCGCGAATCCGATTCCGTTCGCACTCGATCCGACCGCATCGTCGCTGGGCACCTTGCGGGCTCATCTGTCGCGAGCCAATCCGCAATGGAAGGATTTCGACCCTAAGCAGGAAGTGCTGGTCGTGTTCCAGGGGGTCGAGACCTACATCACACCATCCTGGTACGAGACGAAGCGCGAGCACGGCAAGGTCGTGCCGACCTGGAACTACGCCATCGTGCAGGCCTATGGCCGCATGAAGACCGTCGATGATCCCGCTTGGCTCCTGCAGCAGATCACCGCGATCACGGATGTGCGGGAAGCAAGTCGCGCAGAGCCCTGGTCCGTCAACGACGCACCTTCCGATTATCTGGCTGGACAGCTCAAGGGCATCGTCGGCATTGAGGTCGAGATCACACGGATCGAGGGCAAATGGAAGGTCAGCCAGAACCGGTCGGAGGCCGACCGCCGTGGAGTTGCGGAGGGACTGCGTGTCGCGGGCGATGAGGCCGCGCATCGCATGGCGGAGCTGGTGGACAAGCGGGGCGCATAGCGCCTTCCTCTACCCCATAGCCCTTATCCTGAGTGTCTGGCCGATAAAGCGCTGGCAACCCTCTTCCCCCTTGTGGGGAGGGAAACCTGCGCTCTATCCTTTTCCGGCCAGACTCCCAGGATGAGGTTGGTGATTGTGGCACTTGACCCGCCTCTTCCCGTTTGCGCCGGTTGCGGATAAACCTTGCCCATGACCGATGGCCTGATCCTACATCCCGATAACAAGACCCGCTGCTGGTGGCCCGGCACGGACCCGTTCTATGTCGAGTATCACGACACCGAATGGGGCGTGCCCGAATTCGATGACCGCGCCCTGTTCGAGAAGCTGATCCTCGACGGTTTCCAGGCCGGATTGTCGTGGATCACGATCCTGCGCAAGCGCGAGAATTTCCGCAGCGCCTTTGCCGGTTTCGATCCTGCAATCATCGCCCGTTTCGACGATGCCCAGGTCGAAGCGCTGATGCTAGACCCCGGCATCGTGCGCAACCGCGCCAAGATCGTTGCGACGATTGCAGGAGCGCGCGCATGGCTCGATATCCAGGAGCGCGGCGGCTTCTCGCAGTATCTCTGGAATTTCATCGACGGTCGCCCGATTCAGAACAACCTGAAAAGCCGCCGCGACGTACAGCCTGAAACGGATGTGTCGCGGCGCATCTCCAAGGCTCTGAAGGCGGAAGGCTTCAACTTCGTCGGCCCCACTATCGTCTACGCCTTCATGCAGGCGGTCGGCATGGCGAATGACCATCTTACCGGCTGCTATCGTCACGCGGAATGTGCGGCGCTCGCAGAGAAGCTTTGATGGCCAAGGAACCCCGCGTCTGGCAGCGGATGCTTTCAGGCCGCCGCCTCAACCTGCTCGATCCCTCGCCGCTCGACGTGGAACTCGACGACATCGCCCACGGCCTTGCGCGCGTCGCGCGCTGGAACGGGCAGACAATCGGCGCGCATATCTTCTCCGTCGCGCAGCACAGCCTGCTTGTCGAAGCGATCGCAAACCATCTCGACCCCGAAATGCCGCGCGCCACGCGGCTTGCGGTGCTCTTGCACGACGCGCCGGAATACGTGATCGGCGACATCATCTCGCCGTTCAAGGCAGTGATCGGCGATGCCTATAAATCCATCGAGGCAGGATTGCTCGGCGCGATCCATCTGCATTTCGGCTTGCCTGCATCGCAAAGCGCGGCCCTGAAGCGTTTCATCAAGCAGGCAGACCGGCAGGCCGCCTTTCTCGAAGCCACGCATCTCGCAGGCTTCGGCCACGAGGAAGCCATCAAGTTCTTCGGCCGACCCGATCCCCTGCCCCGCAGCGTGCTCACATTCCTCGAACCCTGGCCCGTGGCGCAGGCGGAGGAGATGTTTCAGGAGCATGTGGTTGCGGCTTTGGGGAGTTGAGGCGGAGTCTTATAGGGTGAAGAGACAACCACCCCTCGACGTTATGGCCGGTGATGACGTGGGTAAACTGGCGGACGCTTCAGTCGCTCAATTCTTGACTTGAGAGCCCGTGCTCACCAACGCGTGCGCCAATTTGCGGAATCGTGTAAGTCTCCGCCTCACACGAGCCGGATCACATGCCCACTCTCCACGTCAGCCCCCTCTCCCGCCTCCACGTTACGGTTGCCGAAACGCGCGCCTCTCATGTGCTCAGCCTCATGGGAACGGGAGCGAAGATCGAGCGGCCTGCCGCCATTGCGGCGGATCGTCATCTGTTCATCGGCGTCAGCGATATCGTCGAGCCGCTGGAGGGGCATATTCTCGCTCAAGCCAGTCACATGGAGCAGGTTCTCACCTTCGTGCGAGGCTGGGATCGGGAGCGTCCCATCGTGATCCATTGCTGGGCCGGCATCAGCCGCTCGACCGCGGGCGCTTATATCGCCGCCTGCGCCCTGGCGCCGGAGCGCGACGAGGCGGAGATCGCGAATACACTTCGAGCCGCCTCGCCCATGGCCACGCCGAATGCGCGCTTCGTGGCCCTGGCCGACGATCTTCTCGGCCGCAACGGCCGCATGGTCGATGCCATCAGCGCCATCGGGCGCGGGGCGGACGCTATGGAGGGCACGCCCTTCATGTTACAGCTTAGCAGGAACTAACCGATTCCGCTTATGCCGGGCCGTCCCGGACCATCAAGAGGCCATCCGTGGACGCGCTCGAACTTCTTCTCATCCTGGCCATCGGCGTGCTGCCGCTGGGCATCATCGTCGGCGTGATCGTGGCCCTCGTGGTCGGGATATCCGCCAAGAAGAGCCTGGTTGTTCTTCAGGATCGTCTCAACAGGATGGAAGGTGAGTTGCGCCTGTTGAAAGCGCAGGCAGCTCCTCCCCCGTCGGAGCCGACGACGCAGGCAGCGGAAGCGGCCCCGATCATTGAAACGCATCCTGCGCAACCGGAAGAGCCTCGTTTCACCGCACCTGTTCCCGCCATTCCGGCAGCACCGGCACAGCCTGCGCCACCGCGCCAGGGTTTCGAGGAAAAGCTCGGTTCCCGTTGGGCCGTGTGGGTCGGCGGCGTGGCGCTGGCGCTCGGCGGCATCTTCCTCGTGCGTTATTCCATCGAGCAGAATCTTCTTCAGCCGGAAACCCGCATTGCGCTTGGCGGTCTCTTCGCTCTGGCGCTCATCGGCACCGGCGAGTGGCTGCGCCGCCGCGAGAGCGCTTTCGCGCTGCCCGGCATTCCCAGCGCCAATGTGCCGAGCATCCTGACCGCCGCCGGAACCTGCACCGCCTTTGCCACGGCCTACGCGGCCTATGCGCTCTACGACCTGATCAGCTCTGCCGCGACCTTCGTGCTGCTCGGCATCATCGCAGTCCTGACCATGGTGGCCGCGACGCTCCATGGCCCGGTGCTGGCGGCGCTCGGCCTCATTGGCGCCATGGGAAGCCCGCTCCTCGTCTCCTCGGACGATCCGCAGCCCTGGGCACTCGTGATCTATCTCGCCTTCGTGATGCTGCCCGCCTTCGGCGTGGCGCGCCTGCGCCTCTGGCGCTGGCTGGCGCTCGCCGCCTCTGTCGGAGCCCTGATGTGGGCCTTCCCGATTTTCTTCATCGAACCATCCAACACCCTGCCCGCCATGGTGCATCTCGTGCTCCAGGCCGGTCTCGCCGCCTTCTTCCTCGGCATCGATCCCTATCGTCATGTGCCGGATGAAGAGGCACGGACAGACAGGTTCGCGAGCGCGGTGCTCGCCGCCTTTGCGGCAACGGGCATCGTCGTGGCGAGTGCCGTCGTGACGGGCGACGGACGCCCGGTCTTCGTGACGGCCCTGGCCTTCGTGCTGCTGGCGGCGGGCTTTCGCGCCGCTTCCGTCGCTTCGGCGACAGCCAGCGCGGCGTTGCTGGCAGCGGGAGCCCTTCTGGTCTGGCCGCTCGCAAGCGACATCGGCGATACGCCGGAGAACCTGTTCTACCAGTCCGGGGACGCCTTCGCCGTTCGTCCGCACGCGCTCAGCACCTACCTGATCCTCGCCGCGCTTCTGCCGGCTTTCATCGCCTGTGCGTCCCTGTTGCGGCTGGCCATATCGCGAAACCTGCGCCTGCCGGTTGCCGCCTGGTATGCCGGTGCCGCAAGCGTCGGGCCGCTGCTCGCGCTCATCGCCGCCTATTGGCGGGTCACGAATTTCGAGCGCAGCCTGTCCTTTGCCGTGGTCGCGGGCGTGGTGGGCCTTGCCTTCGTGCTGGCCTCGCAATGGCTGATGCGCCGGAGCGAGAACGGCGCCATCCGCCTCGGCCTCGGCGCAACGGCCTCCGCCGCGCTGGCCGCCCTGGCGCTCGGCCTCACCTTCGCTCTCGACAAGGGCATGCTGACGGTCGCCTTCGCGCTCGCCGCGCTTGGCACAGCCTGGATTTCGGAGCGCATCGCAATCCCGACCCTTCGCTACGCGGTGGGTGCCATCGGCCTCATCATCCTCGGCCGCCTCATCTGGAGCCCGACCATCGTCGGTGGGGACCCTGGGCCGGTGATCTTCAACTGGCTGCTATGGGGCTATGGCTTTCCGGCAATTGCCTTCCTGCTGGCAAGCCGCCTGCTGGAGCGCTCCGGTCGCGACCGTATCGTGCAGCTGACTGAGAGCTTGAGCATCGTCTTTGCGGTCTTCCTGGTCTTCTTCGAGATCCGCCACGCGCTCCACGCGGGCAATCCTCTGGCCACGGATTTCAGCCTCATGGAGGCGGGCCTCCTTGCGACAGAAAGTCTCGTCTTCGCGATCCTGCTCACCCGCCTCGACGTGAGAAGGGCCGATCCGGTCTACCGTTGGGGTTCCTTGATCTTCAAGGTCGTCTCTTTCGGGCTCGCGGCCATCGGGCTCCTCGTGGTCGAGAACCCGCTCATCACCAACGACGAGATTGTGGGTGGGATCGTTTTCAACAGCCTGATCATCGCCTATCTGCTGCCCTCGATCCTGGCCGGAGCCTTGGCCCTGACGGAGCGGAATGTCCGGCCATGGTCGTATTCCATGGCCTCCGCAATTCTCGCTCTCGCCCTGCAATGGGCCTATGTGGCCCTGCAAATTCGGCTGATTTTCCAGGGTCCTCACCTTGGCATCTTCTGGCGAGGCTTCAGCCAGGGCGAGCAATGGAGTTATTCGGTGGCGCTCCTCGTCATCGGCATCGCCCTGCTCGGCTTCGGCCTGCTGCGGGACAACCGCTTTGCGCGCCTCGCCTCGGCGGTCTACCTTGTTCTCGCCGTTCTGAAGGTGTTCATCATCGACCTCGCTAACCTGGAGGGCGTGATGCGAGCCCTGTCATTTATCGGCCTCGGGCTTGTTCTCATCGGCATCGGCCTCGTTTATCAGAGGCTCCTCGCACAACGACCGAGCAATGCCGCAATCTCGTGAGAGAGCGGCCCAACGACATTTCTGGCGGATCACTGCATGACCGATACCACGTCCATCAAGACCCTCCCCTTCGAGAAGGCCCTAGCCGAGCTTGAGGATATCGTCCGCCGGCTGGAGCGCGGAGACGTGCCTCTGGAAGATTCGATTGCCATCTACGAGCGCGGCGAAGCCCTGAAGAAGCATTGCGAGCAGCTTCTCAAGAAGGCGGAAGCCCGCATCGAGAAGATCACCATCGGCCCCGACGGCGTCGCCTCCGGCACGGCCCCGCTCGACGTGGCCGAATAGTCAAGGTTCGAGGAAATGCCTGGACTTCATTTGACCGGGCCTGCCCTCCTCCTTATCTCCATGGTTTGCCCCTGGGCGTAAATCCGCGCGAGAGTATGTTGTCCACACCCCTCCTCGACACCATCAAGACCCCGGAAGACCTCCGTCAGCTTCCTGAGAATCAGCTCAGGCAGGTGGCGGATGAGCTGCGGACCGAGACGATCAGCGCCGTGTCTGTGACCGGCGGCCATCTCGGCGCGGGTTTAGGCGTCGTGGAACTGACGGTGGCCCTGCACTACGTGTTCGACACCCCCAACGACCGGGTGATCTGGGACGTGGGCCATCAGGCCTATCCGCACAAGATCCTCACCGGCCGCCGCGACCGCATCCGCACCCTGCGGCAGGCCGATGGCCTGTCGGGCTTCACCAAGCGCTCGGAGAGCGAATACGACCCCTTCGGCGCGGCCCATTCCTCCACCTCGATCTCGGCGGGCCTCGGCATGGCCGTGGCGCGAGACTTGGAGGGCCGGAAGAACAACGTGATCGCCGTGATCGGCGACGGCGCCATGTCCGCCGGTATGGCCTATGAGGCCATGAACAACGCAGGCGCCATGCATTCGCGCCTCATCGTCATCCTCAACGACAACGACATGTCCATCGCGCCGCCCACCGGCGCCATGTCGTCCTATCTCGCCCGCCTCGTTTCCGGCGGCACCTATCGCGGCATCCGCGAGACCGCCAAGCAGCTGGCGAAAAAGTTGCCGAAATTCATCTACGAGAAGGCCCAGCGCGCCGAGGAATTCGCCCGCGGCTTCTGGACCGGCGGCACGATGTTCGAGGAGCTCGGCTTCTATTATGTCGGCCCCATCGACGGCCATAACCTCGACCACCTGCTGCCGATCCTGAAGAACGTGCGCGATACGGGCACCGGCCCGATCCTGGTCCATGTGGTCACGCAGAAGGGCAAGGGCTACGCGCCCGCGGAAGCCGCCGCCGACAAGTATCACGGCGTCGTCACCTTCGACGTGGTGACCGGCGCGCAAACCAAGGCCAAGGCCAATGCGCCCTCCTACACCAAGGTGTTCGGCGAGAGCCTAATCAAGGAAGCGCAAGCCGACGACAAGATCGTCGCCGTGACAGCCGCCATGCCCACCGGCACGGGCATCGACATGTTCGGCAAGGAATTCCCGGCCCGCACCTTCGATGTCGGCATCGCCGAGCAGCACGCGGTGACGTTTGCCGCCGGCATGGCGACGGAAGGCTACAAGCCGTTCTGCGCGATCTATTCCACCTTCATGCAGCGCGCCTACGACCAGATCGTGCACGACGTCGCGATCCAGAACCTGCCGGTGCGCTTCGCCCTCGACCGGGCGGGCCTTGTGGGCGCCGATGGCGCGACCCATGCAGGCTCCTTCGACATCGCCTATCTCGGCTGCCTGCCCAACATGGTCATCATGGCCGCCGCCGACGAGGCGGAGTTGGTGCACATGGTGGCGACCGCCGCGGCCTACGATACCGGACCCATCGCCTTCCGCTATCCGCGCGGAGAAGGTGTGGGCGTCGACATGCCCGAGAAGGGCATTCCGCTGGAGATCGGCAAGGGCCGCATCGTCAAGGAAGGCAGCCGCATCGCCCTTCTCTCGCTCGGCACGCGTCTTGCCGAAGCACTGAAGGCCGCCGAGGAGTTGGAGGCGCGAGGCCTCTCCACCACCGTGGCCGATGCCCGCTTCGCCAAGCCCCTCGACGAGGAACTGATCCTTCGCCTTGCCCGCGACCACGAGGTTCTCGTCACCATCGAGGAAGGCTCCATCGGCGGCTTCGGCTCCTTCGTGATGCAATTGCTCGCCGACAAGGGCGCGCTGGATCGCGGGACGCTGAAGGTGCGCTCCATGGTGCTGCCGGACATCTATCAGGATCAGGACAAGCCCGAGCGCATGTATTCGCAGGCGGGCCTCGACGCGGCAGGGATCGTCACCAAGGTGTTCGAGGCGCTCGGCCGGGAAGAGACGCGCAAGGCGCGGGCTTGAAGCACAAAACCTCTGTCATTCCGGGGCGCCGCAGGCGAGCCCGACCCGAAGGGCCGCGCCGAAGACGTGGAAACCCATAACCGCCAACATCGCAGAATGACGCGATAGGCGTACGGCTTTCTTCTGCATCGCCGTGTTTATGGGTTCCGGGCTCTCGCTATTGCTCGCCCCGGAATGACAACCGATCTTCAAATCGTCAGCGTCCCCGCCTTCGCAGCCGCATAGCGTTGGCCGATCTTGCTCCAATCAAGCACATTCCACCACGCCTTCAGATATTCCGGCCGGCGGTTCTGGTACTTCAGGTAATAGGCGTGCTCCCACACGTCGTTGCCCATCAGCACGCGCTGGCCGTCCATGAGCGGCGTGTCCTGGTTGGGCTTGGCGATGATGCCGAGCTTGCCGTCGCGGGCAACCGTCACGAAGACCCAGCCGGAGCCGAACTGCTTCTCGCCCGCCGTGTTGAAATCGGTCTGGAACTTCTGGAAACCGCCGAGATCCCGGTCGATGGCGCTCTTCAGATTGCCGCTCGGTTCGCCGCCGGAGCCGCCCATGATCTGCCAGAACATGGTGTGGTTGGCGTGGCCTCCGCCGCTGTTGCGGACAGTGGTGCGGATGCTCTCGGGCACTTTATCGAGATTGGCCAGCATCTCATGCAACGGCACATTCGCGGCCTCGCCGTTCTGGCTGAGCGCCGTGTTGAGATTGTTGACATAGGCCGCATGGTGCTTGTCATGGTGCAGTTCCATGGTCTGCGCGTCGATATGCGGCTCGTTCTTGGACGGAGCATATGGCAGAGGATCGAGCTTGAAGGGCGCTGATGGGGCTTGCGCCCAGGCGCGCGGGATGGCAGCGCTGGTCGCGAGCAGGGTTGCTCCGGCAAGAAGATGTCGGCGGCTCATCATGGGGCGGTCTCCGCTTGGCCAATCTCGGGCGTTGAACGGATATGAGATAGGGCGGAGGTTGGTTCCGACCCCTGAAGGAATTGTGATGTCTTGGGAAGTACCCAGCCATGACGAATAAGCGTGCCGACGTGGTTCTGGTCGAGCGAGGTTTCTTCCAGAGCCGCGCCAGGGCTCAGGAGGCGATCACGGCCGGCCTCGTGACTGTAAACGGCATCGCCGTCCGCAAGGCTTCCGAGACCGTGCCCGATGATGCGGTGTTCACGGCGGTGCAGCCGCATCCTTACGTCTCTCGCGGCGGGGTGAAGCTCGCAGCCGCCCTGGATGCGTTCGGCATCGACCCCAAAGGTATGACCTGCCTCGACATCGGTGCCTCCACAGGCGGCTTTACCGAAGTGCTGCTGATGCGGGATGCCGCCCATGTCTACGCAGTCGATGTCGGCCGCGGCCAGCTGCATCCGAAGGTGGCCGACGATCCACGCGTGACCAACCTTGAGGGCACCGATGCGCGGGCGCTGACGCCGGAACTCATCCCCGAACCGGCGGATCTTCTGGTTTCCGATGTAAGTTTCATCTCGCTCAAACTCGTCCTGCCGCCCGCCATCGCGCTGCTGAAGCCGCGTGCCAAGTTGGCATTGCTGGTGAAGCCGCAATTCGAGGCCGGGCGCGAGCGCGTGAAGAAGGGTATCGTGCGCGACGAGGCCGTGCATCGCGACGTGTGCGATGACATCAAGGCCTTCGTCGTCTCGCTTGGGTTTAATGTAATGGATATCGTGCCCTCCCCCATCGAAGGCGGTGACGGCAATCGTGAATTCTTATTGGGAGCTCGCCGTGGCTGAGCAGGTAACGATCAAGCGCCTCGGCGCAAAGGCTGACGGGATTGCGGATACCGCATCCGGCCCCGTCTTCGTGCCGAAGGTGCTGCCGGGTGAGACCGTCACCATCGAACGCGACGGATCGCATGCGCATCTCATCAGCGTGGATGTTCCATCGCCTGAGCGCGAGACACCCTTCTGTCCCTATTTCGATGAATGCGGCGGCTGCGCGACGCAGCACATGAAGCACGGCTTCTATCAGGCGTGGAAGCAGGAAACGCTCGTTCACACCCTGCGTCAGGCCCGCCTCGAAGCGCCCATCGATGCGATGGTGGATGCACATGGAGAAGGCCGCCGCCGCGTGACATTGCATGTGCGCTTCCCGGATCGCGCCATGCATGTGGGCTTCATGGCCCCGCGAAGCCACACAATCGTCGAGATCGAATTCTGTCCCATCGCCGAGCCCGCCTTAAAGGAGCAAGCGCCCGTCATCGCGCGCGCCATCGGCGAGCACCTGAAGGGCGCCCGCAAGCCGCTCGACATTCAGATCACCAACACGCAGACCGGCTTCGACGTGGATGTGCGCGGGCATGGTCCGATCAAGGATCAGGAACGTCTGCGCCTCATCGATCTGGCGGGCAAGCTCGACGTGTCGCGCCTGTCGATGCATGGCGACGTGATCGTAGAAAGACGCCCGCCCGCCATCGCGATGGGCCGCGCCTCGGTAGTGCCGCCCGCCGGAACGTTCCTTCAGGCGACGCGCCTCGGAGAGGAAACGCTGGCTGCTTACGTCACCGAGGCTTGCGGACGCGCGAAGCGCGTGGCCGATCTCTTTGCCGGATCGGGACCGTTCTCGCTGCGGCTTGCCGAAAAATCGGAAGTGCATGCGGTCGAATACGACAAAGGCTCCATGGCGGCCCTCGACAAGGCGTTTCGGGCAACACCGGGCCTGCGCCGCGTGAGCACGGAAGCGCGCGACCTTTTCCGCAGACCGCTGCTGACGCTCGAACTCAACACCTTCGATGCGGTGGTGATCGACCCGCCGCGCGCGGGTGCGGAGGCGCAGGTGAAGCAGATTGCCGCGTCGAAGGTGCCGCTCGTCGTGAGCGTCTCCTGCGATGCCGCGACCTTCGCGCGAGATGCGGCGATCCTGATCGGCGCTGGCTTCAAGCTGGAACGGGTGATCCCCGTTGATCAGTTCAAGCACTCTCCGCATCTGGAGGTCGTCGGAATCTTGACGCGCGAGAAAGCGAAGCCCACGCGCAGGCGGTGACGTTGGCTCTCTACCAGGCCGGATCCCGTTCAAGGAATGTCTCGAACAGCTGCTCGTGACCCATCTGGCCGCCTTTGAGCATGACGATCATGTTGTCCCGGTCCCGGTCGTCGCTACGCGCAAGGCTCACCGCGACGCCGTTGCTGATCTGTCCGTGATAGGCGAGGCCCCAGAAGCCAAGCTGTCCGACGATCTTGCTCGACGTATCGCCGCCCGCGACCGCGAGGCGGCTCACGCGATGGCGCTTGAGAACGCCATCGACGAGAGCGGCGCTGCAATCCGCGAGGGTATCCATGGAAGATTTCGGCGCTTCGCCCGATTCCGGCGCGGTCGAAAGCATGACGTTGAGACCTTGCGACAGCCCCTCAACCGCTTTCCCGATGATCTGCTCACGCGCGGCTTCGCTCGCGGTGAGGCTCTCAGGATCGATGGAGATGCGGTGATAGGATTGCGCGGCGGCAACCTGGATCCGCGTCATGGGCGACAAGCTGCCGACGAAAGCGAGAACCGGCCCCTCGGCTGAAACATTTGGCCTAACGGCTGCTGCCCCCGTCTCCTCGAAACAGGCCTGCGCGACACTGCTTGCGCCGACGATCAGCAAGGAACGCTTGCCGCTCACCGCGCGGCACAGCTGCCCGATAGCTGCGATGTGCGCCGGCGTGAGCGCATCGAACAGCACAGCGGAGGCGCTGCCTGACAAGCGCTCCCACTCGGCGGCAAGAGCTTCAACGCCCTGATCGATGAGCGGCCAGTGAACGGAACCGACATCTGACAGCCCGAGCGAAGCGATGTGCTTCGCCAGATCGGCCTCATTCATCGGCGTCGCCGGGTGGCGGCTCATGGTCGGGTGACGGTCGAGGCGGAATGCTTCTCCCTTCGCACCAAACGTTGCGAAGAGATTGGAGAAGGCGCAATAGCGCCCCAGCGATGGCTGACCGCCGATGATGGCAATCGTCGTGCTCTCCACATAATCGCGCAGAGTTGCGACCGCCGCCGCAAGGTTTCCGCGCTCCAGCGCGCTGTCGAAAGTGGAGCAGCATTTGTAATGCAGCACGCTCACGCCGGTCTTGCGGAAGAACGCGCCGACGGGTGCAAGCTCCGCCTGCATCTCGGCTTGCGTCATGGTGCGTGCCGCACCGGCGATGCCGATGGCGTCGAGATCGTTCAGCTCGGAAAGGTGCCGTTCCTCCGGCACGCGCAAGAACAGAAAGGCGCGCCTGCCCCGACGGGCGATTGTTGCCAATGTATCCGTCGCACCGGTGAAATCGTCGCCATACCATCCGTAGGACGGGGCCAATGCTGCCTCCCGTTTTATTTGGCGAAGAAGGCGTAGGCATCGTCCAGCGAGCGGTGCTGCTTGCGCGCGGATGCCAGATCCTCGCCCGCCTCGACCGCGCGCCAAGCCTCACGGATGCTCGCCACACCCTCGGCAGGACCGCCGGGATGCGCCATCACGCCGCCGCCCGCCATGAACAGCAGATCGGACGTGCCGACCGCGCGATAGGTCTGCTCCACGGTTCCAGCCCATTGGCCGGACGAAAAGGCGGGCATGACCCTATCGTCCACATCGGACATCGGGTTCAGGCAGTCGAGCGCACTCGCCACAACTTCCGCGTCTTCCTGCGCGAATTTTCCGCCAAGGCCGTGCACATGCATGTGGTCGACGCCCGCCAAACGCCATAGCGTCTGGTAGGCCTGATACCCGATGCCGAGCGCGGGGTGGCGCGAGAAAGCGCCGTAGCCATTGCGGTGTCCATGGATCACGAGATCGGTGCTGCGGCGCAGGGTCTCAACGCTGGAATAGCCGCACCAGTTGAGGCTCGCCATCACGCAGCTTCCGCCCTCTCGCGCGACGAGGTCAGCATGGCGGCGCATGGCGTCGGTCTCGTCGCTGATGTTGAACGCGACCATCACATGCTTGCCGGTCTTGTCCTGATGACGACGGACGGCTGCCATCACGGCGGGAATGCGCTTGGCGAGCGGCGCATGAACCGGATTGGCCGCGATCTCATCGTCCTTGATGAAGTCGAGACCGGCTGCGCAGAGGCGCTCCACCAGGGATGCGATGTCCTCAGCCGACAAACCGACATTGGGCTTGATGATCGAGCCGATCAGCGCGCCCGACGCGACACCGGTAAGCTTACGCGTTCCCTGCACGCCATGACGCGGCAGGACATATTGATTGCGATAGGCACTCGGCAGCCTGATCGATTCCAGACGCAGGCCCGTGACCTCGCCGAGATCGAAGAGGTTGCCCGCGACAGTGGCAGCCAACGTCGACAGGTTGACGCCCACATTCGCCACCGGAAATCGCACCACGATCACGCCCTGGCGCGACTTGGTCGGATAACCCTTGCGGTCGAGCCAGGCGCTGCGCACAGCGCCTTCGACTTCGCCCTTGTCGTGGATCGAAACGACGGTGGCGCGGGCTCGCGCACGCAGCTCATCGGTTTCACCCTCGACGCGGGTGAAGGTGCCGCAGGATTGCTCGCCGGCCATGACCTCGGCGACCTTTTCCAGCGGCAGAGGCGTCTCGACGAGATATGTGGCCTCGTAATGTGCGTCAGACATCGCGCTTCTCAGAGTTGGGAAAGATCCGGGAACGGACGCACGGGATCGCTTCCATCCCATGTCTCGGAGGCGTCGCGGATCATCTGGAACATCTTGCCCTTCGGGCCAGCCACTTCCGACAGCTCGATGACTGTACCAGGGTGGTATTCGGTATCGAAATAGACGAAGCGTCCGCGCTCGCCCACTTCGCCGCTCATGACGGGCTTGAAGCCCTGAATCATCAGGCGTTCGAGATCGGCGTCGTAGTTTTCAGTCCAATAGGCCATATGCTGCAGGCCGCGATGACCGGCCTGCTTGAAGTCGCGATACATGGACGGCGCATCGTTGCGGGTCTGGATCAGCTCGATCTGGAGCGGGCCGGAATTCGCGAGCGCCACCGAATTGTGCGGCTCGTAGGACTTGCCGCGATAGGTGTAATTCACGATCGGCACGCGTTCCTTGTAGAAGAACGGGCCGACGCCCAGCACGCGCGTCCAATAATCCATGGCGGCCTCGATGTCGTCGACGACATAACCGGCCTGCCTGATCTCACCCAGAAATCGGCTCATTCTCGACCTGCGGAATCTTTAAGCGCGGACAACTCCGCGCAGGGAAAGAAGAGATCCGGGTTTCGCCCGGATCCCGTGATGGTTTTTAAGCGAGCGTTCCGACGACGCTTTCGAGATGGCCCCAAGCCTCGGCGCCGAACTTCTGCTTCCACTCAGTGTAGAAGCCCGCCTCGCGCAGCTTCGCGCGGAAGCTCTCGGTGTCGCACTGGTTGAACTTGAGGCCCTTGCTCTGCAGATCGGCCTGAACCGAGTCGTTGAGCGCCTTGATGTCGCCACGCTGCTTGAGGCCTGCCTCGTTGATGGCGCGAGAGACGATCTCCTGCACATTGGCAGGCATCCCGGCCCATTGGCGACCGTTGGCGATGAACCAGTAGCCGTCCCAGATGTGGTTGGTGAGCGCGCAGGAAGACTGCACCTCGTAGAGCTTCGCGACCTGGATGATCGGCAGCGGGTTTTCCTGCGCGTCCACCACCTTCGTCTGGAGCGCGGTGTAGACTTCGCTGAACTGAAGGCTGGCGGGTGCGGCGCCGAGGCCGGAGAACATCGATACGCTGATCGGGCTCACCGGCACGCGGATCTTCAGGCCCTTCATGCTCGCGGCGCTCTCGATGGGCGCGCCGCTCGTGGTCATCTGGCGGAAGCCGTTGTCCCACATGGTCTCGAGCGCATACAGCCGCGAATCGGCGATGGCCTTGCGCACATATGCGCCGACGGGGCCATCCATGGCCGCCCAGACCTGGTTGTAATCCTTGAACGCGAAGCCGACCGCGTTGATCGCCGCCACCGGCACGAGGGTCGCGATAACGAGCGCGGAAGGCGTGAAGAAGGTGAGCGCGCCGTTACGCACCTGCGACAGCATGTCGGTGTCGCCGCCGAGCTGGTTCGCCGGGAAGATCAGCATCTCCACGCGGCCATCCGTCTCCTTCGCGATCCGGTCCGCAGCTTCTTTGGCGCGGATGTTCAGCGGATGCGAGAGCGGCAGATTGTTGCCGTAGCGTAGGGTGATTTCAGCGGCCTTCGCATAGCGCGGAATCGTGAAAAGGCTGACGGCGGCAGGTGCTGCGGCGAGGCCTTTGATGAGTGACCTTCTGGAGATCGTCATTGGCGTAAATCCTCCCAAAAAGATGTTTTGCTCTTTCCGAAAACAAAAATCAGTCATATTACTGATGTGGTCAAATCATAAATTTGATGGTTTTTGATGTAACTAAATGAGCATTCTCATCAACACTTCCCTTCTGAGCCGCAAGGTCACCATCGTGGATATCGCCAAGCTGGCCGATGTCTCGACGGCCACCGTAGACCGCGTGCTCAACGGCCGCTCCGGCGTGAAAGCGCTGACGGTCAAGCGCGTGATGAAGGCCGCGGCGGAACTCGGCTATGTGGACGAGAGCGATGAGCGCGCCCGCGATGTGCGCCCGCTGTCGCAGATCTCGTTCATCCTGCCCGAGGGGAACAACCGCTACATCACGATGCTCGGCCGCATGGTCTCCGAGATGGGGCCGCAACTCGAGCGCTTCTCCATCAAGCCGACTGTCGAATACATCCCGAGCTTCAACCCGGACCTGTTAGCGAAAACGCTCCAGCGCCACGCCAAGCAGGCGGACGGCATTGCCTTCATGGCTATCGAGCATCCCATGGTGCGCGAAGCCGTCAATCGCATCACGGCGGCGGGCACGCCGGTGGTGACGCTCATCTCCGATGTAGCGAGCCCAGGCCGCACCGCCTATTTCGGCCTCGATAACCGCGCGGCGGGCCGCATGGCCGGCTATCTTCTCGCGCGCTTCATCAGCAAGCGTCCGGCGAAAGTGGCGATGATTGCCGGAAGCCTGAGCTACCGCGCCCATGGCGAGCGCGAGATGGGCTTCCTCGACATCCTTCAGGAGCTCTACCCCGACATCAACGTGGTGGGCCTGCGCGAAGGCCACGACGATGAGGCTCTCAACTACCGACAGATGCGCGCGCTGCTCACGCATCACCCGGATCTCGACGGCATCTACAATATCGGCGGCGGCGCTTCCGGCATCGGGCGTGCGCTGAAGGATGCGCGGCGCGAGAGCGATGTGGTCTTCGTCGGCCACGGCCTGACGAGCGATACGCGCGAATTCCTGCTCGACGGAACGATGGATGCCGTCATCACGCAGAGCGCGGAAGACACCATCCTCAAATGCGCGACCCTGTTCAGGGATCTGCGCGAAGGCCGCAAGGTGGAAAGCGCCTCGGACCCGATGCGGGTCGAGGTGGTATTTAGGGAAAACCTGCCCTGACATGCAGCATCACAAGACCAAGAAGAGCGCATCATCAAGCGCCGCACGATTTCAATGACGACTGTCACAGCCATGCAGACGAAGATAACGGCAAAGATTTTGGGAGGAGCAAATGACCATGGCCACTGAGAGCATGCAAATGGAGGCGCTGGAAGCGCCGCCTATCGGACTTCAAGGCGGATCGCGGTTTTTACGCCCGGTCGAATTCATCGCCGCGCTTTTTCTGGTGACGATTGTCGGCCTCCTGCTCATGGGCGTCACGTCGCGCTATGTGCTCTCGCTTCCCGTAGTCTGGATCGATGAGGCCGCGGCGATCTGCTTCCTGTGGCTCGCCATGCTCGGCGCCGTCATCGCCATCGACCGCAACGAGCACCTGCGCCTCACCCTTTTCCTCCAGATGATGCCGGAGCGGATCCGCAGTTTCTTCTCGGCGCTCGGTCCGTTGCTCGTCGCGGTGTTCCTGCTCGGGATGCTCTGGCCTGCCATCGATTACGTCATCGAGGAATCATACATTACCGCAGCAGCGCTCGGCATTCCCATGAGCTGGCGCGTCTCGGCACTTCCTGTCGGCATTGCATTGATGGCAGCGCTGGCTCTCCGCGACGCGGTCCGCAATTCCAGTGTCACGAATCTCGCGGCAGCAGCTGGCGTGATTGCGGTAGCCTTGCTGATCCTGTGGCTGTTGTCGCCATCGCTACCCTCCCTCGGCTATTTCAACATCCTCATCTTCCTCGTCGGCTTTGTGGCCTTCTTCCTCGCCATCGGCGTGCCGATCGGCTTCTGCTTCGGCCTCGGCGCTTTGGCCTTCATGACCTTCACGAGCCCGCTGCCGAACATCGTCATGATCGGGCGCATCGATGAAGGCATGTCGAGCCTTGTTCTCGTATCCGTTCCGATCTTCGTGCTGCTGGGCTGCATCCTGGACGCGACGGGCATGGGCAAGGCCATCGTGGAATTCCTGGCCTCTCTTCTGGGCCACGTAAAAGCCGGCATGTCCTATGTTCTGCTGGGCTCGCTCTTCCTCGTATCCGGAATTTCCGGCTCGAAAGTCTCCGACATGGCGACCGTCGCGCCCGCCCTCTTCCCGGAGATGAAGCGGCGCGGACATAAGCCAAAGGAGATGATCGCGCTTCTCGCAACGGGCGCGGCCATGGCCGATACGGTGCCGCCCTCTATCGTGCTCATCGTGCTGGGTTCCGTGGCGGGTGTCTCGATTGCGGGCCTCTTCACCTCCGGCTTCGTGATCGCGATGGTGCTGCTCGCCGTGCTCGCCATCCTCGCGCGCTGGAAGGCACGCGGAGAAGTGATGGACGGCATTCGGCGCGCTCCGATGAAAGCGGTCGGCAAGGCCCTCGTGGTTGCGGCCCCTGCCTTGGTTCTGCCCTTCCTGATCCGCAGCGCGGTCGGCGGCGGCATCGCAACGGCGACGGAAGTCTCCACCATCGCCGTCGTCTACGCGATGGTCATCGGCATGGTGCTCTATGGCGGCATCCGTCCCGGGAAAATCTACGACATGCTGGTGGAGACCGCCGCCCTCTCCGGCGCGATCCTCATCATTCTCGGCACGGCCTCGGCCATGGCCTGGGCACTCACCCAGACCGGCTTCGCCTTCAAGATGGCTGCCCTCGTGACCGATCTTCCGGGCGGCTGGGTCACCTACATGATGGTCACGATTGCCGTGTTCATGGTGCTGGGCTGCGTGCTGGAGGGCCTGCCCGCCATCGTGCTGCTGGCGCCCATCATGTACCCCATCGCGAAGAATCTCGGCATCAACGACATCCATTATTCGATGGTGGTCGTCACCGCGATGAATATCGGCCTGATGGCGCCGCCCATCGGGGTCGGCTTCTACATCGCGTGCAAGATCGGCAATGTCTCGCCGGACGAGGCCATGGGCGCGATCTGGCCCTATATCGGCGCCCTGTTCATCGGTCTGCTGATCATCGCCTTGGTGCCCGCCCTGTCGATTGCTTATCTCTGAGCATGACAAGCTAGTTCTGGATGCACCGACCTAACCCTCCTCCCCCACAAGCCTCGGGCTTGCCCGAGACTTGTCTTTCGCCCATCGCAAGTCGGGAACACCCGACTTGCGATGGGGAGGAGTTGGAGGTGGGGGTGTTGGCGACGAACTGGACCAGCGTGCCGCCGCCACCCCCACCCTGGCCCTCCCCACAAGGGGGGGAGGGAAACCCACGCTTCATTCTTTAGCGGCGATACATGAAAATAGCGCCGCACCTCTTTCAGAACGGCAACTGCCCCTGATCGTCCTCATCGCTGGAGAGTGGCTTTTTCGCTTTCGGCTTCTTCTCGTTGACCGGCGCAGGCTCGGGCGCGGAAAGCGGCTCCAGCAGGCCGGGATCGTCGTTCTCGACCTTGTTCACGCGGCTCGACACCGGCACCAGATCGAGCCAGTCGTCGGGGCACGGCCGTACGAGACGCATCACATCGGCGCGCTCGTCCCGCACATCGAGCCAGGCGGCGATATCCTCCTCCGACAGGATGACCGGCATCCGGTCGTGAACGGCGGACATGATGCCATTGGCGTCCGTCGTGACAATGGCAGCGGTGTCGATCTCGGAACCATCGGGACTGCTGTAGGTCCCCCACAATCCCGCCATCGGCAGCGGCTTGCGGTTGCGCTGGCGAATGAGGAACGGTGTCTTCTCGCGCCCCTCCCGCCGCCATTCATAGAAACCGTCCACGAGAAAGATGCAGCGCCGCCGCTTGACCGCCGCTTTGAAGGTCGGCTTCGTTTCCAGCGTCTCGCCACGCGCATTGATGACGAGCGGAAAATCCTTCGGGTCCTTCACCCAGGACGGCAGGAAGCCCCACCGCACCAGCATGAAATGACGCTCGCCCTTTTCCTCCAGCACGATGGGCACCGGCTGCGTCGGGGCTACGTTGAAGCGCGGCGGGAAATTCGGCTGCTCGGAATAGCCGAAGAAATCCCGATAGGCCTCGGGAGGCAGGGTGATCGCGTAGCGTCCGCACATGGTTGATGACCCCTCTCGTCATGGCCGGACTTGATCCGGCCATCCACGCCTACTTGCTTTCCACCCCTCCGCCCTCATCCTGAGGAGCCGCTGAAGGCAGCGTCTCGAAGGATCGTCCAGAGAACACTGGAGACGCCCCGCCCTTCGAGACGGTCACTCCGTGACCTCCTCAGGGTGAGGCTGTGTGGTGGAACGGGTGAGGTCTAAGCGTCCAGAATAGGTCGCGAAAGTCAAATCCTCACAGCCACCGCCGCCAGCGGAAGATCAGGTAAGGCACCACGGCGGCAAAGATCATAAGTGCGATGGCCCAAGGATAGCCGAGCTTCCACTCCAGCTCCGGCATGTTGTGAAAATTCATGCCGTAGAGCGACGATACGAGAGTCGGCGGCAGAAAGATCACGGACATCACCGAGAAGATCTTGGCGATGTCGTTCTGCTCGATGGCGACGAGTCCGAGGGTCGCATCCAGAAGAAACTGGACCTTGTTGGAAAGAAAGGTCGCATGCTCCTCGATGGATTGCACGTCGCGCAAGGTTGTACGCCATTCGGCCTGATAGCCGCGCGCCTTCTGCGGGCGCGGCATGGTGGCGGAGAGGAACAGCAGCAGGCGCTCCACGGAGACCATGCTCTCGCGCACATTCGAGATCACATCGCCCTTGCGCCCGATGGATTTCAGGGCCGCCCGGAAGGCGGCGGTGCGTCGGGCCTTATGCCTCTCCGTCTCGAAGATCGATTGCGAAAGCCGGTCGATCCGCTTGCCTATCAGGGCAAGAATTTCCGCTGCCCGGTCGATGATGGTCTCGATCAGCCCGTCCAGAACCGCCTCCGGTTGGTGGCGGCAGCCGCCAGGCTTGCCGGCGCGGGCCATGAACATGTTGAACGAACGCGGCTCGCCGTAGCGCACGGTCACGAGGGCGCGCTCGGTCAGGATGAAGGACACGTCGATGAGCTTGGGATTGTCCGTATCGGAGCTGCACAGCACACGCGCGGTCATGTAGCTCGCGTTGTTCTCGCGATAGAGAATTTCGGACGGTTCGATATCCGCCATTTCCTCGCGGGTAGGGATTTCGATATGGAGGTGGGCCTCGACGAGCCTGTCCTCATCGCGGGTCGGCTCGACAATGTCGATCCACAGAGCATCCTCAGGGATCGGCTCACCCGGCGCCAAAGCATATCGGTCGAGGGACTCGCCCAAATGGGTCAGGACCTGTCCTGGCCTGTGGATGAGGATCATGCACATCTCCGCCGCTGGGAGTTTTCGTTATTTCAACCTGTATGGCCGGATTTGCCCCGGCCACCCACGTTTCAAAGAAACACTATCCTCATCCTGAGGAAGTCGCAAAGTGACCGCCTCGAAGGGGGCTCCAAAGCGCACTGGAAAATCCTTCGAGACGCCGCTCACGATGAGGATTGTGTGAAATGAGCGGGATCACCAGCACATGTCACAATGATGACAGCGGCGGCGTATCGTCCGGCACGAAGAAATCCGGCATCAAGGGCTTTGACGGATCGACCCGGTACTTCTCGAAATCGCTCACGCCCTCCCCGCTCAGGAAGACGTCGTCGATGAGGAAATGGCCGGAGAAGCTCTTGGAGGGCTTCCGGAAAATCGCATGGGCAGCATCGGCCAGGATCTCCGGTGTGCGGCTCGCCTGCACGATCTCGTCGCCGCCGAGCAGGTTCTTCACCGCGCTCGTCGCGATGGTCGTGCGCGGCCACAGGGCGTTGACGGCGATGCCCTTGGGCCTCAGCTCGCCCGCAAGCCCCAGCACGCACAGGCTCATGCCGTATTTCGCCAGCGAATAGGCCAGATGCGGCGCGAACCATTTCTCGCTCATGTCGAGCGGTGGCGAGAGCATGAGGATGTGCGGATTCTCGGCCTTTTCCAGATGCGGGATCGCATATTTCGAGACCATGTAGGTGCCCCGCGTGTTGATCTGGTGCATCAGATCGAACCGCTTCATATCCGTCATCGTCGTCGGCGTGAGGCTGATGGCGCTGGCGTTATTCACCACGATATCGAGCCCGCCGAAGGTTGCGACGGCCTTGTCGATGGCCCCGCTCACCGCCGCCTCGTCGCGAACATCGACGACCAACGGAAGGGCTTTGCCGCCCGCCTTCTCGATCTCCTCCGCCGTCGTGTAGATGGTACCGGGGAGCTTGGGATGCGGATCAGTGGTCTTGGCCGCGATAACCACATTCGCGCCGTCCCGCGCCGCCCGAAGGCCGATGGCGAGACCGATGCCGCGCGAGGCTCCGGTGATGAAAAGCGTCTTGCCTTTGAGTGTCATGGAATCAACTCGCCAATGCCAGGTTCGCATCCTGCAGGAAGCCCGCGCCTCCAAGGACAGTCTCTTCGAGGCCGCTGGCTCCAACCGCGATGTTCTCCGCAAAGAACCGGCACAGCGCGATGCGTCCCGCATGGGCCGGATCGTTGTCGCCGCCAGCGATCATGGCATTCGCGGCGAGTGCAGCCTCCGCCAGTGCCGCACCGCCCTGCGCGAGAGCGAAGAGGCGAAGGTAAGGCGTTGCGCCTGCAAGCGCCTCGCCCTGCGCGTTGGATGAGAGAGATTGCAGCATGTAGCTCGTCGCCCGATCAAGGCTCTCGATGGCATCCCGCAAGCGAGATGCGGTTGCGCCGAAGGCGGGTGTTCCTTCTTTCATGACGCGCGCGACGATGGCGCGCATGGAGGCGATCTGCGCCCGCACGGTCTCGCCTCCGGAGAGCGGCAGCTTGCGCGCCACGAGATCGATGGCCTGGATACCGTTGGTGCCCTCATAGATCGGCGCGATGCGCGCATCGCGGAAGTGCTGCGCCGCGCCCGTCTCCTCGATGAAGCCCATGCCGCCATGGACCTGCACGCCAAGTGACGCAACCTCGACGCCGATATCGGTGGAGAAGGCTTTCGCCACGGGCGTAAGCAGCGAAGCGCGCTCGTTTGCTGTCTTGGCCTTCGTTGCATCCTGTTCGAGATGCGCCCGGTCGATACCCTCCGCAGTCATGTAGCAGATCGCGCGTGCAGCCGCAGTGAGCGCCTTCATGGTGAGCAGATTGCGCTGCACATCAGGGTGCGCTGCGATTGGGCTCATGCCTTCCGCCGCACCAATGGCGCGGCCCTGGCGCCGTTCATGCGCATAGGCGAGAGCCTGCTGATAGGCGCGCTCCGCAATGGCGACACCCTGTAATCCCACCGCGAGGCGCGCGTTGTTCATCATCGTGAACATGCAGTTGAGCCCGCGATTTTCCTCGCCGACGAGCCAGCCGACAGCGCCGCCATTATCGCCGAAAATCATGGTGCATGTGGGCGAGGCATGGATGCCGAGCTTGTGCTCGATGCTGTGGCAACGCAGGTCGTTGCGCGTGCCGTCCGGCATGAACTTCGGAACGAGGAACAGCGAAATGCCGCGCGTGCCTTGTGGCGCATCCGGCAGACGCGCCAGCACGAGATGGATGATGTTGTCGGTCAGATCGTGCTCGCCATAGGTGATGAAGATCTTCTGGCCGGTGATGCGATAAGTGCCGTCGCCCATGGGCTCGGCGCGCGAGCGAATGGCCGCGAGATCGGAGCCCGCCTGCGGCTCGGTGAGGTTCATCGTCGCCGTCCACTCGCCTGAGACGAGCTTTTCGAGATAACGGCTTTTCAGGTCCTCGGAGCCGTGCTGAACCAGCGCCTCGATGGCACCGTGGGTGAGCACTGGCCCAATGCCGAATGCCATGGAGGCGGCGTTCCACATCTCGACGCAGGCCGAGTTGAGCAGCGTCGGCAAGCCCTGCCCACCATAATCCACCGGTCCCGGAAGCGCGTTCCATCCCGCCTCGGTCCAGCCCTTGTAGGCCTCCTTCCAGCCGGGAGCCGTCGTGACCTCGCCGTCCTTCAACGTCACGCCATGCTTGTCGCCCTCGCGGTTGAGGGGCGCGATCACGTTATTGGCGAAGCGTCCGGCCTCTTCCAGGATCGCCTGGGCGAGATCGGGAGTGAGATCGCCATAGAGGCCTTCATCGACAGCCCGGTCGAGCCCCGCCACGTGTCGCATGGTGAAGACAATGTCCGACACGGGCGCGCGATAAGTCATAATATTTCCTCTCAAAGCTTCGGCTTTTTGATATTGACGCGTTCTCCCGCGCCATTAAACCCGCCCAAGGTATCATCCACGGCTTGGAAATGGCCGGTGGCCTGGGCAAAGGACAGTTTAGAGGTGAACGATCACGGGTCAATGCTTATGACGCAACGTCTTGCCGCCAATGAGGCCGGCATCACGGAGGCTGCCGCGATCCTGCGGCGTGGCGGGCTCGTGGCGTTCCCGACAGAGACAGTCTACGGCCTCGGCGCCGATGCCACCGATGCCGACGCGGTCGCGGGCATCTATGCCGCCAAGGAGCGCCCGAGCTTCAACCCGCTGATCGCCCATGTGGCAAGCTTCGAGGCGGCAAAGGTGCAGGGCATCTTCAACGAGACCGCCCGTCGCCTCGCGGAAGCTTTCTGGCCCGGCCCGCTCACCCTCGTGGTGCCGGTGGCCGAGACCTGCACCGTGTCCGAGCTAGCCCGAGCGGGCCTCGACAGCGTGGGCCTGCGCGTTCCGGCCCATCCCCTCGCCCACGCGCTTCTGGAGGCGACCGGCCGCCCTGTCGCGGCTCCATCCGCCAATCGCTCAGGCTGGGTCAGCCCGACCGATGCCGATCACGTACTCGGCGACCTCGATGGGCGCATCGATGCGGTGCTTGATGGCGGCGCGACGGAGGTCGGCGTCGAATCCACCATCGTGTCCTGCCTCGAAGGTGTACCGCGCCTGCTGCGCCCCGGCGGCGTGCCGCGAGAGGCAATCGAGGAGTTGATCGGGCAGCGGCTGGAAAATGGCGTGGAGGGCGAGAAGAACCCGCTCGCGCCAGGCATGCTGGCCTCGCACTACGCGCCGCGCGCGCAGGTGCGGTTGAATGCGAAGCGGATCGAACCGGGAGAGGCTGCGATGCTGTTCGGCGCGCAAATCCTGCCGGGCAACGAGACCGCGAAAGCAATGCTCAACTTAAGCGAAAACGGCGACCTCAGGGAGGCCGCCGCTCATCTGTTTTCTTATTTGAGAAAGCTCGACGCATCGGGCGCGCCGACCATCGCCGTTGCACCCATTCCCGAGACCCGCCTTGGCGAAGCCATCAACGACCGCCTCCGGCGCGCCGCCGCGGAGCGGTAGCCCGCTCCGCGAATGCGGGCCTTATTTCGCTGCGAGCTTCGCGGCGATCTGCGCGACGTGCTTGCCCTGGAAGCGGGCGCCGTCGAGATCGATCTCGCTCGGCTGGCGCGAGCCGTCGCCGGCGGCAACGGTCGAAGCACCGTAGGGCGAGCCGCCACGGATCTGGTCGACGCCCATCTGGCCCTGGAACGAGTAGGGCAGACCGACGACCACCATGCCATGATGCAGCAGCACCGGGATCGTGGTGAGGATGGTGGCTTCCTGGCCGCCGTGCTGAGTGGCGGTGGAGGTGAAGATCGAGCCGACCTTGCCGATCAGCTTGCCCTGCGCCCACAGACCGCCGGTCTGGTCGAGGAAGTTCTTCATCTGCGCGGTCATTGTGCCGTAGCGGGTCGGCGTGCCGATGATGATCGCGTCGTATTCCGGCAATTCCTCGACGGTGGCGATCTCGGCCTTCTGGTCGGTCTTGTAGTGAGCGGCCTTGGCGATCTCGTCGGGCACGAGCTCAGGCACGCGCTTCACGACGACCTCGGCACCGGCTTCGCGCGCGCCTTCGGCAGCCGCGTAAGCCATCTGCTCGATATGTCCCCAGGACGAATAATACAGCACCAGAACCTTGGTCATGGGATCTCCAATCATGACGGATGTGACGCAAGCGATCGAAGCTCCGGAATCATGGTTCGGAGGTGACCGTCCTGCAATCTTGTGACTAAGACAGGATAAGCTTTCCAGTCTGCAAAACAAATGTTAGATATGCAGGATCTCCATTGCACCAATGCAAGATATCATGGCCAAGCAGCAGAACCTCGACTGGGATGATTTCAAGCTCGTGAAAATCATCGCTGAAGCCAACGGCTTGGCGGGTGCGGCCGAGAGGCTTGGGGTCAACCATTCCACGGTTTTCCGCAGGCTCGGCCAGATGGAGCAGAATCTCGCGGTCAAGCTCTTCGAGCGCCACCGCACAGGCTATGTGCTGACGCCTGCGGGCGAGGAGATGTCGGCGCTCGCCGAGCAGATGGAGGAGAACGTCACCTCCTTCACCCGCAAGTTGGCAGGCCAGGCCGTGGCCCCGGCAGGCGAGCTGCGGGTTACCACCAACGACACTCTTCTCGTCCACTTGCTCACGCATATCTTCGCGCGCTTCATCACCGCCTGCCCGGAGATGCGGCTCGATGTGGTGCTCGCCAATCAGGCACTAAACCTCTCGAAGCGCGATGCGGATGTGGCGATCCGCGCCACCGACGATCCGCCGGAAACACTGGTCGGCCGCCGCGTCGCGACCATCGCCTGGGCGATCTATGGCCGCGCCGTGGATTTCCTGAATTACCAGGGCCCGGCCGACATCAACTCCCTCGACATCTACAACCGCCCCTGGGTCGCGCTGGGCGACAACCTCGCGGCGCTGAAAGCAGCGCGCTTCGTGCGCGAGCGTGTTGCGCCTGAGAACCTCGTCTACAAGGTCAACACGGTGCTCGGCCTCGCGGAAGCGGTGGAGGCCGGCACGGGCATCGGCCCCCTGCCCTGCTTCATCGCGGATGCGAGCCCCAATCTCGTGCGGCTCTCGGACATCAACCCGGATTTCTCGGCGGGCCTGTGGCTCCTCACCCATCCCGATCTTCGCCAATCGGCGCGCGTGCGCGCCTTCATGGATTTCATGGCAGCCGAGATCGGCAAGCAGAAGCGCTGGATCGAGGGCGGCGGAAAACGCTAAAGCACCGGTTCAGCGGATCTCCACCACGACGCGTCCCTTGATCTGACCGGCGACGATCTTGCTACCCGCCTCCATCACGTCGTCGAGACGGATGGTGGAGGTCATGGCCGCGAGCTTGTGGTGATCGAGTTCGCGCGCGAGACGGCTCCACGCCTCCATGCGAAGCGCCTTCGGCGCCATGACGGAATCGACGCCGAGCAGGGCCACGTTGCGCAGGATGAAAGGCGCGACCGTCGTGGGCAGGTCCATGCCGGCAGCAAGACCGCAGGCGGCAATCGCGCCACCGTATTTCGTCATGGACAGGACATTGGCGAGCGGGATGGAGCCCACGGTATCGACGCCAGCCGCCCATCGCTCCTTGTTCAAGGCCCGGACCGGGCCGGTGAGTTCGCTTCGATCCAGAATCTCAGCCGCACCAAGGCCTTTCAGGTACTCGCCTTCCTCCGGCCGTCCGGTCGAGGCGATGACATGCCAGCCCGCTTTCGCGAACAAAGCCACGGCAACGGAGCCGACACCGCCGACAGCGCCTGTGACGATGGCGGGACCGCGCTCAGGCTTCAGGCTATGCCGCTCGATGGCCATGAGGCACAGCATCGCCGTGTAGCCTGCCGTGCCGATGGCCATGGCCTGGAGAGGTGTCAAACCTTGCGGCAGCGGGATGAGCCAGTCGCTCTTGACGCGTACCTTCTCGGCATAGGCCCCCAGATGCGTCTCGCCGAGGCCCCAGCCGTTCAGCACCACAGCGTCGCCGGATTTGAAATCGGGACTCGTGGACTGTTCCACGACGCCTACGAGATCGACGCCGGGGATCATGGGAAAGCGGCGCACTACCGGCGCCTTGCCGGTGAGCGCGAGGCCGTCCTTGTAATTCAGGGTCGAGTGCGACACGCGGACGGTGACGTCGCCGTCCATGAGATCGGCTTCATCGAAGGCGCGAATGCCGACCTGTTGACCCGCATCGCTCTTGTCGATGACGAGCGCCTTGAACGTTCCCATGTGGAATCCTCCTCAGTCCCGATTTTGGAATGCAGGGAAGGACCGGGACAAGCGCCGTGCTCTTATCCCTTCGCCTTACTCCGCAGGCTGAAGCGCCGGACCGCGCTCGACCGGACGCTCCTTGATCGGCAGGTTGATCAAGGCCGAGGCGATGCCGAGCGCGATGGAGAGCCACCAGACCAGACTGTAATTGCCGTAGACCTCGTAGAGGATGCCGCCGAGCCACACGCCGAGGAAGCCGCCGACCTGATGCGAGAAGAACGCGAAGCCGTAGAGCATCGCCATGTAGCGCGTGCCGAACATCAGCATCACCAGGGACGATGTGGGCGGCACGGTGGAGAGCCACAGCAGGCCGATGGAAATGCCGAAGACAATCGAGGAGACCGGCGTAATCGGCAAGAGGATGAAGGCTGCGATGGCGACCGAGCGTCCAAGATAGATCCACGCGAGCAGCCAGCGCTTCGACATGCGCGTGGACAGCCAGCCGGATGTGAGCGAGCCGAAGGCATTGGCGAGGCCGATGACGGCAAGCGTCCATCCGCCGATGGAGGCGGACAGGCCCGCATCACGCAGGTAAGCGGGCAGATGCGCGGTGATGAAGGCGAGCTGGAAGCCGCAGGTGAAAAAGCCGAGCACCAGCAGCACATAGGAGCGATGCCGGAAGGCTTCCGTCAGCGCCTGTGCGATCGACTGGCCGGGAACGGGCTGAAGCCCGCCCTGCGATCCGGCGGATGCATTGGGCCGCGTCGCGAGGGAGATCGACAGGGGCAGGACGATGAGGATCGAGCCTGCGAAGAGGATCAAGGTCTGCTGCCAGCCCACGGCATCGATGAGCACGTTGCCGATGGGCGGAAAGAGGAACTGGCCGAAGGAGCCAGCCGCCGTGCCCGCGCCGAAGGCCATGGGGCGCCACTTCTCAGGGAGAAGCTTGCTGAACGCGCCAAGCACCAGATTGAACGAGCAACCCGACAGGCCAAAGCCGATGAGCACGCCTGCACCCATGTGCAGGATGCCGGGCGTGGTCGCATAGGCCATCACCACAAGGCCCAGTGCGTAGAGCACAGCGCCAAGGCAGAGCACGCGCAGCGTCCCGAAGCGATCCGCAATCGCGCCCGCGAAGGGCTGTCCCACACCCCAGAGCAGATTCTGGATGGCAATGGCCAAGCTGAACGTGTCGCGTCCCCAGCCGAATTCCGTCGTCATCGGGATCTGGAAGAGGCCCGCCGAGGCCCGGGGCCCGAAGGTGATCAGGGCGATCAGACAGCCCGACAGAACGATGAGTTCCGGCGAGACCCGGGACTGGGTGGCAGGTGTGGACATCGGCGTGGCCCTTAGGGACGAAACAAGAGGCCGAAGACTAGCGCAACTCCCGCAGGCACAACATTGGAAATTTGTTGCGCAGACCATGAGCGACCGTGATGAATCGTAGGTGATTTTTCTTTATCGGCGCCGCTCGACAAGGACCCTCACGTTTGCCCCGGCTTCAGCTTGTAGAAGATGTGCCGGCCGATGACGTCCATTTTCTTCAAACGGCGCGCCCAGTAAGGCTTCACATAATCCGCATGGTAATGGGTCGCGCCGCCCACATCGGCCAGATAGGTCTTGCCTTCGAGCACGGCGGTGGCGACGCGCTTTGCGCGTTCCCATGAGAACGTATCGGTCGTGCGCAGGGCCTTGCCTTCGCAGGCGAAGGTGAACTGGCAGGCCAGGTGCCGGTGGCGGTTCTGGTAGACGACGCCGCAGATGGAGGACGGGTAGAGCCCGCTCTTCACGCGGTTGAGCACCACCTGGGCCACAGCCGCCTGCCCTGCTTCTGGCTCGCTGCGCGCCTCGAAATAGACGGCCTCGGCCAGGCAGCGCTGTTCCTTGTTCATATTGTCGGGGTCGATGAGGTCGGCGTAGCGCGGGCGCTCGCCGTCATCGGATTTCGAGATGATGCTTTCGCCATAACCCTTGTCGAGGCGCGGCGATTGCAGCGAGACGGGCGCCGCGGCGATCTCGATGGGCGTAGCCTCCACAGGAGCGGGCGTCGTGGACGAGAGGGTTACGGCGCGCTTGACCATCGGAGTCGTGGGGCTGGCCGATGCGCCCGTCGAGCCGGCTGCGGCTGCCGCCGGTGATTGCACGGATGTCGATTGGCGCGTGGTGGTGAATTCGGGAGCTTCCCATGGCTCGAAAGCCTGCTCCATTTCAGGCGCTTCGAACTCGCCTTCCATGAGAATGGTGGGCGGCAGCAGGCGTTCGTCCTGGCCGAAGAGGAGACGGGACTCGCCGACCTGCTCGAGGGAGGAGCGCATCTGGTTCGCACGGAGGGAGAGCGTCACGCGCGCCACCAGCGGATCGCCTTTGCCTGTGCGTTCCACGACCGGGTCGCCTCCCGCGCCGGCCTTGCGGTCCGCCTTCGGAATTACGGCATTCGCCGACGCGTCGGGAAGATCATAGCGCGGCAGGCTCCGCAGGATATCGCGTCCGAGGTCGAGACGGCCTCCGGCGATGGAAGCGGTGATCGGCGGAACGAGCGCGGCCTGGTTGAGATAGGCCACTGCATTGCGGGGGGAGAAGCTCACGCCCGCCTGAATGTCGTTGCTGGCGGAAGCCGTGAACGAGATCAGGAGCCCGGTGGCGAGCGCCCAGGGCGCCGTTGTGGCGCAGATCCATCTCACCCGTGAGCGACGATTCCGAACTCGCACGCGATACACCCTACAAAAACAAACTCGGCGAGCATCCGACAGGAACGCCCGACTTCCTTATGGTTATCGCGGGTTAAGGTTGATGGGTGGTTAAGAAGCCTTCCCTACTCCGCCGCCCTTGCTGCGGCAGACTGCCGCTTCGCCGTAATGCGCCTCAAGGCATCCGCCGTTCCCTCGTCGGCCGGAAAGAAGGCCTCAATGGCGAGTTCAGACAGGGTCACGTCCACGGGCGTCCCGAAGATCGTGGTGGTACTGAAGAGGGTCAGCACGCCCTCCTCCGTCATCAGCTGCAGCGGCACGACGATACCGGCATAATCATGCGCGGGCTTCTTGGCACGGACAGCCGCATCTGGCGTCGGATAGGCCAGCAATTCCTCGGCGAGCGCGGCAAGCACCGCATCGCCCGTCGCATCCACCTGATGACGCAGGCGCTCGACCAAGTGGCCCCGCCACTCGGTGAAATTCACGATGCGTCGCGCCATGCCGGTGGGGTGAATGCTGAGACGCAGCACGTTGACCGGTGGCTTCAGCAGTGCCGGATCGACGTCCCCGACAAGCGACATCAGAGCATCGTTGGCCGATACGAGCGACCAATGCCGGTCGACGGCGAGCGCCGGATAAGGCTCGTGCCCCTTGAGCACGAGATCGACGGCTTGGCGCATGCCGGCAAGCGCGGGATCGTCGAGCGAGCGCTGCGAATAGACCGGCGCAAAGCCTGCAGCCACCAGCATGATGTTGCGCTCGCGCAGCGGCATGTCGAGCTTCTCGGAGAGCAGCAGCACCATGTCGCGGCTCGGCTGCGAGCGGCCCGTTTCGAGAAAGCTCAGATGCCGCGTCGAGATCTCGGCCTCAAGCGCCAGATCCATCTGACTCATGCGCCGCCGCTGGCGCCATTCGCGCAGGTAATCGCCGACATGCTGGGTGGGGGTGCTCGTTTTCATGGGGGGAGCATAGCGCGGCCTGAACCACACTTCCATGACCTCCGAGGTAATCGACCCGCTTCTCAAGGGGCGGCATCCTTCCATGCAGGTTGAAAGTCTCAACCGAGTTTTTCAAAAGGAGCCTGTCATGATGTCGATCCAGTCCTCCCCGTTGCTTCGCCAAGCCCTTCTGGCCGATGCCACCACCAGCGCCGCCTTCGGTTTTCTGATGCTGATTGCAGCAGGCCCGCTCGGAGGGCTGCTCGGGCTGCCGGAGATGCTGCTACGGATCGCGGGACTCGTGCTTCTGCCCTTTGCGGCTTTTCTCGCTTGGCTCGGACTGCGCGAGCAGGTTCAGAAGCCTCTCGTGTGGGCGGTGGTGGTCGTGAACGCGCTCTGGGTCATCGACAGTATCCTGCTTCTCGTGAGCGGATGGGTTCAGCCTACCACGGCAGGCTATGCCTTCGTGATCATGCAGGCGCTTGCGGTGCTGATGTATGCGGAATTTCAGTTCATCGGCTTGCGTCGGTCGGCGGAAGCGATGGCGTGAGGCATCATGCTGAACACCTGACTGTCATCCCGGACGGCGAAGCCGATCCGGGATCGTTGGCAGAATAGGACACTGCGCTTACTCCCTCCCCCTTGCGGGGAGGGAAGCCGCGCGCTCTATCCTGCACACGATCCCGGATCTGCGCTGCGCTTCGTCCGGGATGACGATGTGGGAATGTATTTACCGATCTCGCCCGTTGAACGGCACCGGCTTTACGTCAGCCAGATCAATCGTCTCCAGGCAGCGGATGTTGATCACCGCCATCTCTTGGCCGTTCGGCGCCTTGCCTTCGCCGAAAGGCGCGCAGCCGCAGGTGGCGCAGAAGCGGTGGCGGACGTTGTGGGTGTTGAAGAGATAGGTGGTCAGGTTGTCCTCGCCCTGGATCACCTTCATCGCTGCGCGCGGAGCGAAGGACAGGAGATAGCCCTTGCGGCTGCAGATCGAGCAGTTGCATTCGATCACCTGATCGAGATCCGCCTCGACCTCGATAACCACCTTGCCGCAATGGCACGAACCCTTGTGCAGCGTCATTATTCTTCCCCGTTTTCGCCCTCGTTATCCGAGCGCCGTCATCACCGTCACGATGAGGCCCGCGCCGATCACCGCCACGAACCGGTCGCCCATGGTGAGGGGTTCCACCCTCCCCTGAGCCGCCATCTGGCCGATGATCATATCGAGGATGAGGGAAACCGCAAACGGCCATGCCGCGGGCGGCACGGCCATATGCTGCCATTCGGGGCGTTGCAGCATGACGAGGCCGATCACGATGCCGGAAACCAGCACCGCGCCGATATAGATGAGACGGCTTTTCGACATCGTCATGCGCGTCATCAAGCCTGGCTCGCGGCCTTGTTGCCCAGCGCCGCCTGCGCTGCGGCAAGGCGGGCGATCGGCACGCGATAAGGCGAGCAGGACACGTAATCGAGGCCCGCCTCCTGGCAGAAATGGATCGAGGCCGGATCGCCGCCATGCTCGCCGCAGATACCGAGCTTGATGTTCGGCCTCGTCTTCTTGCCGCGCTCCACCGCGAGTTTCACCAGTTCGCCCACGCCTTCCTGGTCGATGGTGACGAACGGATCAGCGGGCAGCAGGCCCTTCTGCGTGTACGGGCCGAGGAACGAGGCCGCATCATCGCGCGAGATGCCGAGCGTAGTCTGCGTGAGATCGTTGGTGCCGAAGGAGAAGAACTCCGCCGATTCCGCGATCTCGCCCGCACGAAGCGCCGCGCGGGGCAGCTCGATCATCGTGCCGACCTGATACTCGACCTTCACGCCGCTTTCCTTGGCGACAGCCTCGGCCATGGCGACGATGCGATCCTTCACCAGATCGAGCTCCGCCTTCGCCATGACGAGCGGCACCATGACCTCCGGCACCACCGGCTGACCGGTCGTCTTGCCGGCTTCCACCGCCGCTTCGAAGATGGCGCGCGCCTGCATCTCGGCGATCTCCGGATAGGCGACCGCGAGACGGCAGCCCCGGAAGCCGAGCATCGGGTTGAACTCGTGCAGTTCGGACGCGCGGCGCTTCAGCTTCTCGACCGACGCATTCATGGCTTTTGCGACTTCCTGCATCTCCTCTTCCGAGTGCGGCAGGAACTCGTGCAGCGGGGGATCGAGCAGGCGGATCGTGACCGGCAGACCGCTCATGATCGTGAACAGCTCGACGAAGTCCTTGCGCTGCATGGGCAGCAATTTGCTGAGCGCCGCGCGGCGTCCCGCCTCGTCGTCGGAGAGGATCATCTCACGCACTGCGATGATGCGGTCGCCCTCGAAGAACATGTGCTCCGTGCGGCAAAGGCCGATGCCTTCGGCACCGAAATTGCGCGCGGTCTTGGCATCGAGCGGCGTTTCCGCATTGGCGCGCACCTTCATGTGGCGCACCTTGTCGGCCCAGCCCATGAGGGTCGCGAACTCGCCCGACAGCTCAGGCTCCAGCATCTTCACCTGACCGAGCAGCACCTGGCCGTTCGAGCCGTCGATGGTGAGAACCTCGCCCTTGTTCAGCGTCTGGCCCGCGATGGACATGGTCTGCTTGGCGTAATCCACGCGGATCGAGCCCGCGCCGGACACACACGGCTTGCCCATGCCGCGCGCGACCACCGCCGCGTGCGAGGTCATGCCGCCGCGCGTGGTGAGAATGCCCTCGGCCGCATGCATGCCGTGAATGTCCTCAGGCGAGGTTTCGACGCGCACGAGAATGACCTTGCGCCCCGCCTTCTTCGCGGCCTCCGCATCGTCGGAGTTGAACACGATCTCGCCGGACGCCGCACCCGGCGATGCGGGCAGGCCCGTGGCGATGATCTTGCGCTCGGCCTTGGGATCGATGGTGGGATGAAGCAACTGGTCGAGCGCCGCAGGCTCGACGCGGGTCACCGCCTCCTCCTGCGTGATCAGACCTTCGGAGGCCAGCTCCACGGCGATGCGCAGGGCCGCTTTCGCGGTGCGCTTGCCGTTGCGGGTCTGGAGCATCCAGAGCTTGCCCTTTTCTACCGTGAATTCCATGTCCTGCATGTCACGGTAATGCTTTTCGAGAATGCCGTAGATGCGCACGAGCTCGTTGTAGGCGTCGGGCATCTCGCCTTCCATCGAAGGCTTGTTGGAGCCCGATGCGATGCGTGCCTTCTCGGTGATATCCTGCGGCGTGCGGATGCCCGCCACCACGTCCTCGCCCTGCGCATTGATAAGGAACTCGCCGTAGAGCTCGCTCTCGCCGGTAGAGGGATTGCGCGTGAAGGCGACGCCGGTGGCGGAGGTCTCGCCCATGTTGCCGAATACCATGGCCTGCACATTCACCGCCGTGCCCCAGCTCGCTGGGATGGCGTGCAGCTCGCGGTACTTGATGGCGCGGTTGTTCATCCAGGAGCCGAACACGGCGCCGATGGCGCCCCAGAGCTGCTCGTGCGGATCCTGCGGGAAGGGTTTGCCGAGTTCCTTCTCGACCAGCACCTTGTAGCGCGGGAGAATGGCCTTCCAGTCCTCTGCGGTCATGTCCGTGTCGAGGGTGTAGCCCTTGCGGTCCTTGAACTCGTCGAGCACTTCCTCGAAATGGTGGTGCGAGAGATCGAGCACCACGTTGGAATACATGGTGATGAAGCGGCGGTAGGAATCGTAGGCGAAACGCTCGTCGCCCGCGCCCTTGGCGAGAGCACCCACGGTCACGTCGTTAAGGCCGAGATTAAGCACCGTGTCCATCATGCCCGGCATCGATGCGCGGGCGCCGGAGCGGACGGAGACGAGAAGCGGGTTGTCGGCATCGCCGAAGGTGCGGCCTGTAAGCTTGCCAATGTAAGCGAGGGCTTTTTCGACCTGGGTCTTCAATTCCTCCGGATAGGAATTGCCGTGGTCGTAATAATAGGTGCAGACTTCCGTGGTGATGGTGAAGCCGGGTGGAACCGGCAATCCGAGATTGGACATCTCGGCGAGGTTCGCCCCCTTGCCGCCAAGCAGATTCTTCATCCCCGCCTGGCCTTCGGCCTTACCGTCACCGAAGGTGTAAACCCACTGCGTCATCGCTCGACCCCTTGGCTCTATAAACGCCCTGCTGCAGCGCAGGTGTTGGCTTGAAGCATGTAGGGCCCAAACGCAAGCTGAACAGCCAAGGTTCCTTAGTTGCATAGAGGGTGCCGACGGGGCCGTTCAAGGGGAAACGGCTCCCTGCCGGAAACATTGTTCCGCAAATAAAAATAGCCGGGACATGCCCGGCCATTCTGGAATTTCTGCAACCCCGTATCAGACGCGGTAGCGGCCGTTGCGCTTCACGTAGACCGTGGTGCCGGCGGGAACGCGCTCGTAAAGGTCGACCACGTCCTCGTTGAGCATGCGCACGCAGCCGGAGGAGACCTGTTCGCCGATGCTCCAGGGCTCGTTGGTGCCGTGGATGCGGAACAGGATGTCCTGACCGTTCTGGTAGAGATACAGCGCACGGGCGCCGAGGGGATTGTCGAGGCCGGCCTCGCGGTGTTCCGGCAGATCCGGGTTGATGCCCTTCATGGTCTTGGTGGGGCGCCAGGCGGGCCACACGCCCTTGCGGCCGACCGAGGCCACGCCCTTCCAGGAAAAGCCCTGTTTGCCGACGCCGACGCCGTAGCGAATCGCCTTCTTGTCGGGCTGCACGAGGTAGAGATGCCGCTCGTCGATATCGACCACGATGGAGCCGGGCTTCTCGGGGCCATCGTAATTGACCGTCTGCTTGGCGTATTTCGCATCCATCAGCCTGCGGTCGACCAGCGGCACATCGAAGGGCTGATCGGGCATGGAGCCGATATACCAGGCGGCATCCTCGGTCGCCGCCACCTCGACGGGGGCGGGCTGCTGGGCTGTTTGGCAGGCGGCGAGAGAGGCGCTCAGGAGAGCGCCGAGAAGCAGGCGTCGGAACATGAGGAATCTACCGGAAAAGATGTTGCCGACTACCTAGGCGTATGAGGGGCCTTTGGCTGTGCCCCTCATGCAACACCTTAATGGGAATTAACTCTATTACCCCTCGATCCGGGAGAAATCGGCCACCGTGCGGGTCGCTTCGCGGATATCGTTGAGGAGCCGCAAGCGGTTGGCGCGCAGGGCCGGATCGTCCGCGTTTACGGTCACCTTGTCGAAAAACGCATCGACAGGCTGGCGAAGCCGCGATAATGCGCGCATCGCGCCCTCGAAATCTTCCGCTTCGGCCGCTTTTTGCGCTTCTTCCTTCGCTCCATGAAGAACGACAGCGAGAGCCTTCTCCTCGATCAAACCTTGGC
Source organism: Microvirga sp. 2YAF29 (assembly GCF_052114605.1). Classification (NCBI taxonomy): domain Bacteria; kingdom Pseudomonadati; phylum Pseudomonadota; class Alphaproteobacteria; order Hyphomicrobiales; family Methylobacteriaceae; genus Microvirga; species Microvirga sp. 2YAF29. The sequence continues at coordinate 71,220 of NZ_JBFRFB010000004.1, forward strand.
TATTCACGATTTCGAGATCGGGTGCCTCGCTATAGGAGCGCCCATCCTTCTTCTCCTCGATGCGCAGGATGTTGGCCGCGCGGCGATAGCCGGCGAGGAGGTTTGCACCGTCCTCGGTGTCGAGGAAGAGGCCAAGCGCTTCGACGCGGCGGACGATCATGAGGAGGTCGCGATCGTTCGGCTTGTTCTCGGAAGCATCCGTAGAGAAAACAGCGGCAATCAGGTCGTGCCGCGCTCCCCTGTCACGAAGATAAACAGTGAGACGATCCGCAAAGAATTGAATTAAATCAAATGCGAGAGCGACCGAGTCGACATTTGGGAACCGGTCAAATTTGCGGATGAATAGGCCGGTGAGACCAAATTGGATATCGTTCTCAAGAATCAGTCGGACGACACCCAACGCAGCACGACGCAGCGCGTAAGGGTCCTTCGATCCTGTCGGCTTTTCATCAATCGCCCAGAAGCCTACGAGCGTGTCGATCTTGTCGGCGAGCGCCACGGCGACAGACACCGGATCGGTCGGCACGCGGTCGGACGGGCCGAGCGGCTTGTAGTGCTCTTCGATAGCGGCTGCGACTGACGCATTCTCACCCTGCAGCGTCGCGTAGTAGCGGCCCATGAGGCCCTGCAGTTCGGGAAACTCACCGACCATCTCTGTCACGAGATCGGCCTTGGCGAGACGCGCGGCGCGCTCGGCCAATGCGGGATCGGCGCCAACGATGGGCGCAAGTTCTTTCGCGAGCGCCGCAATACGCTCCACGCGCTCGTATTGCGTGCCGAGCTTTTCGTGGAAGACGATATTCTTCAGCTTCTCAAGCCGGTCTTCCAGCTTCACCTTCTGGTCCGTCTCCCAGAAGAACTTGGCGTCGGACAGGCGAGCGCGCACCACGCGCTCGTTGCCGCCCACAATCGTCTTGCCGCCATCGCTTGCGATGAGGTTCGAGGTGAGCAGGAATTTGTTGGCGAGCTTTCCGGTCTTCGCGTCGCGCAGCACGAAGCATTTCTGGTTCGCGCGGATGGTGGTGCGGATCACTTCCGGCGGAATGTCGAGGAAGGCTTCCTCGAACGAGCCCATGAGCACCACGGGCCACTCGACGAGGCCTGAGACTTCTTCCAGCAGGCCGTCATCCTCGATGAGTTCGAGGCCTTGCGCGAAAGCGAGATCCTTCGCGTCATGCAGGATCATGTCCTTGCGGCGATCCGCATCGAGCACGACCTTCGCGCGCTCCAGCGCCGGCACGTAATCGTCGAAGCGCTTCACGCGGATCGGATCGGGAGCCAGGAAGCGATGGCCGTAGGTCGTGTCGCCGGACGCGATGCCGTCGACCTCGAAACGCACCACTTCCGGATCTTCGGTTTCAGGTCCGAAGGTGCACAGGATCGATTGCAGCGGACGCACCCAGCGCAACGAACCGGGCTCCGTGGAGGCCGCACCCCAGCGCATGGATTTCGGCCACGGGAACGTCTTGATGATTGCGGGTAAGATTTCCGCCAGCACATCCGCCGTGGCACGGCCCGGCTTCTCGATGATGGCGACGTAGAACTCGCCCTTCTTCGGATCGCTCTCGATCTTCGCCTGATCGAGCGAGGCGAGGCCTGCGCCTTTCAGGAAGCCCTGGATCGCCGCATCGGGCGAGCCGACGCGCGGACCCTTGCGCTCCTCGCGCACATCCTGCCCCTTCACGGGCAGGCCCGCGATGGTGAGCGCGAGGCGGCGCGGCGTGGAGAAGGCCTGCGCGCCCTCATAGACGAAGCCGCGCTCCACCAGCGCATCGGTCACAAGCTTCTTCAAATCCTCCGCCGCACGGCGCTGCATGCGGGCGGGAATTTCTTCGGAAAACAGTTCAAGGAGAAGATCGGGCATGGGAGATTTGAAACTTTAATGTTGAGGGAACGGGTGAGCGCGTGGCCTTTTAAGCAGCCACGCCCCCGCCCTCGGTCTTCAGCCATGCCGCGCCGCAGGCTTTCGCCAGTTCGCGGACGCGCAGGATGTAGCTCTGGCGCTCGGTGACGGAGATCACGCCACGCGCATCGAGCAGGTTGAACATGTGGCTGGCCTTGATGCACTGGTCATAGGCCGGCAATGCCATGAGATGACGGTTGTCGTTGGAGCCTGCCTTCGGCTCGCCGTCGGCCAGATACTTTCGGCAGGCGGCTTCCGCATCGCGGAAGTGGCGGAAGAGCATTTCCGTGTCCGCGTATTCGAAGTTGTGGCGCGAATATTCCTGCTCGGCCTGCTGGAATACCTGCGCGTAGGTGACCTTCCGGTCGCCTTCGAGGCCGTTGAAGTTGAGATCGTAGATCGACTCGACGCCCTGCAGATACATGGCGATACGCTCGAGGCCGTAGGTCAGCTCGCCCGCGACCGGCGAGCACTCGAAGCCCGCGACCTGCTGGAAATAGGTGAACTGCGACACTTCCATGCCGTCGCACCAGCATTCCCAGCCGAGGCCCCACGCGCCGAGCGTCGGGCTCTCCCAATCGTCCTCGACGAAGCGGACGTCGTGGACAGAGGTGTCGATGCCGATAGCCTTCAGCGAGCCGAGATAAAGCTCCTGCAGGTTCGGCGGGTTCGGCTTCAGGATCACCTGGAACTGGTAATAGTGCTGAAGGCGGTTCGGATTTTCGCCATAGCGCCCGTCCTTCGGGCGGCGGGAGGGCTGCACATAAGCCGCGCGCCACGGCTTGGGGCCCAACGCCCGCAAGGTCGTGGCCGGGTGGAACGTGCCTGCGCCGACTTCCATGTCGTAGGGCTGGAGGATGACGCAGCCCTGCTCCGCCCAATAGCGCTGGAGCGTGAGGATCAGGCCCTGGAAAGAGCGCGCGGGGTTCATGTGCGCGGGTTCGCTGGTCATGAAAAGCGTCCGGTCTTTAGAGTATTTCAGGCGAACCCTTGGGATGATGGGGGCTGCAAGTCAAGCGTGGGCCTTATTCCCCTCCCCCTTGTGGGGAGGAGGGCTCGGGCAGCGCAATTCACAACCCCAGCCGCGCCCAGGTAGCCCGCTCCTCCAGCGCCCCCACCACCTCGCCCGGATCGATCAAGCTCCCCGAGGTCAGCGAGCGGCGGCCCAGGAGGCGGCCGAGGAACGGCGGACGGGCCGGCTCGATCATGCGGAACTGGACCTTCTCGCCGAAGCGCTGGCGCAGGATGGTGCGGATGTCGCCGAGACCGTCGACGAGGCCGAGGTCCAGAGCCTCCGCCCCGACCCAGAAGGCGCCGGAGAACAGGTCTTCATAGGAATCGTTGAGCTTTTCGCCCCGGCGGGTTTTCACGAGATCCACGAAGACCTCGTGGATCTTGCGCTGAAGCCCTTTGAGGCGGGCCACATCCTCCGGGTTTTCGGGTTTGAACGGGTCGAGCATCGCTTTGTTCTCGCCTGCCGTATGCACCCGCCGCTCTACGCCGATGCGGGCGATCAGCTCCTGGAAGCCGAAGCTCGCGGACACCACGCCGATGGAGCCGACGATGGAGGCTGGATCGGCATAGATCTCGTCCGCCGCGCAGGCGAGCATGTAGCCGCCTGAGGCCGCCGCATCCTCCACGAAGGCGATGACGGGAATCTTCTTTTCCTCGGAGAGCACGCGGATGCGCTTGAAGATCAGATGAGACTGGGCCGCCGATCCGCCGGGCGAGTTGATGACGAGGGCCACCGCCTTGGCGCCGGGAACGGAGAATGCCCGTTCCAGCAATGGCGCCACGGTGGCCATGGCAAGGCCCTGCCTGAAAGGCACGACGGCCCCGATGGCGCCGGAAAGGCGCAAGACCGGAACGATGGGGTGAGCGTAATTCCGGAACGGGCCGGGAAGGAGAAACTGAAGACGTTCGGGAAGCACGGAAGACAGGAATGTTTGCGGCATAGGCTTCATGTAGTGCACTTGGGGCTGACGCCCAAGATGAACATACCGTTAGGGAATGCGTCGGCATTCGTTCAGTTACGGTCGGTTAAAGATTGGGCATGGATAACATTCCAATCAATTCACTGTCTCAGGCCCGTGCCTGAGAGGTGCTGAGGAGAAAAAGACCATGCGTAAGCTGATTGTCGGCCTTCTTGGCCTCGCGACCCTGGGACTCGGCGCCCTGTCGGCTCCCCAGGCCGAAGCCCAGCCCTATTACGGCCGTCCCGGCTATCATCGGGCGCCTGTCGTGGAATACCGCGCCGGCCCCGTCCTCGTCCGTGAGGAATATCGCCGGCCTCCGCGCCGCGTCTATCGCCCTGCCCCGGTCTATCGTCCGGCCCGGGCAGTCCGCCGCTGCTGGGCCGAGCCCCGCCGCGTCTGGAACGGCTACCGTTATGTGCACCGTTCCGTCGAGGTCTGCCGCACGGTCCGCCGCGGCCCCGGCCCTCGCTGGTAAACTCGATCAAGGGCGCCTTCGGGCGCCCTTTTTCATAGGAGGCTAGCTTCGCCCTGATGCAGCGCCTGCGCCTCGGAGGTGAAGCGCCCGTCCGGACCGTTCAGAATGACTGGTGGCAGGATGCTTAAAGGGGCGCGGCTGCCCTTGGTCCCGGAGAGCAGGAGCCGGATGGCAGCCTTGTCGGCGCTCGGATGCACGAAACGAAGCTCGATCCCGCCGAGCCCGTTCAACGAGGCAAGGCACTCGGCCAGACGGTCGGCTCGGTGGATCAGCACGAAGCGCCCCTTGGGTTTCACCAGGCCAAGGCAGGCACGAAGCCAGGCCTCTAGCCCGCCCGCCGGCAGGGCATGGGCCGCCGCCCTGCCCTTGTCCGGTGAAATGCGGGCCTGCCCCTCTTCCAGGAAGGGCGGATTCGTCAGGACGATGTCGGCGCTTTCGGGAAGCAATCCCGCTGCACGGCGCGATTCCTTCTCCAGCAGGTCCGACACGGCAATCCGGCCCTCGACCTGATTGGCCGCACAGTTGCGGCGGCAGAGTTCGGCGAGGGTCGAATCGCGCTCGACAAAGACATAGCGTGCGCTCTTCTCCCGCGCCGCGACCATCAAGCCGACGGCGCCGGTGGATGCCCCGATATCAATCACCACGTCGCCCGGCTTCACGGGTGCGCTGGCGGCCAGCAGCACGGCGTCGGTTCCGGCGCGATGTCCCTTGGCGGGCTGGGCGAGCTGCACGCGCCCTCCCAGCAGTAAATCCTGCGTGATGTCAGTCATGCAGCAACTCTGCGCCGAGGCCGGCTTCGCGGATCAGGCTTCGAGCCTCTTCCAGGTCGTCCTGGAGCACGAGGATCCGCTTAGGGAACGCGCCCATCATTCCCTCGATGGCGCTGACATGCATATCTGCGACCAACACATGGATGTTGGCGTCTTCCAATAAGGATTGTAGGAAGCCGATCACAACGAGATCGTTGGTGCGGACGATTTCGACCATCGGCTTTGAGCCCTTTCCCTGCGTCAGGCGTTTGCTTTGCAGCATGGAAAGTGCCATGCCACGTAAGAGCATAGAGTCAAAATCCGCCCTGTGATGAGGTTTCGTTACCTGATCCGGGACGGGCTTCATATTCCTACCGGTCCTGAGAGCCGGCAACCCGGGTTTGGCACGTGGGCGTCGTCGTTCCGTTCGAAGATAAGCACCCCGAGAAGAATGCGAGCATCGAGAAGCTCGTTTCCCTTGTGGCCTCCGATATGGAACGGGTCAACGCGATGATCCTGTCGCGCACGGGCTCCGAGGTCACCATGATCCCGGAGGTGGCCAACCACCTCATTTCTTCCGGCGGCAAGCGCCTGCGGCCCATGTTGACGCTCGCGACGGCGGGCCTGTCGGCTTACGAAGGCGACGGCCACGTGAAGCTCGCGGCCGCCGTCGAGTTCATGCATACGGCTACCCTCCTCCACGACGATGTCGTGGACGAAAGCGACATGCGCCGGGGCAAGATCGCCGCCCGCATCAAGTGGGGCAACGAGGCGAGCGTGCTCGTGGGCGATTTCCTGCTGGGCCAGGCCTTCCGCATGATGGTGGAAGTGGGCTCGCTGCGCGCCCTCGACATCCTCTCCGCCGCCGCGACCGTGATCGCCGAGGGCGAGGTGATGCAGCTTGCCGCCGCCAAGAACACCGAGACCACGGAAGACGAATACCTCGCGGTCATTCGCGGCAAGACGGCGGAACTCTTCGCTGCCGCCTGCGAAGTCGGCCCCGTCATCGCCGGTCGCCCCAAGGCCGAGCAGGCCGCCTGCCGCTCCTACGGCATGAATCTCGGCATCGCCTTCCAGCTCGTGGACGACGCGCTCGATTACGGCGGCAAGGCCGCAACTCTGGGCAAGAACGTGGGCGACGATTTCCGTGAAGGAAAGATCACCCTGCCCGTCGTCCTCTCCTTCCGCCGGGGCACGGACGAGGAGCGCGCTTTCTGGAAGCGCGTGCTCGAGCGCAGCGAGATCGAGGATGCGGATCTCGAACAGGCCATCAGTATCATGCGCCGCCACAAGGCGCTGGAGGATACGGTGGATCGCGCCCGCCATTACGGCGCCATGGCCCGCGACGCGCTCGCCCTCTTCCCGTCGAGCCCGATGAAGCAGGCCCTGCTGGACACGGTCGATTTCTGCATCGCCCGTGCGTACTAAGGCTACCCTCGGGCTGTCTCAGCGCAAGCTCGTCGCCTTCACCCACCAACCGGGCTGCGCGCGCTGAATCGACTTTGCCGCGTCAGCAGCCGCGTTGCAGTCATCGTACAATCCGAACACCGTCGCGCCCGATCCCGACATGCGTGCGAGTCGGCAGCCTTGTGTCGTCTTCATCAAGCCGATCACGTCGCCGATGATCGGCTGAAGTTTGAGAGCGGGCGCTTCGAGATCGTTACGAGCTGCTTTCAGATTGTCGAAGAGCATCGACACTGCACCAGCCCGCACAACCGGATGCACGTCGTCCTCCAATGCCTGTCCTGGCTGAAGCCCAAGCGTTTTGAACACGGCGGGCGTTTCGACCGGCACACGCGGATTGACCAGCACGGAAAAGAGACGCGGCAGGATAAGAGCTGGTCCAAGCTCATCGCCCACACCGCGCATCATGCGCGCTTTTGGTTCAAGACAAACCGGCACATCCGCGCCCGTCAATCGTGCTGCTTCCAGCAATGCAGGATCGGACAGGGGGAATCCATTAAGTCGCGCGAGCAATCTCAAGGCAGCGGCGGCATCCGACGATCCTCCGCCGATTCCGGCCGCCACCGGCAGGCGCTTCGTGAGCTGGAAGGTGCCGGTTTTCAGGTTGGAGATGCGCTCGGCCAGAAGCCTTGCCGCCTTCAGCACGAGATTGTCGGCATCACTCCCCGCCAGCGGCGCGGTCGGGCCCTGCACATGCAAAGCGAGGGCCGGCCCAGGCTCGAGCCGAAGATCATCGCCCGTGCCCGCGAAGGCCACGAGACTTTCCAGCACATGATAGTTGTCCGCCCGCCGCCCGAGGACGTGGAGCGTCAGGTTGATCTTGGCGGGAGCGCGCGTGGCGAGAGGCTGGGACATGGCTCTTCCATGCCCGAGAGAGGCAGTGATGGGAAGAGCGGAGCTGTACTAGGGAATGCTCACTTTAGGCTCAACCTTATACAGAAGGTAGCACTCCGCGTCATGGCCGGGCTTGTCCCGGCCATCCCGAATGGAAGGGCGCAACGCTTCAAGCAAGCGGGATCACCGGCACAAGGCCGGTGATGACGTGTGAGGATGTCAGAGCAGGCATTCCCAAAAAGAAATGGCCGGGACGAGCCCGGCCATGACGAAAGCTGATGGATCAGACTGGGATTAGCCACCGTTCGGAGCAGGAACCGGTGCGGGCGTGCTCTCCGCGGCGGCGGGCTTAGGGTCCTCTTCCATCCCGCTGTCGATCTTCTTGAGGATCTTCACGAGGTCCTCGTGCTCCGGATCCGAGTTCTTGGCGTGGTCCCACTGGAACTTCGCTTCGAGCTTGCGGCCGATCTTCCAATAGGCGTCGCCCAGGTGATCGTTGATCGTCGGATCGCCGGCCTTCAGCTCCACGGCCTTTTCCAGCTCGCGCACGGCCTCCTCGTAGCGGCCCATGCGGTAATAGGCCCAGCCGAGGGAATCGATGATCATGCCGTCACGGGGAGCAAGCTCCACCGCGCGCTGCAGCATCTTGAAGGCGTCGTCGATGTTGATGTTCTGGTCCACCCAGGAATAGGCGAGATAGTTCATCACCTGCGCCTGCGCGGCCGGAAGGCCCTCGGGCACGAGTTCCATCGCTTTCTTGAGATCGGCCTCGGCCTTGTCCCATTGCTTCGAGCGCTCATAGGACGTGCCGCGATAGAAATAGAGGATCCAGTGGCCGCGCTGCGGCTCTCCGACGAGCTGGATCGCCTTGCCGTAAGTCTCGGCGGCTTCCGCGAATTTCTTGCGCGAACGCTGCACGTTGCCCAGCGCCATGACGACCTCGACGTCGGACGGACGCTCCTTCATGAGCTTTTCCAGGTGTCCGATGGCATCGTCGCCGCGCCCCATCAGCTCGTAGTTCTGGCCGATGGCAATGTCGGCGCTGGCGCGCACCGGAGCGGCCTTGGGAACCCGCTCGAAGATGGCGTTGGCCTGATCGTATTGCTTGAGGCGCTCATAGACGTCGCCCAGGGTGACGAGGGCAAGCGGATGATCGGGCTCCAGATCGAGGCCGAGGCGCAGGTAGATGATGGCGGTCAGCTCGTCGCCCTGGGTATTGCCCACGACGCCGAGGCCATAAAGCAGCTCGGCCGCGCCCTGCTGGGCATTCGTGACGAGGGGGTTGAGGGGCTTGCCCTCCTCAAGCGCCTTCAGGGCAGCCATGACGATGGGATGGCGCGGAGCCAACTCGTCGAAGGCCTTGTAGACCTTGATGGCATCGTCCTTGCGGCCGCGCTTGGCCAGGAAGCGGCCATAGGCATCGACGACTTGAAGCGTGTTACGCTCGCCCTCGTAAGCCGCCTTGAAGCGCTTCTCGGCCTCGGTGGCATTGCCGATCACGTCGGCGATCAGGGCCGCGTGGTACTCGCGGAACTGGTTGAAGGCGCGCTCGTTCTTGAGCTTGTCCACGGTGGCGAGCGCCTGCTTGCCGTCCTTTGCGCCCGCATAGGCCCAGGCGGTCAGAAGCGTGGCGGTCAGGTCCGCCTGCCGGCCACGGGTCCCCCGCGCCAGGCGCGAGCGGGCATCCGCATATTTCTGGTTTTTCAGAGCCCGCACGCCGAGGGCGAACTGGGCCAGATTGTTGGAGCCGTCGCGGACCGACAGGCGCTCCGCCGCACGATAGGCCTCAGGCATGGCGCCGCTGGCGAGGAAGGCCACAAAACCGCGCTCCAGAAGCTCCTGGTTGCTCGGATCCTCGGAAATCGCCTCGCGGAAGAAAACGGAGGCTGCTTCCGTATCCCGGGCGGATCCGGCCACATAGGCCGAAAGGAAGTTCCCCTCCAGGCTCTGCGCGGGCTTCAGGGTCTCGTTCGGGTCCGTGTTGCTGGCCATGGCAGGCGCCACCAGCAGGCTGGCGGCGGTCAACACGAGCACAGGCAGGCCTTTGCGGGCCGAAGGCAATTTGAATGTGGGCACGAAGTGCGGCTCCAATATCGCGACATCTCAGGGCTTTAGGGGAGATGTGCGCCAAATCAGGCCGGAGAATGGCGTTTCCCTTTGCCATCGGCAAGGGGACAATTGACGCTGGTGCGTAAAAGCCTTGTGAGGGGGAGATGAATTCCTTCCAGGGATAGTCATCCCGGACGGTGCCAGCCGATCCGGGATCGTTGGCAGAATGAAGCGCGGGAACCTCACCGCTGTCATTCCCGCGAAGGCGGGAACCCATAACCACCGCAGTTGCAAAATAAAGTTATTCGGATCGTACCGCTTTTTCTTGCAACGTTGTGGTTATGGGTTCCGGGCTCCGCTGCGCGGCCCCGGAATGACATAGGGGAGCTCGATCCGGCCGACGATACCGGATCTCCGCTGTGCAGCCCCGGGATGACCGCTAATAGACTGCCTCACATATTCACGTAATTCGGCCCGCCGCCGCCCTCGGGCGTGGTCCAGTTGATGTTCTGGTTCGGGTCCTTGATATCGCAGGTCTTGCAGTGGACGCAGTTCTGCGCGTTGATCTGGAACCGGGCGCCGCCTTCGCCTTCCACCCATTCATAAACGCCAGCCGGGCAGTAGCGCTGGGAGGGCCCGCCGAACACGTCGTGCTCGGAGGCTTTCTGAAGGCCCATATCCTTCACCTTCAGGTGGACCGGCTGGTCCTCCTCGTGGTTGGTGTTGGACAGGAACACCGAGGACAGCTTGTCGAAGGTCAAAACGCCGTCGGGGCGGTCGTACTTGATCGGCTTCACCTGGTTGAGGGGCAGCAGGCACTCATGGTCCGGCTTGCCGTGCTTCATGGTGCCGAAGGGCGACCATCCGAACAGCTCGGTGAGCCACATGTCGAGCCCGCCCAGGGCCACGCCTACCGCCGTGCCGTATTTGGACCAGAGGGGCTTCACGTTGCGCACGCGCTTGAGATCGTAGCCGATGGGCGAGGAGCGCCAGGATTCCTCGTAGGCCGCCACCTCGTCATGGGCTCGGCCCTCTTGCAGCGCCGCGAATACATGGTCGGCGCAGAGCATGCCGGACAGGATCGCGTTGTGACTGCCCTTGATGCGCGGCACGTTCACGAAGCCCGCCGAATCGCCCACGAGGCAGCCGCCGGGGAACGAGAGGCGCGGCACCGATTGCCAGCCGCCCTCCATGATGGCGCGCGCGCCGTAGCCGATGCGCTTGGCGCCCTCGAACACGTCGCGCACCATCGGATGGGTCTTGAAGCGCTGGAACTCGTCGAAGGGCGACAGGGTCGGGTTCTTGTAATTCAGGTGCACCACGAAGCCGACGGACACGAGGTTGTCGTCGAAATGGTAGAGCCACGATCCGCCGCCGGCATTGTTCGGCAGCGGCCAGCCCATGGAATGGCGCACGAGGCCGGGCTGGAAATGCTCCGGCTTGACCTGCCAGAGCTCCTTGATGCCGATGCCGTATTTCTGGTGGTCGCGCCCCTCGTTGAGGCCGAAGCGCTCGACCATCTGCTTGGTGAGCGAGCCGCGCGCGCCTTCGCCGAAAATCGTGTACTTGGCGCGAAGCTCCATGCCGCGGGTGAAGTTTGCATTGGGCTCACCGTCGCGGCTGATGCCCATGTCGCCGGTGGCGATGCCGACGACCTTGCCGTCCTCGATGAGCACTTCGGCGGCAGGGAAGCCGGGATAGATCTCGACGCCCAGCTCCTCCGCCTTGCGGCCGAGATAGCGGGCGACATTGCCGAGCGAGCCGACGAAATTGCCGTGGTTGTTCATGAGCTTGGGCATGAACACGTTGGGCATCTTCACGCCGCCGGCATGGCCCAGATACATGAACTCGTCGGCGGTCACTTCGGTCTTGAGGGGCCGGTCGGGATCGCTACGCCATTCGGGCAGAAGGCCGTCGAGGCCGCTGGGGTCTATCACCGCGCCGGAGAGGATATGGGCGCCGACCTCGGAGCCTTTCTCCACCACCACGACGGAGATGTCCGCCCCCGCCTCCGCCGCCTGCTGCTTCAGCCGGATGGCGGTTGCCAGGCCCGCAGGCCCCGCGCCCACGACGACAACATCAAATTCCATCGACTCACGGGCGGGCAGATCGGCCATCGGGTTCCTCCTCCTACGCAACTTCGAGATTTCTCAACAGATGGTTTGCATATGAACCATCCGTCCGATTTCTCAAGTGCGGCCTAAACTAGAAGCTTTCCTAACTGCAATGCTACCGGGCGGAAAGTTCTCTTTCTGCATAGGTTCATGCACAGCTTAGACTACCTAACGTCACGACGCCTCCGCAGCTGTTCCACTCAATGGAAATACCCTGCGATGATTGTAGTCGCGCAAGCTGTCCCGAGTTGTCCTGCTTGCTTGATGAGCTTAGAATGGCGGCATGCAGGATCACCTCCCCGAGCGCGAGGCGTTCTATACGCTTTTCGATACGCCCATCGGCTTCTGCGGCATGACCTGGAATGGCCGTGGCGTCGTCGGCATGCAATTGCCGGAGGATGACGCATCCAAGTCGCGCAGCCGGATCGCGAAACGCTTTCCGGAAAGCCTTGAAGCCCCGCCACCGCCTCACATCCAGACGATCATTGCGGAGGTGGTCGCCCTGCTGAAGGGCGAAGCGCGTGACCTTTCCGCCATCCCGCTCGACATGGAGGGCGTGCCGGAGCTTCACCGCCGTGTTTACGAGGTCGCTCGCGCCATCCCGCCCGGCAAGCTCATGACCTATGGCGAGATCGCGTCCCGGCTCGGAATCGATAACGCCCGGCTGATCGGCCAGGCCCTCGGGAAAAACCCGTTCGCCATCATCGTGCCCTGCCACCGGGTCGTGGCGGCGGGCGGCAAGCTCGGCGGGTTTTCAGCCAATGGCGGCGGCATGACGAAGCGCCGCCTTCTCGCCATCGAAGGCGCCCGACGCGACGAGAGCCCGACGCTCTTCGACCTGATTTCGTGAGAGCTGGCTCACAAAGCACTGACAGGCCCTCCTCCCCCTTGTGGGGAGGGATTAAGGGTGGGGGTGTTGGCGCCGGACCTTGATAAGCTGTCGCCGCCACCCCCACCTCCAACTCCTCCCCACAAGGGGGAGGGAAATAGCGCTATGCCTTTATGGGCCAGAGTCCCGGGATGAGGGCGCAGGTATTGGCTTATCCTTTGCTGACTTGAGTTGTTCATCGGCCCTGAAATGCTTACATACATTCCATGCAGGATTACCCCTCCGACCCGGATGCTCTGAAGGCGCTGCTCGACTTCCATGTCGAGGCGGGGGTGGATCTTGCGCTCGACGAGACCCCGCATAACCGCTTCGCCGAGCCGAAGGCCGAGCCTGCCCAGGCAAAGGCTGCCGCTCCGCAGCGTGATGCACCCTCGTCACCCCCTCCCCGCGCCCTGCCCAAAGTCGCCGCCGCCGCGCCCGACGAGGTGGCGAGCCTTGCCCGCGAGCAGGCGCGCCATGCGCAATCACTGGAGGAGCTGGAGGCGATCCTCGCCGGTTTCGAAGGCTGCGCCCTGAAATTCTCGGCCAAGAACCTCGCCTTTGCCGACGGCAATCCGAAAGGCCGGGTGATGCTGGTGGGTGAGGCCCCCGGCGCCGATGAGGACCGGATCGGCAAGCCCTTCATGGGCCGCTCCGGCCAATTGCTGGACCGGATGCTGGCGACCATCGGGCTCGACCGTTCCCAGGTTTACGTGGCCAACGTCGTTCCCTGGCGTCCGCCTGGCAACCGCACCCCGACACCGCAGGAAATCGCCATCTGCAAGCCGTTCATCGCGCGGCAGATCGAATTGGCGAGCCCTGAATTCGTGATCTGCCTTGGCGGCCCCGCAGCCCAGAACCTGCTCGGCCTGAAGGAAGGCATTCTTCGCACCCGTGGCCGCTGGCTCACCTACAAGACCGAGGATGGACGCGAAATCCGCGCCCTGCCGACGCTGCATCCGGCCTATCTCCTGCGCCAGCCGCTGCAAAAGCGGCTCGGCTGGCGCGATTTTCAGGCCCTGCGGCGGGCGCTGGACGGCAAGGAATAAAAGAGCGCCTTGAGAGCCGGCCGGAACCGGTTCATATGCTCACGCCTTAAGAAGCTGCGCACTATAAGTGCCGTTGATTGCAGGTGGATCATGCGCTGGGAAGATTTTCGAACCTCGTCCAATGTAGAAGACCGTCGCGGCATGGGCATGGGCGGCGCAGGCGGCCTTGGCATCGGCGCCATGGTTGTCCTCGGCCTCATCGGCTGGGCCTTGGGAATCGATCCGCGCATCTTGATCGGCGGCGCGGAGATGATCGCGGGCGGCGGCTCCGGCTATCAGCAGCAACAAGGCAAGCAAGGCACGCCGCAGGACGAGATGGGCCGCTTCGCCTCCGCAATCCTCGGCAACACCGAGGACGTGTGGAAAGAGGTCCTGCCCCAGCAGGCGAACCGGCAATATCAGGAGCCGAAGCTGGTGCTGTTCTCCGGCGCGACGCGCTCCGGCTGCGGCGGCGCGCAATCGGCCATGGGGCCGTTCTATTGTCCGCTCGATCAGACCGTCTATATCGACCTTTCCTTCTTCCAGGAAATGCAGCAGCGCTTCCGCGCGGGCGGCGATTTCGCCTATGCCTATGTGCTCGCGCATGAGGTCGGCCACCACGTGGAAAACCAGCTCGGCATTCTTCCCCGCGTGCAGCAGCGCCAGCAGGAAGTGGGCACGGCCGAGCGCAACCAGCTTTCCGTGCGCGTCGAGCTGATGGCCGATTGCCTCGCCGGTGTCTGGGCACACCATTCCAACCAGCGTTGGCAGTCGCTGGAGCAAGGCGACATCGAGGAAGCGATCCGCGCAGCAGAAGCCATCGGCGACGACCGCCTGCAGAAGCAGGGCCAGGGCCGCGTGGTGCCGGATTCCTTCACGCACGGGTCGTCCGAACAGCGCATGCGCTGGCTGACCACGGGCTTGAAGACCGGCCAGGTTCAGGCCTGCGATACGTTCAGGGCGAGCAAGCTTTAAACAAAGTGTCATCCCGGACGGCATGCGATCCGGGACCGCGCGCAGGATAAAGCGCCAGCGGCCCAACTCTGTCATTCCCGCGCAGGCGGGAATCCAGAAACACAGTCCGACTAGAATAAAGCTGATCGTGTCGAAGTGCCTTTCCTCGACACGTCATGGGTATGGCTCCCCGCCTGCGCGGGGATGACACCGAGCTATACTTGTCGAACGTTCCGGATCTGCGCTTCGTCCGGGATGACACTTGTGGATGCGTGAGCCGCTCTGCGCTACAAAGGCATCGATCACGCGAGAATGCTCCCATGCCCGGCATCGACGAAACTCTGACCTTCATTCCCCTCTCCATCGCCGTGCTCACGGTCTCCGACACGCGTTCGCTAGATGAGGACAAATCCGGCTCGACATTGGCCGAGCGCATTACGAATGCCGGACATCGCCTTGGCGATCGCGCCATTGTCACAGATGATGTGGATGCGATCCGCGCGAAGGTTAAGAGTTGGATCGACGACACCTCCATCGACGTGATCATCACCACGGGCGGCACGGGCTTTACTGGCCGCGATGTGACGCCCGAAGCCATCGAGCCCTTGTTCGAGAAACGGATGGACGGCTTTTCCGCCGTGTTTCACCGCATCTCCTACGACAAGATCGGCACGTCCACGATTCAATCGCGCGCAACGGCGGGCGTTGCGGGCGCGACATTCATCTTCGTGCTGCCGGGCTCACCCGGTGCATGCAAGGATGCGTGGGACGGCATTCTTCAAGCGCAGCTCGATTATCGCCATCGCCCCTGCAATTTCGTCGAGATCATGCCGCGTCTCGACGAACATCTGAAGCGCGGGAAGCTGAAGGCTTGAAGAACTGAACGGACCTTCACTTCACACGAGTGAGATACTTTCCTCGACAGCGGAATCCAGGACCAGATCATCGCTCGCTCCCGTGAGCCAGAGGTGATCGATCTCAAAGCGCAAAATCGTCCGATCCCACCAGCGGTCGATGAGGGATGCAAGGGCCGCCGTTTCGGCTGCATTGAGATCGTCCGTCAGGTTATAGAGGCCGACGACGTAGAGATCGGTCTCACGACAGCCGAGACTGCGCTGAATCTGCCGGAAGACGTTTTCTCCGTTTCGGCTTTCCGGATAAGCCCGCAGGTAAAGTCGACCACGGTTCACATTGCCGGAAAACATCCCTCTGAGTTCAACCGTGATCGGCCCCAACTCCGCCAATGCGCCGCGCTGTTGTTGGCCGATGAGAGGCGGGACGCCGGTGGCAAGTGAGCCGCAAATCGTCGCGTGAAGTTTGTCCGACCGTCTGTCGAGCAAATCCCACGCGACCTTGCCGGCGAACGGCGCTGCTCTCATCTCCGCATCCAGTTCGTGGTAGGCTGGCGATTGAAGCAGAGGATTGCCGGGAACCGGCAACACGAGCGAGAAGACACGCTCGTGCTTTCCCATGACATAGGATGAACCTTCACGCGTTGCGATGACGCGAGGATGATCGGGAGCAATTAGAGGCAGATGCGCGTGCCTGTAGGTTTCGTCGAGGACGAGACCCTCCCCGGGTTCAAAACGGGTTCGGCTGCGCTCATAACCGAGCTCGGCATCCGGACATAACATGACTGCTTGAGATGGAGGCAGCATGGAGGGCGTCAGCCGAAAACCGGATCGCGTTCGACTGTCGCGGAAAGCCGCACGGGCATGCGTGCTTTGACCTCGTTCATCAGCACACGGCGATGCACGAGGTCGCCGGCGCGGATAGACGAGCCAGCGAGCAGAGAAGCGATCATGCTCATCAGCCCCGCACGCTGACGGCGCATACGGGCGAGGCCCTGCTCGGGCTTTGCAAGGCCCACGAAGCGGTCGAGCACGCGGACCCAGCCTTCCTGCGGGATATCGCCGTCATCGAGGCACAGAAGCCACTCGCGGCGGGCAGCCTTCACGCCATCCGCCCAGGCCTTGCCCTCGACGAGGCTCGCACCTGCGGCGTCCGCCACCTGCACGAGTTCATCGTCCTGCTTGCCCGTGAGAATCACCGCATCTCCGATCAGCCCTGCGGCGACGGCGGGAACGAGGGCACTCAAGGTGGCAGCCAGGGCCTCCGGCCCATGGGTGACGCGGACGAGGACGGTAATCATTCGAGAACTATAGCGATTTCATCGGAATCCACAGCCCCCAAGATGACTTGATTTTGTTCCTTTTTTGTTCTTTGTTCTTTATACGTTCTCGCTTCCAGATTCGCTTGAGGCCGCCATGACCGTTCGTGCCAAGGACAATGCCCGTGTCCCCTTCCGCTCCCGGCCTGCCCCGCGCACGCCTTTGGAGGCGGCCGAGGCCGCACGGCGGCGCATGGACGATCCGACCTATATAGTCGAGGTGGACCGCCGCCGTGGCCGAGGGGCCTCCGCGAACCCGAGCGGGCGTTATGAGCCCGCGCAGCGGGAGGCGTTCGACGATGGCTGGGATCTCGAGGAGGAGCTGCCGCCGCTGCCGACCGAGGTGATCGTCGAGAAGGCCCGCACGATCATCACCAAGAACGATTCGCCTGATATCCTCTTCGAGAAATCCATCAATCCCTATCGCGGTTGCGAGCATGGCTGTTCTTATTGCTTCGCGCGGCCGACCCATGCCTTCCAGGGGTTGTCGTCGGGACTCGATTTCGAGACGAAGATCTTCGCCAAGCCCAATGCGGCGGAGCTTCTGGAGAAGGAGCTGCGCGTGCCCGGCTATGTGCCGACCACCATCGCGCTCGGCGCGAACACGGACCCCTACCAGCCCGTGGAGCGGAAGTTCCGCATCACGCGCTCGATCCTGGAGGTGCTCAATCGCGCCAACCATCCCGTCGGCATCGTAACGAAATCGGCGCTGGTCACCCGCGACATCGATATCCTGAAGCAGATGGCGGACAAGCATCTGGTCAAGGTCGCGATCTCGATCACGACCCTCGATCCCAAGCTCGCCCGCCGCATGGAGCCCCGCGCCGCCGCGCCATTGAAGCGCCTGGAGACGGTGCGCAAGCTTCATGAGGCCGGCATTCCGGTAACCGTGCTCGTCGCCCCGATCATTCCAGCGATTAACGATCACGAGATCGAGGAGATCCTGAAAGCCTCCCAGCTCGCAGGCGCCGGGGAAGCAGGCTACGTGCTGCTGCGCCTGCCGCACGACCTCAAGGAGCTGATGCGCGACTGGCTGGCCGAGCATTACCCCGACAAGCTCAAGCACGTCTTCACACTGCTGCAGGAAGCGCGCGGCGGCAAGGATTACGATGCGGATTGGAGCACCCGCCAATCCGGAATCGGCCCCTATGCCTGGATGATCGGCCGCCGCTTCGAGACGGCGACGGAAAGGCTGGGCCTCAACAAGCGCAACCTGTCCCTGCGCAAGGACCTGTTCAAGGCGCCCGCCAAGGAGGCGGGGCAGATGAGCCTGTTTTGAGACGAACCGAAGGGCCGCGGGCCATAGCGACGCAGATGGGATGACAAGCGGCCTCTTCGCCGCTTTGATCCCTCGCATGAACGCACCGATTCGCCCCCCGAAATCCGTCCTTGGCCTTGAGCGCGAAACCATTGCCCGCGCGGCGGGCTACACCTGTATCGCAGGGCTCGACGAGGTCGGGCGCGGGCCGCTCGCCGGTCCGGTGGTTTCGGCGGCGGTCGTACTCGATCTCGGCAACGTTCCACAGGGCCTCGCGGATTCGAAGGCGCTGACGGCGGCCCGGCGCGAAACTCTTTTCGCCGAGATCCTGACGACCTCGCATGTGGGCATCGCCTCCGTCTCTCATACGGAAATCGACACCATCAATATCCGCCAGGCCTCCCTGCTCGCCATGTGCCGGGCGCTCGCGGCCCTGCCCTGCAGGCCGGATATGGCCTTTGTGGACGGCAATGACCCGCCGCGCCTGCCCTGCGCCACGGAAGCCGTCATCAAGGGTGATTCGAAGATTGCCTCGATCGCCGCGGCCTCCATCGTCGCGAAGGTGGTCCGTGACCGCATGATGGCCCGCCTGAGCGAAACCTATCCGGCGTATGGATTTGCGAGCAATGCGGGCTACAGCACGAAGACTCACCTCACGGTGCTGGCGAGTGACGGCCCCTGCCCCTATCACCGCCTGAGTTTCGCGCCTTTGAAACAAAGGTTACTGGACCTGTAACCCCGCTTAACGCCCGTTAACCCGAAAAAATCAATACTTTCAATAAGTCGGCAAGTTTTGCCGACCCAAAATAGCACGCATTTTTTCTGAGCGATAAACGCGTTCTTTACCCTAACGGACGATGATCCTGAGTGTCAGTTGCGTAATCGGTGATCACCCATGGGTACCTCGCGTACCGGGGCTGCCGGCGCCGCCTCCCGGATTAGTGTCTCGCGTACCGGGCGGTCTGCGCCGGCTCCTCGGACGGGGCGTAAAACGCCCCTCTCCGTTCTGCCGAAGTCTCTTCCTCTCAATGAGATCCTTCTCGGTGATTGCATCGCCAATCTCGAGAAGCTCCCGCCTGAGAGTGTGGACGTGGTCTTCGCGGATCCTCCGTATAATCTCCAGCTCGAACAGGCGCTCACGCGCCCGGACCAGAGCCTCGTCGATGCCGTCGACGATGACTGGGACAAGTTCGCGAGCTTTGCCGAATACGACGCCTTCACCCGCGCCTGGCTGTCCGCCGTGCGCCGCGTGATGAAGAAGAGCGCGACGCTCTGGGTCATCGGCTCCTATCACAACATTTTCCGTGTTGGCGCGGCCTTGCAGGATCTCGATTTCTGGATCCTCAACGACATCGTGTGGCGTAAGGCCAACCCGATGCCGAACTTCAAGGGCCGCCGTTTCACCAACGCGCACGAGACCATGATCTGGGCCTCCCGCGGCTCGGATTCGAAGGGCTACACCTTCCATTACGACGCGCTGAAAGCCGGCAACGAAGACGTGCAGATGCGCTCGGACTGGTTCATTCCCATCTGCACGGGCGACGAGCGCCTGAAGGATGAGAACGGCCGCAAGGTTCACCCGACCCAGAAGCCCGAGTCACTGCTGGCCCGCGTGCTGCTGTCGTCGTCGAATCCCGGCGATGTGGTTCTCGATCCCTTCTTCGGCTCCGGAACCACCGGCGCCGTCGCCAAGATGCTGGGCCGCAACTTCATCGGCCTCGAGCGCGATCCCACCTATGCGAAGGCCGCTCGCGCCCGCATCGATGCGGTTGAGCCGCTCTCCGACGTGTCGATTGCCGCTCCGCCGGAAAAGCGCACGGAAGTGCGCGTGCCGTTCCTGTCCATCATCGAGGGCGGCTATGTGAAGGCCGGCGAGACGCTGGTGGATGCGCGCGGCCGCTACAAGGCGGTGGTGCGCGCCGACGGCACCCTGTCGCTCGGCCCCATCATCGGCTCGATCCACAAGGTCGGCGCGCTCGTGCAGGGCCTGCCCTCCTGCAACGGCTGGACCTTCTGGCACGTTGAGCGGAAGGACGGCCTCGTCTCCATCGACGATTTCCGCACGAAGGTGCGGGCGGACATGGCGGCCTGATCCCGATACGAAGCGAAGATACAATGAAATGGCCGGCGCAATGCCGGCCATTTCCGTTTCAAGACCGCACCAGCGGGACGTCAGCCATTGCAGCAATTCCGCGAAGCCGCCCGATGGAATGGTGCCGCGCATGGCTGCCGCTTCCGCATTCGAATTCCGAGACGTTTTTGCTCAAGCCTTCCCGCTTGTGAGGACGCTTCGCCCCATCAGGATTGTAGAATGCTCTCATGTTGCTGCGGGGCTGCGGTCAACGGAGCTTCCGGCGATGGTGCAGGCGTCTTCCGAAACGTCCTGAAAGCGAACATTTCCCTATGCCAGCCCAGCCTAAGCGTTTTAACATCGACACATGGTTCCTTCTTCTGTCCGCATGCCTGCTGCCCTCGGCCCCTTCCACACCGAACCGTCCTGGGACGACCTCAAGATCTTCCTGGCCGTGGTGGCTCATGGATCGATGAACAGCGCGGCGAAGGCCCTGGGCCAGAGCCAGCCGACCATTGCCCGGCGTATCAAGGCGCTGGAGGAAACCCTGGGACTCGATCTGTTTCAGCGCGGTCCCAACAATCTTGAACTGACGGAAGCAGGCCAAGTCATCTTCGAGGCTGCCTCCCCGATGGGTGAGGCAGCAAGCATCGTCTCGCGCACCGCCGCCGCCTATCGGCCCAATCCCGATGCGCCTGTGCGGATAACGGCGACCTCCTCGGTCGCCATGTTCCTATCTCTGCATTCGGCGGAACTGCATGAGGCCGCGGCACCGGTGGAGATCGCCTATATCCCCACGCGGCAAAGGCTCGATCTCGCATCCGGCGAAGCCGATATCGGCCTGCGCATGCGCAACCTGCCTGAGGGAAGCGACGATCTCGTCGTGCGCCGCATCGGGCAGATCGCGTTTGCCATCTATGCCACGACGGCGACCCCTGAAACCGTCATCGCGCCACCCGAAGACCCAACCCTTTCGAAACAGGCCGCCTATGTGGCCGAATTCGCGCAAGGCCGCACCATCGCCGCGCGCATCGGCGACATGCCAATCCGCTATCAGGCCGCGAAAACAGGCTTAGGAGCCGCCTTCCTGCCCTGTTGGCTGGGCGATTCAGATCCCGATCTCGTGCAGGTGGTGAAGCCCGAGGGTGACCTGATCGAGGACGTGTTCCTCGTCATGCATCGGCGCAGCAGAAGCCGCGCAAGCGTGACGCGGGTCGCGAATGCATTGGCGGATCTGTTCAAGCGCAATCAGAAGGCGCTTGTCGGATCAGACCTGTCCTGACGAAAGCACCCGGCCAGGAAAGCAGCGGTCGTCGCGACAGCCGGGTTGTCGCGCATGTCCTGGTGATAGGTGATCCAGACATCGCGCTTGAAAAACCGGTCCTCCATTTCGACCCTTTGCAGATTGGAGTTTTCCGCTGCAAATGCGGGAAGTACGGTGACCCCCATATGCGCCTGCGCCGCAGCGAGCAGGATCGAGAGTTCGTTTGATCGAAAAACGATAGGACGCTTGCCCGCATGCTTTTTCAACCAGAGTTGATGAGGCGATTCATCGAGGCTTTCGTCGAAAGCGATGAATTCCAAGTCTCTTTCCGTCCGCGAGCCCAAATATTCTTTAGAGGCGTAGAGGCAGTAAACCATTTCCCCAACTTTGCGCGTCATCAGCGTCGTATCGCTCGGGCGGGTCAGGCGAATGGCAATATCAGCCTCCCGGCGTGGCAACGAGACCATGCGGCTCTCACCTAGGAGCCGTAGCCTGAGTTGCGGATGAGCTTTCCTCAGTTCCGCAAGACGCGGCGTGATCAAGGATACGGCAATCTGTGGCGGCGCACTGATCGAGACCTCTGCCGCAAAATCGGATTGCCGGGACAGAAGCGCCCGCTCCAGGGCAAGAGCCTCGCTTTCGATGCGTCTGGCATGATCCGCTACCCGTTGCCCATCCGAGGTCAGGGCGTAGCGCCCCGACCGGCGGTCTACCAATTTAACCCCTGCCGCTGCTTCGAGCGCCGCGATCCTGCGGGCCACCGTCGCATGCTCGACCCGCAACCGTCGCGCAGCCGCTGACAAGGAGCCCGTATCGGCCAGGGCCACGAAATGGCGGAGGTCGTCCCAGTCGAACATCCCCTATTCCTTCACATCTGATGGGAAAACTTGGGGAATTTCGCACAGTTCAGTGAGGATGCAAATTATGTTCTCACACAAGGAGAGACCTATGACCAATGTCAGAAAAATCGTCCGCATCCAAACCAAGCCTGGGTTGGCAGAGGCTGCCCGCACGGCATTAACAGAGCTGCAGCAGGCGACCCAAGCCGAGCCCGGCTGCCGGGAATTCATTTTCTTCCAAGCCCTCGGCGATGAAAATGCCTTTCTGCTGATCGAGGACTTTACCGATGCGGAGGCTCTCAACCAGCATATGAAGCTGCCCCACACGCAGGCCTTCTTCGCCCGCGACATGGTTGCCGGCATCAAGCCGATTGAGAAGAACTGGATGTCATGAGCGAGGCGATATAGGTAATGATATCAAGTTCCGTAAACTTCCGCTTTCGTAAGCTGCCTGCGAGAGCCCATTCCATCGTCTTCCCGATGGTGCTCTCATTGCTCATGTCCGGCATTGTTTCGACTATTGCCACCCTGAGGGCCATTGGGTTTCAACCCGATATTGTCTTCAAGATCGTGCAGGCCTGGGGACTATCATACGCGTTCGCGCTTCCGACGGCGCTCGCCGTGATGCCGCTTGTCCGCCGGATCGTTGCGACCGTCGTCGAGGCTCCAAGGCAGTGAGGAGCCCACTCAAAGAGGAAAGGTGTCAGGTCTAAGTGGTATAGAAATAGCCCTTCAGGTGGGAGAAGAGCAGGGCTGCGATCTCACCGCATCCATGCAGTCAAGCACGCGCCGTGTACTTGCAACCAAAGAGCAATAGCCCTCTGAGGAAGGCTGCGATCACGATCATGCCCCCTGACTGCTGCAACCAGCGACGAGAACGGCGTGCTCCACTACAAAGCCACGCCAAGGGCTATCGCTGACAAGCCCTTCGACAGTCTTGGACTGACTGTAGACGAATGCAGGTTTCGTCTTCCCCACCAGCTGGCGAAGACAAAGAAAGCCGTGTCCTTATCCCGATGAGTTAGGGGCCTTGGCGCGTTTCGATGTCGGTTTTACGTTAGCACCTGGCATATCGCCCAGCGCGTGCGTCAACACCTTCTTCATCGCACCGGGCAATGCCTCTTCATGCAGCTGCAGACGCGGTGTCCAGCGCATGTCGTGCGGCGCGGGCGTTCCCTTCGGGACCTTGGCGAAGAGCACGGTCAACTCCAGCGGGAAATGCGTGAAGACGTGGCGTACGGTGCCGGGAAGGCGCTGCCAGCGCGCCTCGATGGGCGCGTCCAGCACGGCGCGGGAGGGCTCGTAGGCGGGCTCCCACTCGCTCGTCGGCGGCTCGGCCATGCCCCCGAGGAGGCCCGTCGGCGGGCGGGTGCGCAGAAGAATGGTGTCGTCGGCGCGCAGCACCACGAAGGCAGCGCCTTTCCGCAATTGCCCGGTCTCCTTCTTCTGCTTCTTCGGGAAGGTCTCCTGCAGGCCGGCGGCACGGGCCTGACACGGTTTCATCCAGGGGCAGAGGGCGCAAGCCGGGCGCTTGGGCGTGCAGATGGTGGCGCCGAGATCCATCACCGCTTGCGCGAAATCGCCGGGCCGATCCTCGGGCACCAGCTCCTCCGTCAGTTCACGGATGAGGGGCTTCGCCTTCGGCAGCGGCTCCTCGATCATGAAGAGGCGGGACATGACCCGCTCCACATTGCCATCGACTGCGGCGGCCTTCTGGTTGAAGGCGATGGCCGCCACCGCCGCCGCCGTATAGGCGCCGATGCCTTTGAGCTTCAGGAGTTCGGCCTCCGTCCCCGGAAAAACCCCGCCATGGTTTTCCACAACCGCCTTGGCGCAGGCGTGGAGGTTGCGGGCGCGGGAATAGTAGCCGAGCCCCGCCCAGGCCTGCATGACCGAATCCGTGGGCGCTTCGGCCAGGGCTTCCACTGTGGGAAACCTCTGGAGAAAGTTTAGGTAATAGGGTTTGACGGCAGCGACCGTGGTCTGCTGGAGCATGACCTCCGAAAGCCAGACACGGTAAGGGTTTGAGGCCTCATGAGGCTTCGCGCGCCACGGCAGATCGCGCCGGTGGCGATCGTACCAGTCGAGCAGATCCTGAGGGTCGGGCTTGGTCGCGCTCAAAGCGGGCGTTAACATGTGATGTGGAATACCGGTCCTGCGATCATATTCCAACGCGGCTTTTGGACATTCAACATGAGACGACCGAGGCCCATGGCCCGCCCTCTTGCTCGACCCCTTGCGGAATTTTTGGATGCCTGCCTCTCCCCGAGCTTGGCGGCGCAAGGCTTTGCCACGTCCGACGTCATCATGGCCTGGGGTGATATCGTGGGTGAGCGGCTTGCCGCCTTCACCCAGCCGCTGAAGATCGAATGGAAAAGGAAGGCGCCCCATGCCGATCCGGAATCACGGCCGGAGCCGTCCACCCTCGTGATCCGGGTGGAAAGCGCCTTCGCCTTGGAGCTTCAACACCTGGCGCCCACCATCATCGACCGGGTGAACACCTATTACGGCTGGCGCTGCATCGGGAAACTTGTCCTGAAACAAGGGCCCGTGCGGCGGGTTGAGAAGAAGCGTCCGTCCGCTCCCACCCTCACCCCGGAGGACCAGGAGAAGGTGAACACAGCCATCGGCCCCATCGAGGAGGAAGGCCTGAAGGCCGCACTCGACCGGCTGGGCCAGGCAATAGTCAGCTCCGGTTCACGCACGAAAGCGTGACATGGCGGGCCTTGCCACGGCGCATGTCTCATTCTACCGCAAAGCAGCATCTCTTTAGGAGCCTTACCCTCATGATCACCCGGCGTCAGACGCTTCAGCTTCTCGGGACCGCAGCCGTAACCGCCTATCTCGCCACGAGCCTTCCGGCCTTCGCTCAGAACGTCGCCGTACAGGACCTCGCGGTGCCCGGCCCCCTCGGGGATGTGGCCTTGGGGCCGGAAGACGCCAAGGTGACCATCGTCGAGTACGCCTCGCTCACCTGCTCCCACTGCGCCGCTTTCCACAAGACGACCTGGCCGGAGCTGAAGAAGCGCTACATCGACACAGGCAAGATCCGCTTCATCCTGCGCGAATTCCCGCTCGATCCGCTGGCAACGGCAGGCTTCATGCTGTCTCGCTGCGACGGCAACGACAAATATTACCCGGTCACGGACCTCCTGTTCGAGCAGCAGCGGAACTGGGCTTTTGTGGAAAAGCCCCTGGATTCGCTCCGTCAGCTCATGCGGCAGGCAGGTTTTTCACAGGAAAAATTTGACGCTTGCCTCAAGGACCAGAAACTTTATGACGCAGTCAACGCGGTGAAGAACCGGGGTATGGAGCAATTCAACGTAGACTCCACGCCGACTTTCTTCATCAATGGTCAGCGTCATCCGGGAAGCCTGTCGATCGATGAGATTGAAAAGGTCATCAAACCTCTGCTGGGCGAGTAAGCCCCTTACCCCTCCCTTCGCCAGGTGGGCCGGAAAGGCGCGTCCATGAAGCTGACGCGCCTTCGCATTGCGGGTTTCAAGACCTTCGTCGAGCCTTCCGACTTCCTGATCGAGCCGGGTCTTACCGGCGTGGTCGGGCCGAATGGCTGCGGCAAGTCCAATCTCGTGGAAGCCCTGCGCTGGGTGATGGGAGAGAACTCCCACAAGAACATGCGCGCCACGGGCATGGACGACGTCATCTTCTCCGGCTCAGGCGGCCGTCCGGCCCGTAACTGGGCCGAGGTGATGCTCACCATCGACAATACGGAGCGTACGGCGCCTGCTGCCTTCAACGACAGCGACCTCCTGGAAATCTCGCGCAAGATCGAGCGTGAGGAAGGCTCCACCTATCGGGTCAACGGCAAGGAAGTCCGCGCCCGCGACGTGCAGATCCTGTTCGCGGATGCCGCCACCGGCGCCCGCTCCCCGGCCCTCGTCCGTCAGGGCCAGATCAGCGAAATCATTTCGGCCAAGCCCCAGGCCCGCCGCCGCATTCTCGAAGACGCCGCCGGCATCGCGGGTCTCCATGCCCGCCGCCACGAGGCGGAGCTGCGCCTGAAGGCCGCCGAGGACAACCTCGTCCGCGTCGAGGACGTGATCCGCGCGCTCGAGACCCAGATCGAGAGCCTGAAGCGCCAGGGCCGCCAGGCCTCCCGCTACAAGAACCTCTCCTCCGAGATCCGCCGCCTCGAAGCCCTGATGTACGCCATCAGCTACTCCGATGCGCGGGATCAGGCCGCCACCGCCGAGCGTCAGGTGGCCGAGAACCTCAAGGCCGTCGCGGACCTGACGGAAGACCAGACCAAGACCGCCACGGCCCAGGCCGTCGCCGCCCATGGCCTCCCAGCCCTGCGTCAGGCCGAAGCTGAGGCTGCCGCCGCCTTGCAGCGTCTCACTCACGCCCGCAACGAGCTCGAATCCGAGGAGCGCCGCTCCAAGGAGCGCGTGGTCGAGCTGGAGCGCCATATCGGCGACCTGAACCGCGACATCGCCCGCGAGGCGGCCCAGCGCACGGACGCCGAGGCGACCATCGAGCGCCTCCAGACCGAGGCCGCCGAACTCGCCGAGACCAACGAGGGCGCGGACGATACCCGCGCCGAGAACGAAGAGCGCCTGCATCAGGCCGAGGCGGCCCTGGCCGAGGCCGAAGCAGCACTCAGCGCCCTTCAGGCCCAGACCTCCGACCTCAATGCCCGCCGCGCCGCCCTGGAGCGCGCCGTGCGCGAGGAAATGGACCGCGCCTCCCGCTTCCGCACCGAGAAGGAGCGTCTGGAGCGCGAGATCGAGGCTCTTTCGTCCGCCACTGACAGCGACGGCCCGCCCATCGACGACCTGCGCGAGGAAATGGCGATTGCCGAGGACGCCATGCAGGGCGCGGAAGAGGCGGTGCTCGAGGTCCGCGAAACTCTCGCCCAAGCCCGCGACGCGGAAAGCCGCCTGCGCCAGCCCGTCAGCGAGGCCGAGCGCAAGGCACAGCGGCTTGAGACCGAGGTGCGGACGCTCGCCAAGCTCGTCACCTCCGCCACCGGCGACCTGTGGCCGCCGGCGCTGGACCAGATTACGGTCAAGAAGGGCTATGAGACGGCGCTGGGCGCAGCCCTCGGCGACGATCTCGAAGCATCCACCAATCCCTCCGCCCCGCACCATTGGGCGTTGAGCGGCTCCGGCGAAGGCGATCCTGTCCTGCCGGAAGGCGTGCGCTCGCTCGCTGACCTTGCCCGCGCTCCCGCCGAGATGCAGCGCCGCCTGCGCCAGATCGGTGTGGTGAGCAAGGCCGACGGCCTGCGCCTGCGCGGTATGCTGAAGCCCGGTCAGCGCCTCGTCTCGCAGGAAGGCGACCTGTGGCGTTGGGACGGGTTCACCACCGCGGCCGAGGCTCCCTCGCCCGCCGCCCGCCGTCTGGCGGAGAAGAATCGCTTAGGGGACCTTGAGCGCGAGGCTGCGGAAGCCCGCGAGCAGGCCGAGCAGCTGCGCCTCGAGGCCGAGGCCGCGCTTGAGGCCGTGCGTCAGGCAGCCTCTCGCGAAATGCAGGCCATAGAGACCGCCCGCCAGGCCCGGCAGGCCCTCGATGCCGCCCGTACACGCCTCTCGATTGCCGAGCGCAAGGAAGCTGAGCTGGGCCAGCGCCGCTCCGCGCTTCAGGAGGGTCTCACCCGCCTGTCCGAGAGCGAAGCGGAGGCCCTGGAGCGCGTGCAGGATGCGGAAGGTGCCCTGCAGGAGCTTGCCCCCGCCCCCGATCTCGAAAGCCGCCTTCTCGAAGAGCGCACCCGCGTGGCTGAACGCCGCGCCGCCGCCTCGGAGGCCCGCGCCGCCGTTCAATCCCTGACCCACGAGGCCGAGCTTCGCCGCCGTCGCCAGGAATCGCTCAACGGCGATATCCGCCTGTGGGGCGAGCGCGTCCTTCGCGCCGCCAAGGCTTTCGACGATTTGGGCGAGCGCCTGGAGCGCGCCCAGGACGAGCATCAGCGCCTGCTGGAAGCGCCCGATACCTATCTCCAGCGCCGCCGCGCCATCCTGACCGAGGTCGAGGAGGCGGAGGCCAGGCGCAAGGAAGCCGCCGACCGGCTGGCGGATGCGGAAACGGGGCTTGCCGAGACCGACCGCGCGGCCCGCGCCTCGCTTGAGTCTCTCGCTGCCGCCCGTGAGGCCCGCGCCGGCTCCCAGGCCCGTCATGAGGCTGCCGTGCAGCGCTTGGCCGAGATCACCCGCGCTATCGCGGAGAATCTCGAAACGACGCCTGCCGGCCTCATCGAGATGGCAGGCTTGCGCGAAGTGACCGAATTGCCGCCGCATTCGGAAATCGAGTCGAAGCTCCATTCTCTCAAATCGGACCGGGAGCGTCTCGGCGCCGTGAACCTGCGCGCCGACGAGGAGCTGACGGAGCTCGAAACCAAGTACAACAGCATCACGGGCGAGCGGGACGATCTCGTCGAGGCCATCAAGCGCCTGCGCCAGGCCATCGGCAGCCTCAACCGCGAGGGCCGTGAGCGCCTGCTCGCCGCCTTCGATGTGGTCAATGATCACTTCAAGCGCCTCTTCAGCACCCTCTTCGGTGGCGGCACGGCGGAGCTGACCCTGGTCGATTCGGACGATCCGCTCGAAGCAGGCCTCGAAATCCTGGCCCGCCCGCCCGGCAAGAAGCCCCAGAGCATGACCCTGCTCTCCGGCGGCGAGCAGGCGCTGACGGCCACCGCGCTCATCTTCGCGGTGTTCCTCACGAATCCCTCTCCGATCTGCGTGCTCGACGAGGTGGACGCGCCCCTCGACGACGCCAACGTAGAGCGGTACTGCGCCCTTCTGGAGGAGATGGCGCAGCAGACCGAGACCCGTTTCGTCGTGATTACCCACAACCCGATCACCATGGCCCGCATGAACCGTCTGTTCGGCGTCACCATGGCAGAACGGGGCGTCTCGCAGCTCGTCTCGGTCGACTTGCAGAGTGCCGAGCGCATTCTTGAGGTAGCTTAAGGCTTTCAGCCTTTGCCACGCTTCGGCCTTAAAAACGTGTGCGCTTTCCGCCCAGACGCGCACAAAACATCACTTATCTCAATAATATCATATATTTAGATGTTTTCAGACTATCCTTGACAGGGGGGCACCCCGCTCATATGTTGCGCGCGGCTTTCGGGGCTGGGCTTTCAAGCATTTTCCCGTAACGCTTTTCAGGAGATCGCAATGGCGGGCCCTAACGAGCGCAACGGTGTGAATGAGCGGAAACCGGACGATACCGATAATGCCGACCTATCTGCGAGGCTGAAATCACTCGATGTCCGGATCTCCCAAGCATCCGCGCATCGGACTGAGTCTGAGCCTCGCACTCGTCAGACTTCGGATTCCAAAGCAATGGGCCAAGCCTTCAGGCTATCGGCCGAATTCGTTGCGGGAGTCGCGGCAGGCGGGATCATCGGTTGGCTTGTCGATTATTTTGCCGGGACTTCCCCTTGGGGCCTGATCGTTTGTCTCATACTCGGCTTCTGCGCTGGCATGCTCAACCTCATGCGGGCAGCCGGGCTGGCCAAACCAGCCAAGTATGACGAGAAGCGTTGACAAACGCCCGAATTTCGATAGCCGAACGACAGTGAACAACAGCGAGATTTGAGAGCGGAACATGGCGAGCCCGATCGAACAATTCCAGATCAAGCCTATCATTCCGGCTATCAGCTTCACCAATTCGTCGCTGTTCATGATCGGCGCCGCAGCCGTGATCGTAGGCGGCTTCATTCTGGCGACCCGCAAGCGTGCGCTCGTTCCGGGCCGCGGCCAGTCGATTGCCGAAGTGCTGCACGATTTCGTCGCCGGCACTCTCACGGACGCGACGGGCAAGGAGGGAATGAAATTCTTCCCTCTCGTCTTCTCACTTTTCATGTTCGTCTTTACGGCGAACCTTCTCGGCATGATCCCGGGCTTCTTCACGGTCACGAGCCACGTCATCGTCACCTTCGCGCTGGCCCTGCTCGTGATCGGCACCGTCGTGGTCTACGGTATCATCAAGCACGGAACACACTTCTTCGGCCTCTTCGTGCCGTCGGGAGTACCGGTCTGGCTTCTGCCCTTCATTGTGGTCATCGAGGTCATCTCGTTCTTGTCTCGCCCGATTTCGCTGTCCCTGCGTCTGTTTGCGAACATGCTCGCGGGACACATCGCATTGAAGGTTTTCGGCGGCTTCGTCGCGGCGCTCCTGGGCGCCGGTGGAGCCCTGACGCTTCTCGCTCCGCTACCGCTCATCATGGCGGTTGCTCTCATGGCGCTCGAATTCCTCGTCGCCGCTCTGCAGGCCTACGTCTTCACGGTGTTGACCTGCATCTACCTTAACGATGCGCTGCACCCGGGCCACTAGGTCTGCGCTCTCGTTACTTCCCTTCCTCCCCTCCCGATCACAGCACTACTCAAGGAGTTCACAATGGATCCGATTGCTTTCAAGTACCTCGGCGCGGGCCTCGCCTGCATTGGCATGGGTCTCGCCGCCATGGGCGTCGGCAACATCTTCGGCAACTTCCTGTCGGGCGCTCTGCGCAACCCGTCGGCTGCTGACGGCCAGTTCGCCCGCGCGTTCATCGGCGCGGCGCTCGCGGAAGGTCTCGGCATCTTCTGCCTCGTCGTCGCTCTCGTTCTGCTCTTCACCTAATTCCAAGACGGTGATCGGGAGGTCGAGGCGTCTTAAGCGCTTCGCCTCGACAAGGGTGACGGCGGAAATCCGCCGTCACCCTTGTTTCTACTCCATCCTGCTGAGATGGCCTTCCAGGTCTCCTGGCATGATATGAACGCGCAGGAGAAGGTGCTCTCAGTTCGCCCGAACGGCACAATCTCGAAAGAATTTTCAGGCTTCTAGGATCTGCTCCATGGCTCAGGCTCAAACGACCCATGCCACAACTGAAGCGCACGGTGGCGCTCACGAGGATGTCGGCTTTCCGCCCTTCGAGACGGAAACCTACGCCGGACAGCTCCTCTGGCTCGTGATCACCTTCGGGGTGCTCTACATCTTGATTTCCAAGCTAGTCCTGCCTCGCCTGACCGGCATCATCGAGAACCGGCGCTCCATCATCGCGAGCGATCTTGACGAGGCCGCCGCGATGAAGACCCGCGCCGAAGAGGCCGGAGCAGCCTACGAAAAGGCCCTCGCCGAGGCCAAGGGCCGTGCTCAGGCTCTCGCTCGGGAAACCCGTGCCAAGCTGGCATCCGAGAGCGACGCCAAGCGCAAGGCTCTCGAAGCCGATCTCAACAAGCGTCTTGCCGAGTCCGAGGCCACCATCACGGCCCGCAAGACGGAGGCCATGGGCCATGTGCACGGCATCGCGCGCGACACGGCTAGCGCCATCATCGAGCGCCTGACCGGCAAGGCTCCGGCCCCGCAGACGGTCGAGGCCGCCCTCGACCAGACCAACGCCTGATCAGGAGGCCCCCATGAGCCATTTGTTCGCCGACGCCGAATTCTGGGTTGCCGTTGCCTTTGTCATCTTCTGGGGCATCCTGTTCTATTACGGCGTGCCCGGAAAAGTGCTGGGCCAGCTCGATTCCCGTGGCAAGCGCATCGCCGATGAGCTCGCCGAGGCCAAGCGCCTGCGCATGGAAGCCGAGAAGCTCCTGAAGGAATTCGAGGCCAAGCGTGCCGCCGCTGAACGCGAGGCCGCCGAGATCGTCTCCAATGCCAAGGACGAGGCCGAGCGCCTCGCCAGCGAAGCCCAGGAGAAGATGGCCGATTTCGTGAAGCGCCGCACCGCTTCCGGCGAGGCGAAGATCGCACAGGCCGAGGCTCAGGCCTCCGCCGAGGTCCGCGCCGCCGCCGTCGACGCCGCCATCAAGGCCTCCGAGCGCGTGCTGCGCCAGGAGATCACGGGCAACACCGCCTCCTCGCTGGTGAGCCAGGGTCTCAGCGACGTGCGGGCGAAGCTGCAGTAAGGGCTGCGGACATCGTCAACGATTTCAAAAAGGCCGCCTTCGAGAAGGCGGCCTTTTTGCTTAAGAGGTCTTCATGCTGCTGATTTTCGATTGCGACGGCGTGCTGGTCGATTCGGAGCCGCTCGCCTGCCAGGTGGATGTCGATGTTCTGGGCGATCTCGGCCTGCATTACACCGCCGACGAGATCGCGCGGCAGTTCGTCGGCAAGAGCATGAAGGACATGATCGCCCGCATCGAAGTCGATCATGGGCGGGCACTGCCCAGCGATTTCGCTGAGCGGATCAACCGCGCACTCTTCGCGCGCTTCGAGACAGATCTGAAGCCGATTGCAGGCGTGCGTGAGGCTATTCTTTCCCTCCCCCATCCGCGTTGCGTCGCCTCCTCGTCCGTGCCCGAGCGAATCGCTCTTTCCCTGCGCGTGACGGGGCTGGCCGATCTGTTCGGCAACATCTTCAGCGCGACACAGGTCGCGCGCGGGAAGCCTGCGCCGGATCTGTTTCTGTTCGCGTCCGAACGGATGGGCGCGCATCCGGATGACTGCCTCGTCATTGAGGATTCGCCAGCCGGCGTCCAGGCAGCTGTTGCGGCAGGCATGCGCGTGATCGGCTTCACCGGCGGTGGGCATTGCGGACCGGGCCATGCCGGGACGCTGCGGCAGGCTGGTGCTTCGGTCGTGATCGAGCGGATGGCGGAATTGTCGGAAGCAACTCACTAGTAGGTCAGCCTGCACCTCGCTGCCATTCCTCTACTCACCACTAATAATAAAACCTTGAAAAGAATTTATCCCTTTCTTTTGCAACGATATAAATTGAAATTGAGCTAGGTAGACGGCCACTGGGTAGAAGTCATATCATGAGCAGATATACCGGTTTTGTAATCTTCCTTGTGCTGACCTCCTCCTGGACTTCGGTCGCCGCAGAAGAACGCCATAGGATCTGCGGGAAGTCACTCACTTCATTGGAGCGAATTCTTGAAGAAATCGAGCGTCAGCCTGGAATAGAGCGCCAACCCAATAACCAAAACATTGATGTCCTCATCGACAAGCGCAACCTGATCATCTGGAACTTCTATCGCGATCCACACCCAGCGGCTCCGACAGTCGTCTGCACACGAACTGTGCAGGGAGCGGACAAGAGCTGGAGTAAAGTTCACCGCATCATGTGTGGTGCAGCCAAACCAATCTGCGATGCGTTGAAAGCGAGCTATGATGAACTCGACAGGAATATGAGACGGACGCTTGAGGGTCAGTGACATAAACCAAATCGCGGCCTGAGCTCTTTAGCCTTTGAGAGTGGCAACGCAAGGCACAAAAAAAGCAGCGCTACGGATGCAGCGCTGCTCTTCTACTTCGGGAAGAGATGAGGACCGCCCCTCTCCCACAGAGGGAAGAGGGTTGTTGCGGTCCTTACTCGGCCGCTTCGGCCACCGGTGACGGCGGGGTCCATTTGAGGACCGGGTTGCGCGCGGCCCGTGTCTCGTCGAGGCGGCGGCGTGGGGCGTGGTAGGGAGCGCCGGTGAAGCGCTCCTTGTCGCCGTTCTTCGCGGCCATGGCGAGGTCGCGCAGGGTCGCGATGAAGAGGTCGAGGGACGACTTCGATTCGGATTCCGTCGGCTCGATCAGCATCGCGCCATGCACCACCAGCGGGAAGTACATGGTCATCGGGTGATAGCCCTCGTCGATCATGGCTTTCGCCACGTCGAGGGTGGTCACGCCCGTGTCCTTCAGCCACGCATCGTCAAACAGCACCTCGTGCATGCACGGCTTGTCGCCGAAGGGCAGCGACATGAGGTCCGAGAGACCCGCGCGGATGTAGTTGGCGTTGAGCACGGCGTCTTCGGATGCCTGCTTCATGCCGTCCGAGCCATGCGAGAGCATGTAGGACAGAGCGCGCACATACATGCCCATCTGGCCGTGGAAGGCGGTCATGCGGCCAAAGGGTTTCTCGGCGGCATCGGCTTCCTGCTCAACCAGCTCGAAACCATTCTTGCCCACGCGCACGAAAGGAACCGGCGCGAAAGGCGCAAGGCGCTCGGAGAGCACCACCGGGCCGGAGCCGGGGCCGCCGCCGCCGTGGGGCGTGGAGAAGGTCTTGTGCAGGTTGATGTGCATGGCGTCGACGCCGAGATCGCCCGGCTTCGCCTTGCCCACGATGGCGTTGAAGTTCGCGCCGTCGCAATAGAAGTAAGCGCCTGCATCGTGGATCGCCTTGGCAATCTCCACGACCTGCGGCTCGAAAAGACCGCAGGTGTTGGGGTTCGTGAGCATGATCGCGGCCACATCCGGACCGAGACGCTCCTTCACGTCCTCCACATGCACGAAGCCGTCCTCGCGGGCCGGAACCGGCTTTACGATGAAGCCGATGAGGGCTGCGGTCGCCGGGTTCGTGCCGTGCGCGGAATCGGGCACAAGCACCACATTGCGGGTCTTACCCTCGCCCTTGGCTTCGATGGCGGCCTTGATCGCCATCATGCCGCAAAGCTCGCCATGCGCGCCGGCCTTCGGCGAGAGCGCGACGGAGGTCATGTTGGTGAGCGTGACGAGATAGCGGCCGAGCTCGTTCATCAGCTCCAGCGCACCTTGCACGGTGGAAATCGGCTGCAGCGGATGCACATCCGAGAAGCCCGGCAGGCGGGCCATGCGCTCATTGAGACGCGCATTGTGCTTCATGGTGCAGGAGCCGAGCGGGAACAGGCCCGTATCGATGCCGTAGTTTTGCTGCGACAGGCGCACGTAGTGGCGCATGGTCTCGGGCTCGGAGAGACCGGGAAGGCCGATGGCCTCCTTGCGCTCCAGCCCGCCGAGGCGCGGCTTGAAATCCTCCGGCTCGTCGATGTCGACGCCGGTCGTGTCGTAGCGGCCGATCTCGAACAGCAGCGGCTCGACCTGCGCCAGCGCCTTGTTGCCGGTGAAGGTCGGATGCGCATTGGTGCCGGCTTCACCGGCGCTGGTGGGACGTCCCTGGCGGTTCAACATCACAGAACCTCCTTCAAGGCGGCGACAAAGGCCGCGCGATCATCATCGGTGTTCACTTCGGTGGAGGCCACCAGAAGCAGGTTGTCGAGTCCAGCACCCGGCAGCAGACGCGAGGCGGGAACGCCCGCGAGCACGCCCTTCTTGGCGAGAGCCTCGACCACTTCAGCGGCGGGCTTCGACAGCTTCACGGTGAACTCGTTGAAGAAGGTCTTGTTGAGAACCTCGACGCCCTTCACGCCTGCCAATTGATCGGCAAGCTTGATCGCATTCGCATGATTCACGCGGGCGAGGCGCTTCAATCCGGTCTCGCCCAGCAATGTCATGTGAATGGTGAAGGCGAGCGCACAGAGGCCTGAATTGGTGCAGATATTCGAAGTCGCCTTGTCGCGGCGGATATGCTGCTCGCGCGTCGAGAGCGTGAGCACGAAGCCGCGGCTTCCGTCCGCATCCACGGTCTCGCCGCAGAGACGGCCCGGCATCTGACGCATGAATTTCGACTGCGTCGCGAAGAGGCCCACATAAGGACCGCCGAAGGTCAGCGCATTGCCGATGGATTGGCCTTCGCCGACGACGATGTCTGCGCCCTGGCTGCCGGGCGACGCGACGAGGCCGAGCGACACGACTTCGGTGAAGACCGCGATCAGCAGCGCGCCGTGCTTGTGCGCCTTTTCGGCAATGGGTTTAAGGTCGCGCACATTGCCGAACACGTCCGGCGACTGCACGACGACGCAGGACGTGGTGTCGTCGATCTGCGAGAGAATGTCCTCGGAGCCCGCGACATCCGGTTTCATGATGACAAGCTCGTCGCTCGCCATATCGGAGAGCGTGCGCACCACCTCAGTGTAATGCGGATGCAGGCCGCCGGAGAGCACGGCCTTGCGGCGCTTGGTGACGCGATGCGCCATGAGCACCGCTTCACCCGTGCCGGTGGAGCCGTCATACATGGAGGCGTTCGCCACCTCCATGCCGGTGAGCGCAGCAACCTGCGTCTGGAACTCGAACAGATATTGCAGCGTGCCTTGAGCGATTTCCGGCTGATACGGCGTGTAGCTCGTCAGAAACTCCGAGCGCTGGATCAGGTGATCGACGGTCGCCGGCACATGATGCTTGTAGGCGCCCGCGCCCACGAAGAACGGCACGGAGGACGCCGACACGTTTTTCGAGGACATGCGAGAGAGGATGCGCTCCACCTCCAGCTCGCCCTTACGGCGCGGCAGGTCCACCGGCTCTTTCAAAAGCAGGTTCTTCGGCACATCGGCGAACAGCTCGTCCACCGTTTTGACGCCGATGCGCGCGAGCATTTCGCCGCGGTCGGTGTCGGAAAGAGGCAAATAACGCATCGGCTAAAAACCTTGGTTTGGTTAGTGCGAGGGGATGCCCTTCACGACAATCTCCGTGAGCACGGAATTGGCGATGAAGCATTCCTTGTGAGCGAGGTGATGCATGTCGGCGATCTGCTCCGGCGTCGGGCGCTTCTCGCCGGAGAATTCGATGGCCGGATCGAGCGTGACCTTCGAGACGAAGAGCTTGCCATTCTCGTTCGGCGTCATGACGCCTACCGCCATGTCTTCATAAAGATCGACGACGAAGCGTTTCTTCGCGGCGATGCCGAGAAAGGTGAGCATGTGGCAGCTGGAGATCGCCGCCACAAAAGCCTCTTCGGGATCGACGGCATCCTCACGCGAGAGCGGCAACGGCACGACGGAGGGCGACGACGATCCCGGCACCGTGATGCCGCCGTCGAACGACCATTGGTGGCCACGGCTGTATTTGTTGTCGGAGAAGGCTTCGCCCTCCCCGCGCTTCCAAACCACACTGGCCGTGTATTCGTGTGCCATTGCCCTGTCGTTCTTTAAGAAATCGACTTCACGAATTCCTGGTACTGCTCCTCGGTCAGAAGACCATCGAGCTCGCTCGGATTCGTGAGACGGATCTTCAGGAACCAGCCGCGACCGGCGGGATCTTCGTTGACGGTGCCGGGGGCGGCTTCGAGATCGCTGTTGACCTCGAGCACTTCGCCGGAGACCGGAGCATAAACTTCGCTCGCTGCCTTCACGCTTTCGACGACGGCGGCTTCAGCGCCTTTTGCCAGCGACTTGCCGACGCTCGGCAGTTCGACGAACACGACGTCGCCGAGCTGGCTCTGAGCGTAATCGGAAATACCGACGATGCCGGCATCGCCTTCGACGCGGATGTATTCGTGATCTTTGGTGTAGCGCGTGGTCATGGTGGTTCCCTCTTAGTTTTAGCGCTTGTAGCGATGCGGAGCGAAAGGCATGGCCGCGACCTTGGCCGGCAGCGGCTTGCCGCGAACGATGAGATGGAGATCGGTGCCCACAGCGGACACGTCCTTCGAGACATAGCCCATGGCGACCGGACCGTTGACGGTGGGGCCGAAGCCGCCCGAGGTCACGATGCCGACCTCGCGCCCGTCAGGAGTGGTGATGATGGCACCTTCGCGCGCCGGAGCGCGGCCTTCCGGCTGAATGCCGACGCGCACGCGGGAAGCGCCGTCCTTGATCTCGCGCTGAACGCGCTCGGCACCGGGGAAGCCCCCCTCCTCGCGGCGGCGCTTCTGGATCGACCAGATCAGGCCCGCCTCGATGGGCGACGTGGTGGTGTCGATGTCGTGGCCGTAGAGGCAAAGCCCGGCTTCGAGACGCAGCGAATCACGCGCACCAAGGCCGATGGCCTTCACTTCCGGATTTTCGAGCAGCTTGTTCCAGAGCTTCGGCGCATCCTCGGCGTGGCAGGAAATCTCGTAGCCGTCCTCCCCTGTGTAGCCGGAGCGGGAGATGTGGCACCAGATGCCGTCGATCTGCACGTCGGCGGACATCATGAAGGCAAGGCTTGCAGCCTCCGGCGCAAGCTTGGCGAGCACGGCCTCGGCGGACGGGCCCTGCAGCGCCATGAGGCCGAGCCCGTCCTTGCGGTTCAGGCTCACGCCATTCGGCAGGCGCGCCTGGATATGCGCGTAATCCTGCTCCTTCATGGAAGCGTTCACGACGAGATAGAGCCAGCCCTCGTGGCCGGGCGCACCGACACGGGTGACCATGAGATCGTCGAGGATGCCGCCATCCTGGCTAAGCAGCTGCGAATAGCGTTGCTGGTTGGGCTTCAGGTTCAGCACATCGGCGGGGATCAGCGCCTCGATGGCCTTCGCCACAGTCTCATGGCTCTTGTCCTCGGCAACGAGGAAGGCCTGGCCCATATGGGAGACGTCGAACAAGCCCGCATGCTCGCGGGTCCAGTTGTGCTCGGTCATGATGCCGGTGGGATACTGCACCGGCATGTCGTAGCCGGCGAATGGCACCATGCGGGCGCCAAGCGCCACGTGCTGGGCGTGAAGCGGGGTTTGCAGAAGCGGCTGGTCGCTATGCGCTGTCTCGGCCATCAGGTTCCCTCAAAGGTGCGCGTTTCATCGGGCCTTGCGGCCCGTTTCCTTGCGCCCCCTCTGTCACGAGACCTGAGAGATTTCCCCTTGCGCCTGAACGCTCGGGTTACGCCCGTCGGTGGGCGACGTTTTAGCGTCGCCGCTTTCCAGAGTGCCAGCTCCCACGCGGTCCTTTTGCCTGAGCGTTTCCGGGGCGGTTGCGCCTTCGGCGCCGGGCTCGTAGCCCGGTCTCTTCCGCGGGGATCATCGGCTGCCCTTAGCTCTGAAGAGGAAAACCAATCCTGTCAACAAAGCAGGCTGCCGCATTCGTCATCTCCCCGCTTTAATTGACGGCGGGCCTCGGACACTCCATGTTAGGACCATCATCCACAGAAGGGGAGAACGCGGCCTGAACCGGTCGGCTGCTCCTGGCACCGTTGTTCGAACTGGTCATCGTTATCGCTCTCGTCGCCTTGAATGGCGTCTTCGCTCTCTCTGAACTTGCCATCGTTTCCGCCCGACGCCCACGCCTGAAGGCCATGGCCGAACAAGGCCGCACCGGGGCCAATGTCGCCCTTGCCCTTATGGAGGATTCGGGCCGCTTCCTCTCCACCGTCCAGATCGGCATCACCCTCGTCGGCATTCTGGCGGGCGCCTTCTCCGGCGCGGCTTTGGGCGACAGGCTCACGCAGATCCTCCTCGCCCAAGGCGTGCCCGCAGGCGCGGCGGAGCCGCTCGGCTTCGGCATCGTCATCGGCATCATCACCTACCTGTCCATCGTCATCGGCGAGCTGGTGCCAAAGCAGTTGGCCCTGCGCAATCCCGAAGGCATCGCCTGCGCCGTCGCTCCGATGATGCTGGTGCTCTCCAAGGCCGCGGCCCCCGCCGTGTGGCTGCTCAACGCCTCCACGCGCTTCATCTTCGGCCTTTTCGGTTCATCATCCGACGACAGCTCGACCGTGACGGAAGAGGAGATCAAGCACCTCGTCGGCGAGGCCGAGAGCGCGGGCGTGATCGAGGAGCAGGAACGGCGCATGATCTCCGGCGTCCTGCGCCTGGGCGACCGCACGGTCCGGGGCCTCATGACGCCTCGCACGGACGTGGACTGGATCGACCTGTCGGACGACCCTGAGACGATCCGCGCGCTGCTGATCGAGACGCCCCATTCCCGCCTGCCCGTCAGCGACGGCAAGCCTGACAATATGATCGGCGTGGTGCAGTCCCGCGAGCTCCTGGCGGCCCTGCTGGCGGGCGAGGCGCTCGACCTCCGCGCCTATATCCAGCAGGCCCCGGTGATCCCGGATACGCTCTACGCCCTCGACGCCCTCGCGACCTTGCGCGATGCGGAGGTGCCGATGGCCCTCGTCCATGACGAGTACGGACATTTCGAAGGTGTCGTGACCCCCGCCGACGCGCTGGAAGCCATCGTCGGCGCCTTCCGTTCGGATACGGAGGCTCCCGAGCCGGACGCCATCCGCCGAGAGGACGGCTCCTGGCTGCTCGCGGGCTCCATGCCCGTCGATGAAATGGCCGAGATCCTGGGCGTTCCGCTTCCCGATGGGCGCAGCTACCACACGGTCGGCGGCCTCGTGATCAGCGAGTTGCAGCGCCTTCCCAGCACGGGCGAGCATGTGGACACGCTCGGCTGGCGCTTCGAGGTCGTCGACCTGGACGAGCGCCGCATCGACAAGGTGCTGGCGATTCCGTTGACCCAGCGGGCCGGTGCGGCAGCCCTGCTCTAAAAGAAACAGTTTCCGAAACAATGAAAGCCGGCTCCACCCAAATGGAGCCGGCTTTCCTCATTTGAGAGACTGTATTTCTTCCGCGAAATCGCTCGACTTATCCGCGTCGGCCCGCAGCCGCGCGACTGCCGAGACCAACTTCGATCTCGAAGGTGTTGGCATAGGCCGCCGGGATCACGATGCCGCCCTCGATCACGGCGAAGCTCGCCTGGGTGTCGCCGGACGGGATCGCCACGGATGTCTGGCGCGAACGGTTCGCGATGGCGCCCGAGCCGCTCTTCACGACGATTTGCACGGGGACATTGAAGCGGCCCGCGCCGCCGCCCACGCCCAGGAGCGCACGGCCTTCGACGCCGACCTTCACGAGGGTCGAGCCGTCGGGCTGGCCCTGGCATTCGCGGGCCAGATTGGTGATGGCGACCTGGCTGCGCAGGGCGCTGCTGTCTCCGGATCGGCCACCGGCATAGACCTGAATGGCGGAGCCGCCGTCCAAGATCTCAACGGGCGGGCAGTAGACGTCGTCGACGGCGACCTGCTGCGGAGGCGGCCGGGTCGCGCCGCCGGTCAGCAGCATTTCTCCCAAACCCGGAGAGCTGTCTCCAGATGTGGAGCAGCCGGCAAGGGCCGTGAGGCCGAGCACGACGAGAGCAAGGCCGGCCTTGCTGCCAGATCCTTTATTCATGGAAGTCACCCCAACGTTCTTAGACTCTGTCCGCCTTATGGCAGAGCATCGTATCCTTGCGCGAAGCCGTTCAGCGACACGGGAATGCCAATGCCCTCCTCGGGCGTCTGGAAGACGATGAAGGTCGCGGCCTGGCCGGTCTTCATCTGGTTGATGAGATTATCTTCCATGACAACCTCGGCAACGCAACCCGTGGCCAGGCAGCGCACGAATCCGGCCCGGCCGATATCGGTCTGGTCGATCTTCAGGCCGAGGCCCGACGGCAGGAGAATGCCGAGAGGAGCGACGACGCGCAGAAGCCGGTTTTTGGCGTCGGCGGTTTTCAACACAATAATGATGAGGGTTACGTTCGGGCGATCCTCGGCCACCACGTTCTGCACGAGGGCGCATTGCTCGGCGGTGGCGCCGGCGGGAATCTCGCAGCGCATCTGCCAGTCGCCGAAGGTATTCTTGACCATGCCCTGGGCCACGGCCCCCTTGGTGGACGACAGGGCCATGAGGCCCACGAAGGCCACTGCCCCCAAAGCCCTCGCTCCAAAGCGAACCCAGCGTGACACGCCCATAGGCCTCTCCTTCTCTCGAACCCCATATGGGGCAGCGGCCCGGCCGCTCGGATCAATATTGCCCGTTGGGACCATGGCTAGGGCCGCGATGTCAAGCGAGGGAAGCCAATTGTGGCACTTCAGCGCCTTTTGGCGGTTATGACGCATAAATTGCGTCCACTGAACCGTTGCGCTTCTGCGCGTCCTGTGGTCTTTGGCACAAATCTAAAGTGATGGCGCAATCTGGGCGCCGATACTCGCGCGTCCACGTCGTCACTTTATGCTTTCGTGGCCTCCGGGCCACTCCATCTTTAGGAGCTTTGGAACGCCGATGCGGATCGAGACTGGACGTCGATCGGTGACCGCCCTCTCCACGGCAGCGGTCGCACTTGTGTTGGGCATAAGTGAGGCATTCGCCGCCGAAGGCAGGCCTTCCCCTTGGGAAATGGGCATGCAGGAGATGGTGACCGAGTTGGGACACAGCGTCTCCAACTTTCACACCTACCTTGTTTGGCTGATCACAGCGGTCTGCCTTTTCGTGCTGGCGCTTCTTCTGATCATCGTCGCTCGCTTCAACGAGCGGAAGAACCCGGTTCCCTCCAGGACCACCCACAACACCCTGCTCGAGGTCGCCTGGACCATCGTTCCGGTGCTGATCCTCGTGGTCATCGCCATCCCATCCTTCCGCCTGCTGCGCCAGCAGCTGGTTCCGCCGCAGGCGGACATCGTCGTGAAGGCGACGGGCTATTCCTGGTACTGGGGCTACGAGTACCCGGGCGAACAGGCCGGCTTCAAGTTCGACTCGAACATGATCACCGACGACGCAGCCCGCAAGCCCGACCAGCCGCGCCTTCTGGGCGCCGACAACGCCATGGTGGTGCCGGTCGGCAAGGTCGTGCACGTTCAGGTCACCTCGGCCGACGTGATCCACGCCTTCGCCATGCCGTCCTTCTACATCAAGGTCGATGCGATTCCCGGCCGCCTGAACGAGACTTGGTTCAAGGCCGAGAAGGAAGGCGTCTATTACGGCCAGTGCTCCGAGCTCTGCGGCAACGGCCATCCTTATATGCCGATCGAAATCCGCGTCGTGAGCGAGCAGCAATATGCCGCCTGGCTGGCAGAGTCGAAACAGAAGTATGCTTCGACCGAAACCCAGGCTCCGCTCAAATTCGCGAACGCTCAGTAATTGTAATCGAAGGACCACAGAGGTCTCATCATGGCAAATGCAGCTGATGCCGCTCACGCGGATCACCACGATCACCTTCCAGGTTTCTGGCGCCGGTGGTTCTATTCCACGAACCACAAGGATATCGGCACGCTCTACCTCATCTTCGGCTTTACGGCCGGTATCGTCGGCGGCCTTCTGTCGATCGCCATGCGCCTGGAACTCCAGGAGCCGGGCCTGCAGTTCTTCTCCAACCCGCAGGCGTTCAACGTCTTCGTGACGGGCCACGGCCTCATCATGGTGTTCTTCATGGTGATGCCCACCCTCATCGGCGGCTTCGGCAACTGGTTCATCCCGATCATGATCGGCGCGCCGGACATGGCCTTCCCGCGGATGAACAACATCTCGTTCTGGCTCACCGTTTCGGCCTTCTGCCTGATGCTCTGCTCGCTCTTCGTCGAAGGCGCTCCGGGCTCGCTCGGCTTCGGCGGCGGCTGGACGGTTTATCCCCCGCTCTCGACCACGGGCCATCCCGGTCCCGCGCTCGATTTCGGCATCCTGTCCCTGCACCTTGCCGGTGCGGCCTCGATCCTCGGCGCGATCAACTTCATCACCACGATCCTGAACATGCGCGCTCCGGGCATGACGCTGCACAAGATGCCGCTGTTCGCCTGGGCCATGCTGGTCACCGCGTTCCTGCTGCTCCTGTCGCTGCCGGTTCTCGCCGGTGCGATCACGATGCTGCTGACCGACCGTAACTTCGGCACGACGTTCTTCGATCCGTCGGGCGGTGGCGATCCGGTTCTCTACCAGCACCTGTTCTGGTTCTTCGG
This sequence comes from Microvirga sp. 2YAF29, assembly GCF_052114605.1. Classification (NCBI taxonomy): domain Bacteria; kingdom Pseudomonadati; phylum Pseudomonadota; class Alphaproteobacteria; order Hyphomicrobiales; family Methylobacteriaceae; genus Microvirga; species Microvirga sp. 2YAF29. The sequence continues at coordinate 114,407 of NZ_JBFRFB010000004.1, forward strand.
CCACCCCGAAGTGTACATCATGATCCTGCCGGCCTTCGGCATCGTCTCGCACATCATCTCCACCTTCTCGAAGAAGCCGATCTTCGGCTATCTCGGCATGGCCTACGCCATGGTGGCGATCGGCGTCGTCGGCTTCGTCGTGTGGGCGCACCACATGTACACGGTCGGCCTCTCGCTGCAGACGCAGGCCTACTTCGTGTTCGCCACGATGGTGATCGCGGTTCCCACCGGCGTGAAGATCTTCTCGTGGATCGCCACCATGTGGGGCGGCTCCATCCGCTTCACGGCGGCCATGCAGTGGGCTGTGGGCTTCGTGTTCCTGTTCACGGTCGGCGGCGTCACCGGCGTCGTGCTCGCGAACGCTCCCATCGACCGCTACATGCACGACACCTACTATGTGGTGGCTCACTTCCACTACGTGCTGTCGCTCGGCGCCGTGTTCGTGATCTTCGCCGGTATCTACTACTGGTTCCCGAAGATCACCGGCTACATGATGCCGGACTGGATCGGCAAACTGCACTTCTGGGTCGCGTTCATCGGCGCCAACGTGCTGTTCTTCCCGATGCACTTCCTCGGACTCTCCGGAATGCCGCGCCGTTATGCGGATTATCCGGATGCGTTCGCCGGCTGGAACCTGGTGTCCTCGATCGGCTCCTACATCTTCTTCGCCGGTCTCTTCATCTTCATCGGCGGTGTGATCTACGCCTTCGTCCGCAAGGAAAAGGCAGCCGGCAATCCGTGGGGCGAAGGTGCAACGACGCTGGAATGGACCCTGTCCTCCCCGCCTCCGTATCACCAGTTCGAGACCCTGCCGCGCATCGTCGACACGGACCACTAAAACGAGCATCGAACCCAAAAGTGGATTTGCACTTTTGGGACCCATCCGATGCCCCAGACAACACGAGCCGGGCGGCATTTCTCGCCGCCCCGCTCCTCCCCCGAAGGCTTGGATTTTCAAGCTTTCCGGCGAGGAGCTGACATCATGAAGCCTTTGAGGGCTTTTAAGGCTTCAGCATTTCGGAAGATCAATTTGATGAACACTGCGTCGAACAGCTTGACCGATTCCCGTACCGAGAACCTCGCCACGGCAGGCGTCTCGCAGGGCGACGTGTCGGACTTCTTCGCCCTTCTTAAACCCCGCGTGATGTTTCTGGTCGTGTTCACGGCCCTCGTCGGCATGGTCGTCAGCCACGCGGATGTGAACCCCGTTCTGGCCTTCGTCTCGCTGCTCATGATCGCGGTCGGCGGCGGCGCATCCGGCTGCCTCAACATGTGGTGGGACGCGGATATCGACGCCATCATGACCCGCACGCTCAAGCGCCCGATTCCCGCCGGCAAGATTCAGCCCGGCGAAGCGCTGGCCTTCGGCCTCACGCTCTCGGCAGGTTCCGTTCTGGTGCTGGGCCTTGCGAGCAACTGGCTCGCAGCAAGCCTTCTCGCCTTCACCATCTTCTTCTACGTCGTCGTCTATTCCATGTGGCTCAAGCGCACGACGCCGCAGAACATCGTGATCGGCGGCGCGGCGGGCGCCCTCCCCCCGATCGTCGCGCAGGCTGCCGTTACCGGCTCCGTGGCGTGGGACAGCGTCATTCTCTTCGCCATCATCTTCATGTGGACGCCGCCTCATTTCTGGGCGCTGGCCCTCGTGAAGTCGGGCGATTACGCGCGCGCGGGCATTCCCATGATGCCGAACGTCGCCGGTCCCGATTCCACCCGTTTTCAGATCCTGGCCTACACGGTGCTGCTCGCGCCGCTAGGCCTAGCGCCTGTCTTCTTCGGCTTCGGCGGTTTGGCCTATGCGATCATCTCGCTGATCGGCGGCCTCGGCATGCTGGCCCTTGCGATCCAGGTCTATCGCCTGCGCGAAGGTGAGCCCGCCATGCGCGTGGCGCAGCAGCTCTTCGCCTTCTCGATCCTCTATCTCTTCCTGCTCTTCGCCACGCTTTTGGCAGAGCACGGCTTCGGCTTCTTCAGGCCGGTTCTTGGGTGAGCGCGATGGATTCCAAAAACTCCTACAGCCTGACCCCCGAGGAGAAGCAGCGCCGCCGCAAGCGCTCGCTGGCCCTGGCGCTCACGCTCGGCATTCTCTGCATCCTTCTGTTCGCGATCACGATCGCCAAGCTCGGACCCCAGGTCCTGCAGCGTCCGTTGTGAGATCGATATGGCTGAGAACACAGACATCCAACGCAAGATGAAGCGCACGGCTTTTGCCTGCGCCGTCATCGTCGTGGGCATGGTCGGCCTCGCCTATGCATCCGTTCCGCTCTACGACCTGTTCTGCAAGGTAACCGGCTTCGGCGGCACGCCAATTGTGCGCGACGCCAATAATTCCGACGTGATGAACCGCACGGTTACGGTGCGTTTCGATTCCAACGTCGCTCCGGGCCTGAGCTGGCGCTTCTCTCCCGAGAAGCCCGACGTGAAGGTGAAGCTCGGCGAGACGACGACCGTCTATTACAAGGTCACCAACACGGGCTCGAAGCCTGCGACGGGAATCGCGACCTACAACGTGCAGCCGGATCTCGCCGGCACCTACTTTTCGAAGCTCGAATGCTTCTGCTTCACGGAACAGACCCTGCAGCCGGGGGAAACCCTGGAATCGGCGGTCGTGTTCTACGTGGATCCCCGCCTCGTCGAGGATTCCGATGTGAAGGATCTCACTTCCATCACGCTCTCCTACACCTACTTCCCGTCCAAGGGCGGGCAGCCGGTGGCGGAGGCGACATCATCAACCAAACCCACCGTTCAATAAGGAACGTGACAAGCTGGGCAGAAACGTCCTAAAGCGAAGTCACAATCGAGGCACGGAGACGACTAAAATGGCCGAGGCTCACGCCAAGAACCACGACTACCACATTCTTGAACCGAGCCCGTGGCCGCTGATCGGCGCGGTCAGCGCCTTCCTGATGGCGTCCGGCTTCGTGACCTGGTGGAAGGACATCGCGTTCGGCGGCATGCATCTGGGCGCCTTCATCTTCGGCGCGGGCATCATCGGCGTGCTCTACACGATGCTCAGCTGGTGGACCGACGTGGTGCGCGAAGCCAATACCGGCTCCCATACCCGCGTGGTCCAGCTCCATCACCGCTACGGCATGATCATGTTCATCGCCTCCGAGGTGATGTTCTTCGCCGCCTGGTTCTGGGCTTATTTCGACGCCGCTCTCTATGCCGGCGACCCGCAGCTCTATTCGCGTGTCGAGGCGCTCGGCGGCGTATGGCCCCCGAAGGGCATCGAGACCTTCGATCCCTGGCACCTGCCGCTGCTCAACACGCTGATCCTGCTGACCTCGGGCACCACGGTCACCTGGGCGCACCATGCGCTCCTGGAGGGCGACCGCAAGGGCCTCAAGGCCGGCCTGTGGCTGACGGTGATCCTCGGCATTCTCTTCAGCTTCGTGCAGGCCTACGAGTACAGCCACGCCGCCTTCGGCTTCAAAGGCAACATCTACGGCGCCACCTTCTTCATGGCGACAGGCTTCCACGGCGCCCACGTGATCATCGGCACGATCTTCCTGGCCGTCTGCCTGCTGCGCGCCTATCGCGGCGACTTCACGCCCAAGCAGCACCTCGGCTTCGAATTCGCCGCCTGGTACTGGCACTTCGTGGACGTGGTGTGGCTCTTCCTCTTCGCCTCCATTTACGTGTGGGGCTTCGGCGGCGGCGGAGCCGGGCATTAAGCCCACACCGCTCACGACTGATCATCAACGGGGGCGGCTTAATAAGCCGCCCTTCGCTTTTCGGCCTCCCCTTCCCATCTGAGGGGTGACTTCCTCACGGAGAACAATCGTGGCCCAAGACCAATCGGCTCCCGCCCCCGTCATCACCGGCCTTAAAGGCCTGTGCCCCCGCTGCGGCAAGGGTCATGTGTTCAAAGGCTATTTGACGATTCGACCGAAATGCGAAGTCTGCGGCCTCGATCTCGCCTTCGCCGATACGGGCGATGGCCCCGCCTTCTTCGTCATGTCCATCGTCGGCATCGTGGTGGTTGCCCTGGCCTTGTGGGCCGAGTTCGCCTTCTCTCCCCCGATCTGGCTCCACCTCGTCATGTGGTCGGCCTTGAGCGTGGTCATGAGCCTCGGTCTCATGCGCCCCCTGAAAGGCGTGCTGGTGGCGCTGCAATACCACCATAAGGCCGAGGAAGGGCGCTTCCACAAGTGACGAGCGCCAGCCTGCACAAGGGCCGCTCGCTGATCCTGCCGGGGATCGCGACGCTGATCGCGCTCGCAATCCTCATCGGCCTCGGCACCTGGCAGCTCCAGCGCAAAGCCTGGAAAGAAAGCTTGATCCAGCAGATCGAGGCCCGTGCTTATGGCGAGCCGGGCGCGATCCTTCCCAAATCCGAGTGGGCTACTTGGCGCGCGGATCAGGACGAGTTTCGGAAGGTCCGCGTCACCGGCACCTTCCTGCACGACATGGAGGCGCCGGTTTATGGCCTTGCCCAAGGCGAGCGCCAGGGCGCGCCGATCCAGGGCTATTACGTCCTCACGCCCCTCAAGCTCTCCTCCGGCGCGACCGTCATCGTCAATCGCGGCTTCGTGCCGACAGGCCTGAAGGACCCGGCCACCCGCGCCCAGGCGCAACCCGCCGGCGAAGTGACGATCATCGGCCTCGTGCGGGCGCCGGAGACCCGCAATCCCTTCACGCCTGACGACGACCCGACGAAGAATAACTGGTTCGCCCGCGATCCGCAGGCCATCGCCGAGGCTCGAAAGCTGGAGCGCGTCGCCCCCTTCCTCATCGATGCGGATGCCAGCCCCAACCCAGGCGGCTGGCCCCGAGGCGGGCAGACGCCGCTCACGCTCACCAACAACCACCTGCAATATGCCGTCACCTGGTTCGGCCTCGCGCTGACCCTGATCGGCGTCTTCGTCGCCTTCGCGCTGCGGCGCGTTAAGGGATAGCTTCAGCCGAGCTGATACATAAAGAACAGTCCGAAGCCGAGAATCACGAAACCGGCGCTGACGACCTTCGCAACGAAAAGATATTTCAGGAGAACACGGGTTTCCTCCCGGCGTTCAGCCCGCTCGGCTCGGGTCATGGTCTCCTGCATTTTGATCTGCTGTGCATAGAGTGATGTCGCCATGTAGTTGCTGACGGCGCCATCCTTCTCGAGTTCGATGCGTTGAGTCATTACGCCGATGATTAGGCCGAGAACACCCAAGCCTATGAAGCCCGCGAGCAGAAATGCTCCGACGGCCACACCGGCAAGGACAGCCACCAGCACCGGCAACAGAATCCAATCGATCATGGTCATGCGCATTGGCGGGCTCCAATAACGAGCTTGTTTATGTTGCGGAAAGATATATCATTTGTCCATGTTCACGCTTGTCATGACCGTAACCCTTCTCACGACGCGCCTTTCAGGGCGTGCGGGAGAGGCTTTGCGCGGTTAGAAAGCGTCGAGCATTTTTCCCAAGCCCTGCGGAGACGAGCAGGGCTTCACGGGTTCAGTTCGCCTCCGCCTTTTCCAAGGAGAGCGACATGAATATCCAGCCATCTTCCCATCGATCCGGTTCCGCAACTGCGGAAGACAACATCGTCATTCGAGCCGCGAGGCCTGCCGATTATGAGGGCTATGCCGCTCTCGCCAATCAACCGGGCTATCGATGGGGCACCCTCAGGCTGCCTCATCAGACCCCGGAAGCCACCCGCAAATGGCTGGAGAGCCTCACTCCCAACCATGTGGCATTGGTGGTCGAGAGTGATGGCAAGATCGTCGGCAGCGGCGGGTTCGAACGCCTTCAGGGTCGCCGCTCCCATGTGGGCTATCTCGGCATGGGCCTGCACGACGATTATTGCGGCCGAGGCATCGGCTCCAGGCTGCTGCGGGAAATCCTGATGGTGGCCGATGACTGGCTCAACCTGAAACGGATCGAGCTGACCGTCTATACCGACAACGCGCCTGCCATCGCGCTCTACAAGCGTAACGGCTTCGAGATCGAGGGCACTCACCGGGACTTCGCCTTCCGGGGCGGCTCCTTCGTGGATACCCATGCCATGGCGCGGATAAAACCTTGACCCTCTAGGCCGGTTGCGGGTTGCCGCGACCGGCTGCTCCTCCTAATGTCCGCCCGAAATCTCAGGAGATAAACCGTGCTCCATGTCTCGACCCGCGGGGAGGCTCCCGCGCTTGGCTTTTCCGATGCGCTTCTGGCCGGCCTTGCCAGGGACGGCGGCCTGTATCTGCCGGAAAGCTGGCCGAGCCTGTCCAAGGCCACGATTCAGGGCTTTGCCGGAAAATCCTATGCGGAGGTCGCGAAGGCAGTCCTCGGGCCGCTGGTCGATGGGGATATCAGCGAGGCCGATCTCGGCCTCATGATAGACAAGGCCTACAGTTCCTTCCGCCATCAGGCCGTGTGCCCCCTCACGCAGCTCGACGACAACCTCTTCGTGCTCGAACTCTTCCACGGTCCGACGCTGGCCTTCAAGGACGTTGCCATGCAGCTCCTCGGGCGGCTGATGAACCATGTGCTGAAGGCGCGAGGCGCTCGCGCCACCATCGTCGGCGCAACCTCGGGCGATACGGGGAGTGCGGCGGTCGAGGCGTTCAAGGGGCTCGATCAAGTCGATATCTTCATCCTCTATCCGCATGGCCGCGTGTCGGACGTGCAGCGCCGCCAGATGACGACGGTGGCATCTCCCAACGTGCATGCGCTCGCGGTCGAGGGCAATTTCGACGATTGCCAGAGCATGGTGAAGGCCATGTTCAACAACGGCCGCTTCCGCGACGAGCTGCAGCTCTCGGGCGTGAACTCCATCAACTGGGCGCGCGTCGCTGCGCAGGCCGTATATTACTTCACCGCCGCCGTGGCGCTCGGCGCGCCGCACCGGCCCATCTCGTTCTCGGTGCCGACCGGCAATTTCGGCGACATCCTCGCCGGTTGGGCCGCCAAGCGCATGGGCCTGCCCATCGAGCGGTTGATGATCGGCACGAATGCCAACGACATTCTCGCCCGCACGCTCGGCAGCGGCACCTATGAGATCAAGGGCGTCGAGCCCACGACCTCTCCGTCGATGGACATCCAAATCTCCTCGAATTTCGAGCGTCTGCTGTTCGAAGCCTATGGGCGGGACAGTGAAGCGATCCGCCGCCTGATGGCGAGTCTCAACCAGTCCCGCGCCTTCATGATCGAGGCAGGCCCGCTTGCCCGCATCCGCGAGGAGTTCTCGGCCGAGGCCGTCAACGAAACGAACGTGCTTGACGAGATGACTGAAACCTATCGCAAAACCGGCTATGTGCTCGATCCGCATTCAGCCGTCGGCACCCGCGCGGGGCGTGCCCTGTTGAAGACCAATCCCGAAGTGCCGGTCGTGGCACTGTCCACCGCCCACCCCGCCAAGTTCCCGGATGCGGTCGAGCGCGCCACGGGCCTGCGCCCCGCACTCCCGCCGCACATGGCCGATCTCATGGAGCGCAAGGAGAGCTTCGCGGTGCTTCCCAACGAACAGGCTGCGGTCGAGCGCTTCATCCGCGAGCGCGCCCGCGCCGTCAAAGGCGCTGCTGCATGAACGAGCATTTCGTCCGCGAGAAGCGGGTCGATATCACCAGGCTTTCCAACGGCCTCACCGTCGCCACCGAGCGCATGCCCGAAATCGCCACCGCGACGCTCGGCGTATGGGTGGGCACCGGCTCGCGCCACGAGCAGGCCCATGAACATGGCCTCTCGCACCTCATCGAGCACATGGCCTTCAAGGGTACGGCGCGCCGCTCCGCGCGGCAGATCGCCGAAGACATCGAGAATGTGGGCGGCGACATCAATGCCGCGACGAGTGTGGAATACACGAGCTACACCGCGCGCGTGCTCGGCGAGAACGTGGATGTCGCGCTGGACGTTCTCGGCGACATCCTCATCAACTCGGCATTCGACGAAGCGGAGCTTGCCCGCGAGAAGGGCGTGATCCTGCAGGAACACGCCGCCGTCGAGGATACGCCGGACGATCTCATCTACGACGCCTTCATGGAAACGGCGTTCACCGGCCAGCCCGTGGGCCGCCCGATCCTCGGCACGCCGGACACCATCAAGAGCTTCGATGCGGACACGATCCGCGCCTTCCTCGCTCGCGAATACATTCCGGCGAAGATGGTGCTCGCCGCCGCGGGCGACGTGGACCATGCGCAGATCGTCGATGCCGCCGAGCGGCTTTTCGGATCGATGCCTGCCGCCGATATCCAGCAGCCACATTCCGGCACTTACACGGGCGGCGAGAGGCGGATTTCCCGCAAGCTCGAACAAGCCAATATCGTGCTCGGCCTGCCAGGCCTGTCATTCAAGGATCCCGGCTATTACGGCGCGCACCTTTTCGCCCATATCCTCGGCGGCGGCCTCACCTCCCGCCTGTGGCATGAGGTCCGCGAAACGCGGGGGCTGGCCTATTCCATCGATTCATTTCACTGGCCCTTCTCCGATTGCGGCCTGTTCGGCATCGGCGCCGGAACGGCGGGTGCGGACGTCAAAAACCTGATGGAAGTGACGCTGGCCTGCATGCGCCAGGCGACGCAGGACATCAGCGAGATCGAAATGATCCGCGCCAAGGCGCAGATGAAGGTGGCCCTGCTGACAGCTCTTGAAACGCCCGGCGGGCGCATCGAGCGCGTGGCGCGCCAGCTTCTCTCCTGGGGGCGGATCGTCGGCAGCGACGAGATCGTCAAGAAAGTCGATGTCCTCGATCAGGATCACGTGCGCGCGGCAGGCAGCCGGCTCCTTGAGGGACAGCCGACATTGGCAGCCATCGGCCCCATCAAGGGGCTCCCTTCCCTGGACAAGATTGTCGCCGGGCTGCGTGGATGATCGGCAAACATGACCTTAGGTCACGCCCAAATCTCCTCAATCCCGCCGCAAACTGGCTTCATGCGCGTGGTTAACGATAACAAACGAGTCCTGCGGACAAGTCAGACCGGTTCCCGGCTCCGCCTTGCCCTCGGGCTCCCTGACCGGTACCAATCCAGCTTAACCGTATTGTACCGGACGAAAGAACCGAAGCGTTGCGGATCGTATCTTTCGCCATAGCCTTTCTTCTGGCGGCATTTGTGGGGCTCGCCTGGCCATCGAGCGGCTGGGCGGTGGAATCCGTTCGCGTCGACCCCAAGATGAAGGCGATCGACCTCACGCCCGCCATCGAACGGTATAAGTCCGACGGCGACGAGATCCGTATCTCCACCGCGCCCGGCCGCGACGGCATCGTGCGCCGCATCGCCGTGAAGGCGCGCGAGTCGGGTCTGCGCCAGGACTGGATCGTCTTCGCACTCACCAACGATACCGACGAGCAGGTGGACCGTCTTCTGGTCGCTCCGCATTTCCGGCTTACCGGCTCCGGCGTTCTCTGGCCCGATCTCGGCTCGTCCCGCATCGCGGCGGTCACCGCAAGCCAGGGCATTCGGCCCGAGCGGGATGACAGCCCCGACGCGGACGTGTTCCTCATCACGCTCGATCCCGGCTCCACCGTCACCTTCGTGGCGGAGCTTCGCACCGACAACCTGCCCCAGCTGCACCTGTGGAATGCGGATGCCTACAAGGAGCGCGTGAACGGGCTGACCCTCTACAAGGGCATCATCATCGGCATCGCGGGCCTGATGGCCCTGTTTCTCACCATCGTTTTCGTGGTCAAGGGCGCCCTGATCTTCCCGGCAGCCGCCGCGCTCGCCTGGGCGGTGCTGGCCTATGCGTGCATCGATTTCGGCTTCTTCCAACGCATCTTTCCCATTTCCGAGACGACCGAGCAGATCTATCGCGCCGGTGCCGAGGCCGTACTGGCTGCAACGCTCCTGGTGTTCCTGTTCGCCTATCTCAACCTCAATCGCTGGCATGTGCGCTACAGCCACGTGACGGCCTTCTGGCTCGCCTTCCTGGGCGCGCTCATCGGCCTTGCGATCATCGACGCGCCGGTGGCGGCGGGCGTGGCGCGCATGTCCATCGCCGCGGTGGCCGGCATCGGCTTCATTCTCGTGATCCATCTGGCGACGCACGGCTATGACCGCGCGATCATGCTCGTGCCCACCTGGCTCCTGCTGATCGCCTGGGTCGTGGCTGCGAGCTTCACGGTGGTCGGACACGTCCTGTCCGATATCGCGCCCTCGGCCCTCGTTGGGGGCCTCGTTCTCATCGTCATGCTCATCGGCTTCACGGTGATGCAGCACGCCTTCGCGGGCGGCGGCTTCGCGCGCGGCTTCGTGAACGATACGGAGCGCCGTGCGCTCGCCCTCGCAGGCGCCGGCGACATCGTGTTCGACTGGGACGTGGTGGCCGACAACATCTTCGTCAGCCCCGAGATGGAGCATCAACTCGGCCTGAAGCGCGGCGCGCTGGAAGGCCCCGCCTCCGCCTGGCTCGATCTGATCCATCCTTTCGACAAGGACCGCTATCGCCTTGCTCTCGATACGGTCATCGAGCAGCGCCGCGGTCGCCTCGTTCAGGACTTCCGCCTGCGCTCGACATCCAATGCGCATCACTGGTATCGCCTGAAGGCACGTCCGGTCATCGGTTCCGATGGCGAGGTGATTCGCATCGTCGGTACCTTGTCCGATGTGACGAGCAGCAAGAACGCCGAAGAGCGCCTGCTGCACGATGCGGTGCATGACAACCTGACCAGCCTGCCGAACCGCCAGCTTTTCTATGATCGCCTCGAAACGGCTCTGACATTCGCGAGCCAGGACGATGCCTTGCGCCCGACGGTACTCGTCATCGACCTCGACAAATTAAAGGAAGCCAACGAGCAATTCGGCTATGCCGCCGGCGACGCAATCCTGCTCACGCTCTCCCGCCGTCTCGGCCGTCTGCTCAAGCCCCAGGATACGGTGGCGCGTATTTCGGGCGATGAATTCGCGATCATCCTGCTCTCCGAGCGCGAGCCCGACCGCATCATCGCTTTCGCCGACATGGTCCGCCGCATCGTCACGACGCCGGTGACCTACAGCGAGCGCGAGATTTTCATCACGGCCTCCATCGGCATCGCCCTGCACGATCCGCAGATCGCGGCGCGGCGCGAGGAAGTGCTGCGCAACGCCGAGATCGCCATGGCCCATGCGCGCCGCCACGGCGGCGACCGCATCGAGGTGTTCCGCCCCACCATGCGCTCGGACCGCAGCGACCATTTCACGATGGAAACCGATCTGCGTCACGCCCTCGAGCGCAACGAGATGAAGGTGCTGTTCAAGCCCATCGTGCGCTTGGAGGACAGGACCATCGCCGGTTTCGAATCCATGCTGCGCTGGGATCATCCACGGCTGGGCCGCATCGGGCCGGAGGACTTCATGTCCATCGCCGAGGAGACGGGCCTCATCGTCAAGCTCAGCGGGTTCCTGCTCGAGCAGACCGCGCGCGAGCTGGCGATCTGGCAAGGCGCGCTCGAAGTCGAGCCGCCGATTTTCGCCAGCGTCAACATGTCGAGCCACCACCTGCTGCGTCATGACCTGCTGCAGGATGTGAAGACCGTTATCGCACGCACACGCGTCCTGCCCGGATCACTCAAGATCGAGATGACGGAAAGTCTCGTGATGGAGAACCCGGAATACTCGGCTCAAATGCTCACGCGCCTGCGCGATCTCGGCGCCGGTCTCTCGCTCGACGATTTCGGGACGGGCTATTCCGCCCTCTCCTATCTCCTGCGGTTCCCCTTCGACACACTGAAAGTGGACGAGTCCTTCGTTCGCCAGATGGCCGCGGGCAAGCCGGTCATCCTGCGCTCCATCGTGAAGATGGCGCACGAGCTCGGCATGGAAATCGTAGCGGAAGGCGCAGAGAGCGAGTCGGAAGCCATCGAGCTCTATCAGCTCGGTTGCGAATATGCGCAGGGTCCGGTCTTCGGTGAGCCTATGTCCGTGCTACAGGCGCGCCACCTCGTGGGCGCGGCGACGCAAGCGGCTTAAAATCGTCAGGCGTGCCCCGCTTCCATGGACAGCATGGCGGGCTCGATCCCGATGCGGCGCAGGGCCATCTCGTAGCGGATCTCGACGGCGGTGTTGAAGATCAGCTCCGCGTCAGCCGGGCAGTTCAGCCAGCCATTGGTCTGAAGCTCGAGTTCCAGCTGACCGGCGCCCCAGCCCGCATAGCCCAGTGCCAGAACGGCATTCTGCGGCCCCTGCCCTCGGGCGATCGCCCGCAGGATGTCGACGGTCGCCGTCAGACACACCCCGTCATCGATGGGCAGGGTGGATTCGACGATGTGAAAATCGGGCGTATGGAGAACGAAGCCGCGGCTCGTCTCGACCGGACCGCCCATGAGAACCGGCATCCGATTGACCCGCTCGGGCAGATGGATGCGCTCCATTTCGGGAACGATTTCGAGCTGAACCAGAAGGTCGGGCATGGTCACATGGGCAGCCGGGCGGTTGAGGATGATCCCCATCGCCCCCTCGGGTGAATGCGCGCAGACATATATGACCGCTCGGGCGAAGCGCTCATCCGCCATGCCGGGCATGGCGACGAGAAGCTGCCCATCGAGATAAGGGGATCCGTCTCCGGGGTAAGAGAATTGAAAGCTCATGATTCGAAATCTGCCTCGCTGGGCCAGCAACCCGATCACGGGATCGTGGATGGCAGACCCGACCATAAAACGCATAAGTGAAGCGCCTCAGAGAGGCGTCAGTTCCATGGCAATCATGTTTCGCACCATTTCAGCCGCCTTTTTCCTGATCCTGACCGTTTTTTCGGCAGCCGCACAGTCCCTTTCCTCGCCGAGCGGCGCCAAGGGCTTCCACTCTCAGGTCCGCCTGCTCTCCGGCGGCAAGCAAGGGTATGTGTGGCTGGCTGGCATCGAGTTCACCCTCGATCAAGGCTTCAAGACCTATTGGCGCAATCCCGGCGAATCCGGCCTGCCGCCCCGCTTCGACTGGTCCGGCTCGGAGAACGCCGCCTCCATCGAGATCCAATGGCCTGCCCCCAAGCGGCACGAGGACGCCGCCGGCGTCGCCTATGTTTATGGTCGCAAGGTCATCCTGCCCGTTCTGGTGAAGCCGGAGCAGGCCGGCAAGCCTATCAAGCTTGCGCTTGCTGTCGATTACGGCATCTGCAAGGACATCTGCATCCCGGCCAATGCGGAGCTGAGCCTGCCGCTAGCCGAAGACGGCCCTGACCGCGCCGCCATCGAGCCGTTTCAGGCACGCGTTCCCGCTCCCAGGCCTTTGGGAGCATCCGGCGATCTGGCGGTGGCCGCCGTCACGGCGAAGGATCAGGCGGACAAGTCCGTGCTTGCGATCAAGGTGCGGGTCCCTGCCGGCACGAAACCTTCTCTTTTCGCCGAGGGTCCGGAGAACTGGTATCTGTCTACCTCAACCCCTGATGCGGACAACAACTTCACCGTCACAGTCGAGGAAAAGCCGAAGGATGCGGCACCCGCGCTCCTGCGCCTGACTCTCGTTGCGGGGGACAAGGCTATTGAGACGGAAGTGAGCCTCGACGGGAATGGCAAGCCGCGCTAGGAGAAAGCCCTCTTTCTCTCGGTACTGTTTGGAGACTTGCCTATGGCTATTCAGGTTGGAGAACGCCTTCCCCAGGTCACGTTCCGCGTCATGACCCCGGACGGGCCGGTGGCCAAGACCACGGACGATCTCTTCAAGGGCCGCAAGGTCGTACTCGTAGCCGTTCCCGGCGCCTTCACCCCCACCTGCCACCGCAACCATCTGCCGGGCTACGTGCAGAAGGCTGACGAGATCAAGGCGAAGGGCGTGGATTCCATTCTCGTGACCGCCGTCAATGACGTGTTCGTCATGGATGCCTGGTCGAAGTCGACCGGCGCGGAAGGCATCGAGTTCCTGTCCGACGGCAATGCCGATTTCGCCAAGGCGCTCAAGCTGACCATGGACGGCTCGGGCTTCGGTCTCGGCACCCGCTCGCAGCGCTACTCGATGGTGGTCGAGGACGGCGTCGTGACGGCTCTCAACGTGGAAGATACGCCGTCAAAAGCGCAGATCTCCGGCGCCGAGAACCTGATGAAGGATCTCTGAGAGATAACGAGGCCGCTGCTCAGAGCCGATCCACTGACGTGGGTCGGCTCTTTTCTTTGTTGGCTCGCATTTTTTGACGGCGAACCGGAACCACTTCGCCGAGAAATGCTCACCTCCCCGTCATGGGCAGCGGTCTTCCACTCCGCTTCTTGAAGGGCTGCATGGCRGCCACCGCCAGGGCATCGACGCGAATATTCGTGGGATCGTCCGCGTGTCCCTTCACCCAATGCCAGGAAACGTCGTGCCTGGAGGCCGCCTCGTCGAGGGCGCGCCACAGGTCCTCGTTCTTCACCGGCTTGTTGTCGGCGGTGCGCCAGCCGCGCCGCTTCCAGTTGTGCATCCACTGCGTGATGCCCTGGCGCACATATTGGGAATCCGTGAACAGGTCGATGGCGCAAGGACGCTTGAGGGCGTTCAGCCCCTCGATGGCCGCCTGAAGCTCCATGCGGTTGTTGGTGGTGTGGGCCTCCCCGCCGGAGACCTCCTTCTCGCTTCCCTTGAAGAACAGGATCGCGCCCCATCCGCCGGGGCCCGGATTGCCCGAGCAGGCGCCATCCGTGTAGATCAGAATGCGTTCAGTTCCGTTCATGCCTCAAGTCCATATTCGCGGGCATGCTTCACGTGCCGGTGGAAGTGAAGCTTGCGGTCATATTCGAGCGGGTCCTTCGGCTTCACGAGCGCGCCGGGCGGCACGTTCAGCCAGTCCACGAGCCTTGTCAGCATGAAACGCATGGCGGAGCCGCGGCAGAGCACGGGCAGCGCCTCGATTTCCGGCAGTGTCAGCGGCCGGACGGATTGATAGCCTGCGAGCAGCGCCTTCGCCTTCGTCAGGTTGAACGAGGCATCCTGCTCGAAGCACCAGGCATTCAGGCAGATCGCGACGTCGTAGGCGAAGGCATCCGTGCAGGCGAAGTAGAAGTCGATCAGGCCCGACACTTCCGAGCCGATGAAGAACACGTTGTCCGTGAAGAGATCGGCATGGATGATGCCGGACGGCAGGTTCTTCGGCCAGGCATCCTGCAGAAAGGCCAGTTCCCGGCGGGTCCGCTCGGCAAGGCCCTGCAGGACCGTATCGGCCTGCGCCTCGGCTTGGGCGAAAAGCGGCGCCCAGGCATCCATGGACAGGGCGTTCGGCCGGTCCATGGCGAAGTCCCGACCTGCGAGGTGCAGCCTGGCCAGGGCCGCGCCCAGGGAGCCGCAATGCTGGGCGGTAGGCCGCCGGACGGCGATGCCTTCGAGGAAGGTGATGATGACGGCAGGACGGCCCGCCACGCGGCCAAGAGCCTGCCCTTCGTGGTTGTTGACCGGCAGAGGGCAGTTCAGGCCCTTGTTGGCGAGGTGCTGCATGAGGCCGAGGAAGAACGGCAGATCCGCCTCCCGCACCCGCTTCTCGTAGAGGGTGAGGATGTAGGAACCCTTCGTCGTGTGGAGGAAATAGTTGGTGTTCTCCACGCCCTCGGCGATGCCCTTGTAGGACAGGACCGTGCCGATATCGTAGGTGGCGAGAAAGCTTGAGAGCTCCTCGTCGTTGACTTCCGTATAAACTGCCACCGCTTACTCCGCCGCCTGCTCACGCAACTCGCGCGGGAGAGGAAAGAACACGCTCTCATCCGCCGTGGACACGCTCTCCACCGAGACCTCGTAGCGCTCGGCGAAGGCGTCGATGATCTCCTCCACCAGGATCTCGGGCGCCGAAGCGCCGGCGGTGATGCCGAGGCGGCGGACATTTCCGAACAGGGACCAGTCGATGTCGTCCGCCCGCAGGATGAGGCGGACCAGCGGGCAGCCTTCCCGCTCGGCGACTTCGCGCAGGCGCTGGGAGTTGGACGAATTGGGAGAGCCCACCACGATCATCGCATCGACCATGGGAGCCACGCGCTTCACCGCGCCCTGACGGTTGGTGGTCGCGTAGCAGATGTCTTCCTTGTGAGGCCCGACGATGCTCGGGAAGCGTGCCTTCAAAGCATCGACCATGCCTTGAGTATCGTCCACCGACAGGGTGGTCTGCGTGACGAAGGCAAGATTGTCGGGCTCGGCAGGCTGGAGCCTGGCGATATCGTCCACCGTCTCGACCAGGGTCACGACACCCTCGGGCAGCTGCCCCATGGTGCCGATGACCTCCGGGTGGCCGACATGGCCGATGAGAATGATATGGCGGCCGCGCTTGTGGTGCACCTGCGCCTCCCGGTGGACCTTGGTCACCAGGGGGCATGTGGCGTCGATGGCGAAGAAATTGCGGGCTTCCGCCGCCTCGGGAACCGACTTCGGCACCCCATGGGCGGAAAAGATCACCGGGGCGTCCGTATCGGGGATCTCATCGAGTTCCCGCACGAAGACGGCGCCTTTCCGCTTCAGGTCCTCCACCACGTATTTGTTATGGACGATCTCGTGGCGCACATAGACCGGCGCCCCATGGATCGCGAGCGCCTTCTCCACCGCGTCGATGGCGCGAACGACGCCCGCGCAGAAGCCGCGCGGGGCACAGAGAAGGATATCGAGGGGTGGCTTCGTCATGATGGGGCGATGTGGCGAGAGGAAGCCCCTCCTGTCAAGCGCTAGAGCATTTTTCGGTGAAGTGGTTCCGGTTCCGAATGTCACACAATGACTATTTCTGCCCGGCGTTCCCTTAAGGGGGCTCGCCCTGACACCCAAGACCTCATAGAAAGGATGTTCGCCCCACCCGATTTGCAGACTCTCGATGGCATCCGCAGCTTCCCACGTCAGCTTTCTTCCCCCTGTCCTGACCTTCTGCGGGGCGGCCGTTATCGCCGTGCCCGTGTTTCGTCTCCTCGGCCTGAGCGCGGTGCTCGGCTATCTGGCCGCGGGCGTCGTCATCGGCCCCTCCGTGCTCGGTCTCGTCGGCGATCCGGAGACCATCGCGACGGTGGCGGAACTGGGCGTAGTGCTTCTGCTCTTCGTCATCGGGCTCGAACTCAAGATATCGCATCTCTGGTCGATGAAGCGCGACATCTTCGGGTTGGGCTTCGCGCAGCTTGCGCTCACGGCCCTCTGCCTCGGTGCCGCGGCGGTTGCAATGGGCTTCTCCATGAATGCGGCCTTCGTGACAGGCATCGCGGTCGCGCTTTCGGCGACGGCCATCGCGCTTCAGATGCTCGGAGAGCGCAACGACCTGCAGACCGGCTATGGGCAGCGCTCCTTCGCGATCCTCCTGTTCCAGGATCTGTCGGTCGTTCCTGTCCTCGCCATCCTGCCTCTCCTCGCCACTGGCGCCGCAGTGGAACATGAAACCCTTTTCGACCGCCTGATCACCGTGGCGGAGACCTTGGGCGCCATCGGCCTCGTGATCGTGATCGGCCGTTACGGACTGAACCCTTTCTTCCGCATCCTCGCCAGAACGGGGGCGCGCGAGGTCATGACGGCGTCCGCGCTTCTCGTCGTGCTCGGCGCGGCCCTTCTCATGGAGGAAGTCGGCCTGTCCATGGCCATGGGCGCCTTCCTCGCCGGATTGCTGCTCGCCGAGTCGAATTTCCGCCATCAGCTGGAAGCGGATATCGAGCCCTTCCGGGGCATGCTGCTCGGTCTGTTCTTCATGAGCGTGGGCATGTCCATCGATCTCGCCCTCGTGCAGCAGCAATGGATGATGCTTGCCATTGCCGCCCCCACCGTGATCGTCCTCAAGACGGTATTGATCACCGTGCTCTCGCGGATCTTCGGTTCTTCATGGCGTGACGGCCTGCGCTCCGGCGCCCTGTTGTGCACGGCGGGTGAATTCGCCTTCGTGCTTCTGCCCGTCGCAACCGGCTTAGGGCTCATGGCGGCGAGCGAAGCGCAGCCCGTGACCGCGCTTGCCGCCATCACGATGCTGCTCGGACCCATGCTTTCGACACTGATCGAGAAAGCCCTTCAGTCGCGCCCCGAAAAGGCAGCGGCGCCGGATTATGATGAACTGCCAAACCATGAAGGCGAAGGATCGAGCCGCGTGCTGGTCATCGGTTTCGGGCGCTTCGGACAGATCGTCAATCAGGTTCTGCTGGCGCAGAACATCAACGCCACCGTCATCGACACGGATGTCGAGCGCGTTCGCGACGCGGCCCGCTTCGGCCTCAAGGTCTATTACGGCGACGGAACGCGTCTCGACGTGCTGCGCGCGGCAGGCGCCGAGAAGGCCGAGATGATCTGCGTGTGTACGAATGATCCCGAGACGACCGTGCGGATCACCGAGATCATTCATGGGAATTTCAGGCATGCCCGAAGCTTCGTGCGCGCCTATGACCGCATTCAAGCGGTTCGTCTGATGAATCTCGACGTGGATTACCAGCTGCGCGAGTCCTTCGAATCCGCCATCGTGTTCGGACGGGCCGCTCTGGAGGAACTCGGCTCGGACCCGGACAGTGCGGCCGCCGCCGCGCAGGATGTACGCAAGCGCGATATCGCCCGCCTCGTGCTCCAGAAGGAAATCGGCACCATGGGCGGCGCGGAGCTCGTGGTCGGTGCGAAGATCACACCCGAGCCCCTCACCTCACCCACCAGCCGCGCCAAGGCGCTCAGTCCTGAGACGCGCGACATACTCGGCGAAGAGGTGCTTTGATGGACGCCAGATCGTCCGAAACCGTGGCGCCCGTCTCAGGCGTGGAGACACCGGTTTTCGTCACCGGCTCAACCATGCGCCACGTTCTCGTGATGACGGGAACGGGCGCTGCGGGCCTCATCGCGATCTTCATCGTCGATCTGGTTTCGCTGCTCTACATCTCCTGGCTTCACGATCCGAGCCTGACCGCCGGCGTCGGCTTTGCCACGGTCGTCATGTTCTTCTCGGTCTCGATCAATGTCGGCCTGATGATCCCCATCGGCGCGCTCGTGTCGCGCGCATTGGGCGCACGCCACTATGACGATGCCCGGCGGCTCGCGACCTCGGGCAGCATCCTGATGGCGGCGGTTGCCGCAGCCATCAGCGTCATCGCCATACCGCTGCTGCCTGCGATCCTCGGAGCCATGGGTGCACGCGGGCAGGCATATGAGGTTGCCGTGCATTTCCTCTGGATCACCTTGCCGACCAACGCGCTGATGGCGTTCGGCATGGCTTTTTCCACCGTGCTGCGGGCCGCAGGCGACGCCAAGCGCAGCATGTATGCCACGCTCTCCATCGCGGTTGTCACGGTTTTCCTCGACCCGATCCTGATCTTCGGTCTCGGCCTCAATGCCAACGGCGCGGCGATCACCATCAACATCGCCCGCCTCGCCTACCTCTATGTCGGCTATCGCTTCCTCATCGGCTCGCACCGCCTCCTCATGCGCCCGACCCTGTCATCCGTCATCGGTGACGCGCGGCCCTTCTTCACCATCGCGATTCCCGCCATCCTGACGAATATCGCAGCACCGGTTTCGAACGGATTCTTCACCGGCATCCTCTCGAAGTTCGGCGATGAGGTGATCGCGGCCTCGGCCATCATCGACCGCGTGACGCCTGTGGCCTTCGCCGGTCTCTTCGCACTGGCAGGCGCCATTGGTCCCGTTCTCGGGCAGAACTGGGGAGCGTATCGTTATGACCGCATGAGGCAGACGCTCAAGGATGCGCTGATCTTCATCGTCATCTACGTCTTCGCGATGTGGCTGCTGCTGGTCCTGCTCCAGGTGCCGATCGTCATCGCGTTCAATGCGCCACCGACGACCGCCGAACTCGTGCGCTTTTTCTGCCAGCTCAGCGGCTTCATCTGGTTCTTTATCGGCCTCGTCCTGACGGCCAACGCCTCGTTCAACAATCTCGGCTATCCGCTTCTGTCTACCTTCTTCAATTGGGGGCGCGCCACGCTCGGCATGATCCCCTTCGCCTATTACGGCGCCCATGTCGGCGGCCCGAAAGGCGCCCTCATCGGCATCGGCGCGGGCTCCATCGTTTTCGGCATCGCCGCCATCATCACTGCGTTCTGGACAATCCGCCGTCTGGAGAGGCAAGCTGCTCCTGCTCCGTGAGCCGGGGCGACGATGCTCTCATTGAAGCAGGAAGCATCGGATCGACCCCAAAAGTGAAAGTCCACTTTTGCGTCCGATGCCATAGAGGAGTCTGCCATGCTCAACTGGTTCGATCTGATCCGCCAAGCTCAAGGAAATGCAGGTTTCGATGCTCTTGCCCGGCAGTTTCATCTCTCGGGAGATCAGCAGCAGAAGGCGATGGCCGCTTTCATGCCGGCCTTCATGATGGGCCTTCAGCACGCCATGACATCCCCCAATGCCGGCCCGTTTATCCAGTCCCTGATGAGCGGGGGCTACCAGACCTTCTGGCAGGCGCCCGGACCCTCCTTCTTTCCGCAAGCGCAGAAAGAAGGGCATGTTCTTCTCGACCAGCTCTTCGGCTCCGACGATGCCAGCCGCCGCGTGGCGCATCAGGCAGCGGATTACGCCGGGATCGGCGTCGAAACGATGCAGCAGATCCTGCCCCTTCTTGCCGGTATCTTCGCCGGCGGTGTAGCGCAATGGATGGCGGCGCATGCGCAAATGACGCAAAACTTCTCGCCTCCAGAGGAAGCGAAGGCGCAACTTTCATCCGGCAATCCATGGGCCGAGCTTTGGGAAGGGTGGATGAAAGCCACCACTGAGCAGAAGCCGCCCGCCAATCCGTTCCAAGACATGATGACGGTCTTTCTCCAGATGGCCCCCACTCAGAAGCAGCCGGAGCCGCCTCCGCAGCAATCCGCTCCATGGCAGGACATGATGGAAAAGGGACACGAGATGCAGTTGCAGTATTTCACGTCCCTTCAATCCATTCTGGAGGATGCCTGGAAGGCCGATCCGAAGAAGTCCTAGAGCATCGGATTGATCCAGAAAGTGCAAATCCACTTTTTGGACCGATGCGTTAGGCAGCCTTCTTCACGAACGAAACGGCGGGCCGGATCTTCCGCGCGGACTCAACCGCCCGCTCCGTTCGCGCCCGCTGGTCGGCGCGTCGAACCAACACCCATGACGGGCTGAGGTGCATCGGTTCCTCAAGAGCGCTTCTCACATCACCACGGGTGAGCCCGATATCCGCCAGCATCCTGTCGTCGAACTCGGCGAGATTCATAATCTCCCGACGATCCCTGAAAGCTTTGACGATGGAGATGAGCACTCGCGCGAACTGACCCAGGATCAGGGTTCCGGGGAGGGGCTTAACGGTTGCTGCGGACCGGGTCATGTCAGGTCTCCTTATCGCCTGTCGGTGCTGCTCGGTTGCCGATCCATGGACTGCCGGAAAACTCTCCGTGAGCCATCCGAGAAGCACCAAAGATCTGTCAGAGATCTTTCAAAGAAATATCAGCGGCGCCAAAGAAGCACGCCACAGGAAACTCATGATAAGTCTTTGATTTTAAATACTAAATTTTTTTCTGTTGGAATATGTAGCACGAATCATTTCATCACTTGAAGCGATTGTTTGAGATATGTATCATCATGAATATTGATGATGGAACCTAGGCTATGCACCTGCTTGATATCGACCAGCTTCGGACCTTCGTGGCGATTGCGGATACGGGGTCGTTCACCCGTGCGGCGGAGATCGTGCATAAGACGCAGAGCGCCGTGTCCATGCAGATGAAGCGGCTGGAGGACCGGGTCGGCAAGGCGATCTTCGAGCGCGACGGGCGCCTGTCGAAGCTCACCGACGAGGGCGAGCGCCTTCTGGATTACGCCCGCCGGATCGTGCGGCTGAACACGGAATGCATGGCCTCCTTCAACGAGCATGAGCTCACCGGGCGCGTGCGCTTAGGGCTCCCCGACGATTACGCCGACCGCTACCTGCCGGAGATCCTGGCCCGCTTCTCGCGCTCGAACCCGAAGGCCGAGGTGACGGTGATGTGCGAGCCGACGCATAACCTGATCGAGCGCGTGCAGCACGGCGATCTGGATCTCGCGATCATCACTCATGTCGACCGGCGCGGCCCATCCGAGATCGTGCGCATCGAGCAGCTGCTCTGGGTGACCTCGGCGCGCCATGGCGTGCACGAGGAGGACCCGATTCCCCTGGCGCTCGGTCGCCCGAACTGCGACTGGCGCCACTCCGCCACCGAGGCGCTGGAGAGCGCGAGCCGCGCCTTCCGCGTCGCTTATGTGAGCTGGCATTCCACGGCTGTCGGCGCTGCGGTGATGGCGGGCCTCGCGGTCTCCGTTTTGCCGGAAAGCGCCGTGCGCCCCGGCATGCGGATCCTCGGCCCCTCCGACGGCTTCCCCGCCCTGCCCTCGTGCAAGATCGGCCTGATCCGCTCCCGCGGCGAGGAGAATCCGCTGGCGGATGCCTTGGGCTTTCACATCAAGCAGTCGCTGGACAATCTCGGCTCGACCCGCACGATGCCGGCCGCCGCCGAATAACACCTATTTCGCGGCGGGCTTGCGCAGAACCAGCACGTTGCCGACAAGCGCCAGCGCGACGCCGAGACCTGCGAGCAGCGTCCACTGATAGCCCTCGACCAGGGTCGAGACCGTCAGCGCCACGATGGGAAACAGCACCGTCGCGTAGCCCGCCCGCGCGGCCCCGAGACGCCGCAGCAGCGTGAGATAGGCCATGAAGGCCAAAACCGATGCGCCGACCGCGAGATAAACGAGCGAGCCCACATATTTCAGCGTCGGCTCGATGGTGAAGGCGTTCTCGCGAAACAGGTTGATGGCGACCAGCACCACGCAGCCATAGGTCATGCCCCAGGCGGTGGCCGACAACAGCGGCACGCCGCGCTTCTGGACGACGGTCGAGATCATGTTGCCCGAGCAGAAGAACAGGGTGCCCATCACGCAGAGCCCAAGGCCCTTCAGCGCATCGGCATTGAAGCCCGCGCCCGTGATTTCCGGCCAGAACAAAAGCCCGATTCCCAAAACGCCGATGAGCCCGCCGAGCGCCACGCGCGGCTCCACCTTCTGCCGGAAGACGATGAACCCGAGGCCTAAATTGAACACGGAGGCGAGCGAGAACACCACCGAGAGCAGGCCCGAGGGCACGCTCAAGCCGCCGTAATAGAACGAGATGAAGTTGAACGAGAACAGGCAGCACCCCACCGCCATGAAGCGCAGGTGATCGGCAAGCCCGAAACGCACCCGGTGCCCCGAGGCCAGAACCCAGCCCCACATCAGAAGCGCCGCCAGCGCGAAGCGCCACAGCACCGACATTTCCGGCGCCACGACCCCGAGCTGCGCACGGATGCCGATCCAGCTCACGCCCCACAGGAACACGGTGGCGACATAAAGCCCGAGCGTGCTCGTATCGAGCCGCTTCGTATCGGACGCAGGCATGGCGGCACTGGCGGGAGAGCTGGCGTGGCTCATGGCATTCCCTCAAATCTTCTTCGCATCACCGTTACGCCCAGCGGATCATCAGCACAAATGATGAATTGTCATCGATTGCCGCCGCAACGGTGATGAAACGTTCCAAGCCAGCACTCTGAAATTGCGCTTAAATAATTGAATAACAATAAGAAAATCTGTTACAGCGCCCTGAATCAGCTACAGGCCGGAGAGCATCATTCCCTAACGGAAGAAGAGATAGGCCACCCCGATCCACCCGCAAATCCCATAGCCCCATCAGGCCATCCGGCCCTCCCCTGGGGTCCAATTCCGGCAACAGCAGAACCCGGCGACGGCTCGGCCCCGATCCGCCCCGCACTCCCCGGAGCATATGAAGCCGATCGCGCACGATCTTCCCATGCCCCGACATCCTCCAGTGAACACGAACAGCTCCGCAAGCACCCCCTCTCCCATGTGGGAGAGGGGCAGGGGTGAGGGAATGCCGTCTCCGGAAACGGCACTCCCTCACTCGCCGCCCCGACGCGCGTCAATCTCTCCCGCACGCGAGAGGTTGGGACAGCGCCCGACCTCGATAGCTTTCACCCGTTCATCCCACACCCACCCCGCCCCCTCCGTAAAAGGGAGGCAAACCCGCCTGCCTTGCCCTGCCCCAAGCCTTCCTGCCCTGCGCGAATCCAACTCTCCTCAACCTTGACTATTCTCCCATACTCGCTACTTTGTTCATGTTTTGTTCTAATATTGATTGTCGCCATGCCCCGCACCAAAAACCGCCCCGCCGAACCCCGAAGCGCCCGCAGCCGCTCGCTCCGCGAAAAGCTCTCCCCTGACTGCATCGCGCAGATGCGCGATCTGGTGGAAGGCGGCACCCGCTCCTATGCGCGCATCGGCGAGGAGCTGGGCGTCTCGGCCGCCACCGTTTCGCGCTACGCCACCGAGAACAACTGGCGTCGCCCGCCCGGCGCGCCCCTGCCCGCCCGCATCGGCGACCAGCGCGAGCGCGTGACTCAGAAGCTCTGGGCCCTCACCGAGCGCACCGCCGAAGCCCTCGAATCTCAACCCATTGAACTCGCCCAGCGCGGCCTGCAGCCGCTCGCCCGCCTGACCCGCACCCTCACCGACATGGATAAGCTCGCCGCCCGCCAGGCGGCCCAAGCCGCCCGGGATCGTTCTGCTACTGGCAACACCGCTGACCCCGAATACGTATATGCCAACGAGCCACCCGCCCGCTCCCTCAACGAGCTGCGCGACGTTCTCGCCGCCCATCTGCAGCGCATCCAGGAAGAGGAAGGCTACGGCTGGGAGGTGCAGGAATGGTGGTTTGAAAGCGGCGGGGGGATTTGAGGATGGCGCAAGAAAGTACTCAGTAAGGCCTGTTCTTTATTTGTTCACGCAAAAAAGGTACTATTTTCAACTCTAGAGTTTTCTTGGTTTAATTTCCCACAACGAGCGATTTAAACACGCATTGAAGTAGGGGCTAAATTGAAACTAGAGAACCTTACGGTCGGGCGCATAGTTATGCACGAAATCTTCAAGCGCGGTGAAGACCGAAAACCAGTTGCACCAATATATGCAACAGAGCTTGAGGTGCTGCCGCAGAGGGCACATGCCCAATTTCATTTACGGATTATGGATGCACTTTCCGCTCAATCGAAAAGTATGACGATGCGAATATTGAATGCTGATGACAGCAGCATGGTGGCATTAGCCGAATCAATGGTCAGAGCTACAGACGACGAGTACCTACAAAAATCACGTGGCGTCCCAGATAAGCTAATTAGTGCTCAGATGGCACGCGGGGTTCCTGGGGGCGTCGTAATCGTTTTTGATGGAACTATCGGCACGCCTGAGTGCCGCTTCGTGGGCACCATCAAAGCTGAAACTCAATCAGGGTTTCGGCGAAATCGCGGCATAAAATCTACGATAACAGAATTCTTAGATGACATCTTTCTAACGCCAGCACAGCGGCTTTACAAAATTGGTTTCTTGATTGAAACCAACCCGAAAGCATCTAGGGCAGATGCATGGTCCGCTCTCGTTTTCGATAGCAACATTACGACCAGCCATCGAGAAAGTGCGGCTCAGTACTTCTATGAAAATTTCCTAGGATGCACTTTTCCCGAAAACGGACCCTACGAAACGTCACGTTTCTATGACCTCACTAAAGATTTTATGCGCAAGGCGAATCTAACGCCAGAGGTCAGACGAGATTTGGGAGATGCGCTCTACACTTTCATAAAAACAGAACAAGCACCAACATTTACATCACAGGAATTCTCCGAAAAGTACCTGCCCGTTGAGCTCAGAGATCCCTATTTCAGATTCCTCGAAACTAAGCAATTTCCTACACGAGCAGTAATTCGAGACATTTCGAGTATGGGGAACCGTCTTCGGAGACGCAAATTCCGCTTTGGAAATGAAATTGAATTTTCGGCTTCTTCGGAAGCTCTATTAAATGAAGAAGTCATAATAGATACAGGGCCTGCATTTAAATTTGGTGGAGATGGAAGCGAGGTATGGACGCAAATAACAGTTCGCCGTCCTATGACTGATCAATCATGACACATGACGAGCAGAAATTCCTTAGTCGTTGGAGAAACGAGCAACCCATTTATCAAGCATGGGGTAACTTTGTCGCCGAGCAACTTTCGGAAGCAATCAAAGGAAAAGTTATGCCAACACAGTTGGAACTCTTCCTTCGAATGCCTGTCATACCACGATTAAAAACTGAAGATTCTCTAATTCAGAAAGCCTTCTATCGTCTGAAGAACTATACTGATCCTTATGCAGGTATCGAAGATAAAGTCGGCCTTCGTTTTGTTGTCCTTCTCTCCGAGGATATAAAAACGATTGAAGACGCCATTTTGCATAATCCTCAGTTTTGGAGCGCGCAAAAGGCTAGAGATTTTCAAGAGGAGCGAGCAGAAAGGCCTTTCGTTTTTGACTATCAATCAGTCCACTACATTACCTACTCAAAATTGGGTAATCGCTATGGTGAAACCGCGATACCAGAAGGAATTCCTTGCGAAATCCAAATTAGAACACTGATGCAACACGCATACAGTGAGCTCACACATGATACAATTTATAAGCCGACGGTAGCCGCCACCCCCGAAATGAAACGTGCCGTCGCGAAGAGCATGGCACTCATTGAGGCAACAGATGATTATTTTTCCCAAGTCGCGAACGTCTTGAGCAAAGCGACGGCTTCATACCGTAAGATTGCAGCTGTCGTAGCGGAACAACATGAGGCAATTACTGGCCTATCTTCCAGTCTGAGTCCGCTCAACTCTCTTTTAATTGACCACTATAAGGATATAGCACCTGAGAATTTCATCAGTGATCTGCAGCCTTTTCTCGATAACAAGCAGTTCATATCCAATCGTGTAAAAGTCCGATCTATGGAATCGACTCTTTACCGAGTGCCCGCAATTCTATTGGTCTATTTTTGTGTAGCACATTCGCCAGCCATGGCTAAGCACAACAGTCCATTATCAGATGATGAGCTTGAAATTATTTATGCGGACCTTGGGATGGGTCTGAACTAAATCGCCTAAGTTAGATTATATGAGAATGTCTATTAGGATCGTGGGTACATAACAGAGGCCAAACTCATAGCAGTGTCACTATCCCACATCCCGCAATCACCCCTAATCCCACAACGGCAAACACCGCATCCCTTTCCTTAAAACGCGGCGCATTCAGAATCGTGCGCGGCCCATCCGGTGAAAGTCCCCTCGCCTCCATGGCCATGGCGGTGCGGCCGGCGCGGCGGATGGCGTAGGCGAGGAGTGGGATGACGAGGCTGGCGGCCTCCATCGGGCGGGGAATGCGGCGCGGGATACGCCCTGCTTTCATGGCGCGGGCGAAGCGCATCTGCTGGGCTTCTGCCGCGAGATCGGGCACGAGCTGCATGGCGGCGAACAGGGAATAGCCGATGCGCGGCGGCAGCTTTAAGTGCAGCATGAGGCTGCGCACGAAGGCGCCGGGATCGGTGGTGAGCGCGAAGAAGGCCGAGATCATGCCGCAGGCGAGCGCGCGGGAGAAAAGCACGATTCCTGCCGAGAGACCTTGCCTGTGCCACAACGCCTCGCCCGCTATCCGCACGGCGAAATCGCTCTCCTGCCGGAACAGGATGCTCGTGGTGAGAAAGCCGAAGCCGAACAGCGCGAACGGCACCGTCAGCGCCAGCAGCGTGAGAAGCGGCGTGCGGTTGATGACGAGCAGCGCCAGGAACGCCGATGCGAAGAGCGCTGCTTGAAAGCGCGCATCGAACACGGTGATGGATGCCGTGAGCGCGACGACGCAGACGACGAGTTTCGAGAGCGGGTGAAGCGACTTCAGCATGATGAATTCCGCCGCAGCCAGCGCACGGCCTGCATATGCACGGGCTCTTTCAGCCCGGCGCGTTGCAGCAGGCTCGCGTCCTCTATCAGATGTTGCGTCGGCCCGTCGGCGAGAATGCCGCCCTCCCCCACCACGATGGAGCGCGGGCACAGGCGCATCGCGAAATCCATGTCGTGCGTGATGATGGCGATCGTGCGACCTTGCGCCTGCAGCATCTCGATGGTCCGGGTGAGCTTATCCGCTCCACGCGCATCGAGGCCCGCCAGCGGCTCGTCCAGCACCAGAAGCGGCCAGCGGTCCGACGCGGTGAGAGTGGCCAATGCCAGCCTCCGCTTCTGGCCCTGCGACAGCTCGAAAGGATGGCGGTTGCCGAATCCGTCGAGACCCCATGCGGCGAGAATTTCAGCGATGCGCGCGCGTCTCTCGGCCTCGGACCAATGCTTCGGAAAAATGGAGGCGATTTCCTCCGCGACGCTGCCTTCCGTGAACTGATTCTCCGGCCGCTGGAACGCATAGCCGCCGGGCTTCCCCTCGCGCCTGCCCGCCCTCAGGGGCAGCAGCCCCGCAAGGCACAGGCCCAGCGTGGATTTGCCCGCGCCATTCGCGCCCAGGATGCCGAGGACTTCGCCTTGGCGCATCGTCAGGTCCACGCCGCGCAGCACAATGGGGCCGAGGAACGGCGCGCATTCGGCGCCCGCGAGTTTCACCACCACCGGCGCCTGCGCGGAGGCTTGCGCGATACGAGGCGCGTAAGCCCCCACGAATGCCTCCACCACGGGGCGCGCCTTCGCGATAGTGTGCGGATCGAGATGATCCAGCGCTTCGGGAATGGAGAGCGGCGGTGTCGGTGAGGCAAGTCCCGCTGCGTATAAGTCTGCATCGAGCACGCTCGCGGCAGGCCGCCAGATGCCGTGGTTGGCGAGGTCATCCCGATGACGGCGGAACATCTCGCGCGGACAGCCCTGCGCGATGATGCTCCCGCTTCTGCCCAGCACGACCACGCGGTCGATGAACTCGATCAGGCCTTCGAGGCGATGATCGACGATGAGGATGCTTCTGTCGAACGCCTTATTGCTCAGCAAGGCATGCAGGCGATCCGCGGCTTCCGGCGCGAGATGGGCCGTGGGCTCGTCCGCGACAAAGAGCTCGGCATCCTGCACGAGCGTTGCCGCGAGTGCCACGAGCTGCTTCTCCCCGCCCGACAGCGTCGAGGAGCGACGCGCGCGCCACGCATCCGGCAGGCCGACGCGACGCATGGCCTGCGTGATCGTCTCAGTGATTTCAATGGGCGGCAGCGCGCGGCTTTCCAGCGCGAAGGCGATCTCGTCCTCCACGCGCATGCCGGTGAGTGTCTGGTCCGCATCCTGAAAATACTGCGCGACCTGCGCCGCCCAGTGCCACGGTTTCCGCGTGCTCACATCCTCGCCGAAGAGCGTAACCTCGCCGCACACCTCCGCTGGGATGCTGGCCGGAATGAGCCCGGTCAGCGTCAGCAGCAGCGTGGACTTGCCGGAGCCGGACGGCCCGAGGAGCAGCACGCGCTCGCCGCGCCCGATCGACAGATCAACGGGACCGACCGCGCTGTCCTTCGCGAAGGGATAGCGGACTTCCACTCCCCTCCAGAGCGCGATGCCCTCAGGCCGCTGCGGCTCGTTTGTCATGATCGATCGCCAGTCCGGACAAAGCACCGGTCTTATAAAGCGCCTGCACGATTATATGCCCGAGCCAGCCGCCGAGCACGGCTCCGCTCACGCAGCGCAGCACGAACATCGCGATGAGCAGGCCCGGCTGCAACGCGCCGTAATCGAAGCGGATCCAGGTATAGGCGAAGGAGAAGATGGCCGCGCCCACGCCCGCCGCCATCATCACCGGCAGCGAATAATTGCGCCAGCGCGTCGCGGCGAATGCCAGTTCCGCGCCCGCGCCCTGAACCGCACCCGTGACCAGCAACAGCAAGCCCGCAGGACTGCCTAGCAGGATCTGCACGCCGGCGGTCAACACCTCCACCGCGAAAGCCGCGCCGGGCTTGCGGATGATGGCGGCGGCGACCATCGATGTGATGAACCAGAAGCCCATCACCACATCCATGGTGACAGGCCCGAAAATCGCCTGCGCGATGAGCCAGACTTGCACCCAGCCGAGATAAAGCACGGCGAAGACCGCGCCAAGAACAGCGACGATGAGGGTTTCCCTCAATGTCCAGACACGCCCATGGGACATGGTTGGCCTCTTTCGATAATGAAGTGGATGGTCGTCAGATTTTGCTTGGGCTGTTCGCCGAGACCTTGAGGTCGAGCGCCACATGGCCCTGCGGTGCACCGAAGCGTAGGAAGGCTTCGCTCAATGTCGCGAAGACAGGGCCTGCATCGCCACGCAGCTTGGTGCAGAAATTCTTCGACCTGTCGAAGACGCCCGAGTTCTTCAAAAACTCGATGCAGCCGTAGATCTCATCCATGTGATGCCCGTTTCCGAGCGGATAGAGCGAGAACTGCGCCGCAACGCTCAAGCCCAGACGCGGTGCGGATTCGACGGCCGCGAGCGCTGCAGCGATGCGCTCCGGCAACGGCTTGTCGAAAGCGGAGCCTTCGATCGGCGTGCAGATCGGATCGTCCGGCTCGCCGGGGCATCCGCGCGATACGGTGGCGGCGAGAACGCAATGCGTGCCGCCGTTCGCCGCAGCAGCGAAGAGATCGCGCATGGCTGGAAACAGCTGATCGGGCGGGCCGACGAGCAAAGTCGACATGTCGTCCGTCTCGATGCGAAAGTTCGCTCGATAAGGCTCAAGTGCACCGATGGCTTTGAGAATGATGCCGACGAAATTGTCGGACATGGGATAAAGGGAGACCTGTGCTCCTGAAAACATGCCGCCTCGCTCCGCTGGTATTATCCAGATCAGCTGAAGGGTCCGACGGCTTCGCGCCATCATCTCAGCCCCGGCGATACGGAGCACCCCTGTGGAATGAGCAATGCTTAGCATCATCCGCCGGCGCTGCGCAATGGGTTAGTTGCGGCATCAATGCGGCTCGATACGAACCTCCCGTCGTCACCGGCACAAGGCTGGCGATGACGGGAGAGAGCATCGAGCCTCACGGAAAGCCCTGCCAGTAATCCTGCATCTCACGCTCGCGCCGCCTGTCGAGCCAACTGCGATGCTCCGTTTCGAAAACAGGCGCGGCGCGCAACTGATCTTCTGTGATGCCGGTGCGATAGCCTTCCAGTTCCCTGTCATAAGTCAGCATGCCCCACGGGATCGTGTGGTGGCGAACGCCCATGCCGAGGAAGCCGCCGAAGGTCACGTCCACATAGAGCACACGCCCGCTCACCTTCTCGATGATGAGCCGCTTGATCGTGCCGATCTGATTGTTGTTGCTGTCATAGACCGCCGTTCCCTCCACGCGGTGGCTTTCGATCACGGGCCTGGGGGCCGCCTCCTTGAGCGGGCCGTCGAGATAATAGCCGTTCTCGATGATGCCGGCTGCAACGACCGCGCGGCTGACATCGAGCGTCCATTCCTCGTCCGGTTCGATCTGCTGCGCCAGCACCCAGGGGCCATACTCGGCGGGAAGAATATTCTCGCGCGGCTCATCCGCGAAACCGCGCAGCCCGGGCGTCGCGCCGGATTGGAAGACATAATAGGTTCGCATGCAGGCCTCCCTTCAAAAGGACGCCCCGCCTCCATTTCCTCACAAGTCTCACCAATGCGCAAGGGTGGACTTTGCCCTCTCTCGCGGCGCCACTAGACCGCTCTCACCCTCCCTGGCGCACCCATCGCGCATTCGAGCGAGGCGCGGTCCCAGCCGGCGGAATCGGCGGCGGCGGCATAGGTGCGGTTGAGGAAATAGAGCAGAAGAGCATCTGGGTCCTGCGCCTTGCGCACCGCTTCATAGGGCAGGATGAACTCGCCAAGCGCCGTGTCGAAGCTTGCGCCCTGTGTGGCAGCGGCATCGCGAAAGCCCGGCGGTTCGGGATAGGCGTATGAATAGAAGGCCGCGTGTGGATAGGCATCGCTGCCGGGCCAGAAGCCGGCGCTGCTGACTTCGTGGGAATAGGCCTCCCTCGTCACGTCGTCTGGCAGGCCCGGCACTCCGCCGGGATGCAACGGCGCCGTGCGGCCAGAGAAGCGCGTGACCGCGAGATCGAAGCTGCCCCAGAAGAAATGAACCGGCGAGACCTTGCCGAGAAAGCCGCTGCGGAACAGCTTGAACACGCGATCCACCTGCACCAGCGCCCGCCAGAAACGATGCGCGGCATCCGCGTCGTAAGATGCGTGCACGTCATCTTCGGAGAAGCGGATAGGGTCCGCCACTTCGTTCGGGTTGTCGTTGATGGCAACAGTGACGCCGAGTTCACGCAGGAGTCGGAGCGTCTCGCGATAGAAATCGGCGACGCTGCGCGGCGTGAGATCGAGAAAACGCTCCTCGCCACGGCTGGTGCGCATAGCTAAACGATGCGCGATGAAATCGAACTCGATTTCCAGAACCTCGTGGCCGATGGGGATGGGCGATGTAGTCAGGCCCCGCGCGCTGACATAGAGCGGCACCTGCCAGCCATGATTGAGCCAAGGCGACAGGGCAAGGCGGATCTTGCCGACGACCTGCGTCCAGAGTTGCAGGGTCAGCGCGGTCTCGCGCCATGGGCGATAAGGGAGATCAGGCCAGAGGTCATCGGTTCGCATCGAGAGGCTTCTCCTGCGGCGGTCCCCATCATGCCGGACTTCGCCGCCGTGATCCATGCCTTCGTTTCCCTCCAGGCCCCCTCCGAAGCTAAGGCATGCGGCAAGTGCCTGTTTTATGGGCACAATTCTCCCTCCATTGACCTTGCCATCGGATCCCTTAGCCTCCTTTCCTCAATATGGGAGATCGAACGATGCGACATGGATGGCGTGTTATTGCCTTTGCCGCGTTATCATTGCTGACGGCGCAAGGCTCCGCTTGGGCGCAAGGGATGACCCTGCGCGTCGGGCATTTTCCCAACATCACCCATGTGCAGGCGCTTGTGGCGCGCGCCATGGAGCGGCAGGGCCGGAACTGGTTCGCCGAGCGGCTCGGGCCTGACGTGAAGATCGAGTGGTATGTCTACAATGCGGGTCCGAGCGCCATGGAGGCGATCTTCGCCAAGTCGCTCGACCTCACCTATGTAGGCCCCAACCCCGCGCTCAATGCCTATGCGCGATCACGCGGCGATGAGGTGCGCGTGATCGCAGGCGCCGTGAATGGCGGTTCCGCGCTCGTGGTGCAGGGCGATTCGACATTGACGAAGCCCGCCGACTTCAAGGGCAAGCGCATCGCCACGCCGCAATTCGGCAACACGCAGGATGTCGCGGCGCGCGCATGGCTCGTCGCAGGCGGATTGCGCATCACGCAGACGGGCGGCGACGCGCATGTGCTGCCGACCAGCAATCCCGATCAGCTGTCTCTGTTCAAGACCAGGCAGATCGATGCGGTGTGGACCGTCGAGCCCTGGGTATCGCGGCTTGAATCGGAATCCGGCGGCAAGGTTCTCGTGGAGGAGAAGAACGCCATCACCACGGTGCTCGTGTCGAGCGCCGCCTTCCTGAAGGACTACAGGGACATGGCCAAGCGCTTCGTGACGGCGCATCGTGAATTGACCGAATGGATTCAGAAAAATCCGGAGGAGGCGCAGCGTCTCGCGCGGGAAGAGTTGCAGGCGTCGTTCAAGCTCGGCATGCCGGCCGAGCTCGTGGCGCGCGCCTGGACGCGCATGACGATCACGCCCGACACGACGCTCGCCGCATTCCAATCCTTCGTGAAGAGCGCGCAGGCCGTGGGCTTCCTGCGGGACACGCCTGACCTGTCGCGCATGATCGAGGCGCCTTGATGGAGGCGGCCCCCAACGCCACCCTCGCCGCCCCCAAGGCCAAGCTCATCATCGAGGGCGTCACCAAGTGGTTCAGCCCGACGCGCACCGTGGTGCAGGCCCTGGACAATGTCTCGCTCACCGTCGCGGAGGGAGAGTTCCTGTGCCTGATCGGCCCCAGCGGATGCGGCAAGTCCACCCTCCTCGACATCATTGCGGGGCTGACGAAGCCCGATGACGGGCGCGTTCTCGCGGACGGAG
This sequence comes from Microvirga sp. 2YAF29, assembly GCF_052114605.1. Taxonomy (NCBI): domain Bacteria; kingdom Pseudomonadati; phylum Pseudomonadota; class Alphaproteobacteria; order Hyphomicrobiales; family Methylobacteriaceae; genus Microvirga; species Microvirga sp. 2YAF29. The sequence continues at coordinate 147,990 of NZ_JBFRFB010000004.1, forward strand.
AGGTCGTGAACGGCCCCGGCCGGCAGCGCCTCGTGATGTTCCAGGAATCCGCCCTGTTCCCGTGGCTCGATGCTTTCGGCAACGTGATGTTCGGATTGAAACTGCGCCCCGATCTCACCAACAAGCAGCGCCGCGAGATTGCGGACCATTATCTCGAACTCGTGGGTCTCGCGAAGTTCAAGCATGCGCATGTGCACGAATTATCGGGCGGCATGAAGCAGCGCGTAGCGCTCGCCCGCGCGCTGGCGCCCGACCCGCAGGTGCTGCTGATGGACGAGCCCTTCGCCGCGCTCGATGCGCTGACGCGCGATCAGCTCTACGACGACATTCAGCGGATCTGGATGGAAAGCCGCAAGACCATTGTGTTCGTGACGCACAACGTGCGCGAGGCGGTGTGCTTAGGGGACCGGGTGGTGCTGATGTCTCCGTCGCCGGGACGCATTTCGCAGGTATTCCGGATCGATCTGCCGCGCCCGCGCGACATCAACTCTCCGGAGCTCGCGAGCTACACATCGGAGGTCGCGGCTGCCCTCAAGGGCATCTATCGAGGAGCGGTCTCCGAATGAAACGCACCATTGTCGCCCTCCTGTTCTTCGCGGGCATTGCCCTCGTATGGGAGCTGGCCGTCCGCAGCGGCCGCTGGTCCGCCGTTTTGCTGCCCTCACCGATTTTGGTCGGCGAATACATCTGGGCAGCGCTCATGGACGGCACGCTCATCGAATCCACCTGGGTCACACTCAAGCGCCTGCTCGTCGGCTACATCGCGGGCGTGATCATCGGCCTGCCGCTCGGGCTTCTCACCAGCACATCGCAGATTCTCGAAGACACTATCGGATCCCTGGCGCTCGGACTCCAGACGCTGCCGAGCGTGTGCTGGGTGCCGCTGGCGCTCATCTGGTTCGGGCAGACGGAAGGAGCGATGCTGTTCGTGGTCATCATGGGCACCGTGTGGTCGGTGATCATCGCCACCGACCACGGCGCGCGCAACATTCCGCCGATCTATGCCAAGGCCGCGCGCACCATGGGTTCGAAAGGTTTTCACAAATGGACGCGAGTGATCCTGCCCGCATCATTGCCGTTTCTCGTGAGCGGCATGAAGCAGGGCTGGGCCTTCGCGTGGCGCTCGCTGATGGCGGCGGAAATCTACGTCACCATCCTCACCGGCTTCGGCCTCGGCCACCTGCTCCATTACGGACGCGAACTCAATGCGATGGAGCAGGTGATCGGCATCATGATTGTGATCGTGGTGATCGGCCTTCTGGTCGATCGCCTGCTGTTCTCACCGTGGGAGCGGTTCCTTCACAGCCGCTGGGGCACGAACCTCAAAGAGACTTAAGGCTCCCGCTTCAGCGAACCCGCCGGCGCGGCGGCGCTCGTGCCCGGAGCGGTGCCACCCGGCTGGAGCGGCGTTGAAAGACCCGAGGGCGCGCGCGGCGGATTGGCGGAGGAGAACCAGTTATCGCCCGAGTCTTCGCCGCCTGTGCCGGTGGCTGTCGTCTCGCGCATCCCGGAAGCGCCCGGTCGGTTGCGGCTCATCGACCCTTGCGACGTGCGGCTCATGCGATCATCCACCACGCCCGCCTTGAGCGGGAACGGCCGCTCGGGGCGACGGGAAACGCGATGCAGAGGACGGTTGGACCGGGAAGAGGAGCCGTGGCGGCTCATGCTCCAGGCGACAGCCGCTCCACCCACCGCGAGAAGACCGGCGAGAACGCCGAAGGCCATCCCCGTCGGCATGCCGTAGCGGCTCGGCATCATGGCCTCGGGCAGATGCCAGCGGCTTGCCTCGTAGGATGCGATCTTCTCGCGCTCATAGGCACGGCGGATCTTGTCGGCCTCGCGCGGAGGAAGGATGCCGTGCGCCATGACCAGGATGCCGTTCTCCTCCAGCGTGAAGGCATGGCGGATGATGCCGGTGAGATCCTTGAAGTCCAGCGACCAGCGGCGGCCGTTCTTGTCGGGTTGCGCGGCGAGCGCATCGAGACGCCGGCGGATGTCATGATGTTCGTGATCGATCTCCGAGAGATAGGATTCCGTGCGCCCGTCATGGGCCAGCGCAGGATAGAGCACGTTCTGCTCCGCTCTCAGGTGCCGGTCGAGTTCGAGCTCGAAATCGGCAAAAAGCTCGGCACGGCTGTTGGGGCCGCTGGGACTGGCCCGCAGCACCTCACGGCAGAGCTCTTCGATGTTCGCGTGGTCCGACAGCACCATCTGCCAAAGATTCATGGTGGCCTCCTCTTGAGATCGCTTCACCAGAACGGCTTTCGAGGGAGTGCTGTTCCGAACTTCACCTATTTGCGCATGTCCACACTCATGCCATGGAATTGTGCGATGCTCGATCCGGTGCCGAAGATTAGGATTTTTGTTTGCAATTATCGGCTAAGACCATACCCGGCATGCCGCATCGCATTGTAATCTTGTACGGATTCTCAGAAGTGGTATTCCGTTCGCAGACCCCAGAACACCCCGCGATGGATCGACCATGACCTCCTCGACACAGCCGCTGCCAGCCTCCTCTTCCATCATTCCCGAAGGCCTGCCCACCTATGACGACGTGCTCACGGCGGCCTGGCGCATCGCGGACGTGGCCCATCGCACGCCGGTGCTGACCTCGCGGACCGCCGATGAACGCACGGGCGCGAAGCTGTTCTTCAAGGCGGAAAATCTTCAGCGCGGCGGCGCCTTCAAATTCCGGGGGGCCTACAATGCCATCTCGCGCCTTTCTCCCGAAGCGAGGAAGCGCGGCGTAGTGGCGTTCTCGTCGGGCAACCACGCCCAGGCGCTTGCCTATGCGGGCCGGCTCCAGGGCGTGCCTGCCGTCGTCATCATGCCCAACGACGCGCCCGCCATGAAGGTGGCCGCCACCAGAGGCTATGGCGCCGAGGTGGTCAGCTTCGACCGCTACACCGAGGACCGCGATGCCATCGCGCGCAGGCTCTCCGAGGAGCGTGGCCTCACGCTGATCCCGCCTTACGACCATGACGACGTGATCGCGGGCCAGGGCACCGCCGTGAAGGAGCTGATCGACGAAGTAGGTCCCCTCGACATGCTGTTCGTCCCGGTCGGCGGCGGCGGGTTGATCGCGGGCTCGGCGCTCGTGGCCCAGGCCCTCTCGCCGGAATGTCTCGTCTACGGCGTGGAACCGGAAGCGGGCAATGACGGCCAGCAATCCTTCCGAGCCGGCTCCATCGTGCGCATTCCCGTGCCGAAGACCATCGCCGACGGCGCGCAGACCACCTATCTCGGCGAAAAGACTTTCCCCATCATCCGCGCGCTGGTGCACGACATGGTCACGGTGAGCGATGCGATGCTGGTGGACACCATGCGCTTCTTCGCCGAACGCATGAAGATCGTCGTCGAACCCACCGGCTGCCTCGCGGCGGCAGCGGTGCTTCAGGGCGCCGTGCCCTGCCAGGGCAAACGCATCGGCATCGTCATCAGCGGCGGCAACGTAGACCCGAGGGCTTTTGCGAAGTTCATGGCGGAGTGATCGGATCAGACCCCGTCCGCAGCACCATCGCGCGGCCGTCGTGATCGCCGGTCGTCAGTTCCGGATTATCCGTAATCGCATTGTCGAGATCGACGGCACTATCGGCTTTGTAAGTCGTGCCGCGGCTCATCCGCTCCGTGAAATCGTCTCGCGCCTGTTTGAATGAGCCGAAGCGGTGGCCCGGCCAGCGGAACGGGTCCACCACCTCGCGGCTGAAGGCTGCGGTGAACAGGAAACCGTTTTCGAATTGATGCGGGCCGAAGATGCGGCCGTGATTGTTGCTGATCTCGAACACCTCGTTGGAAAAGGCATCGTCCCAGCCTTGAGGCAGCTGCGCGTAAAGCTCACCGGCGATGAGACCCTGATACCCGGCTGAGTGCCCGAGGCGGATCGCATAGCCCGCATGGGCTGCCGCCGCGATGAGCCGCGCCTTAGCCTGGGCGGCATTGGCCGCCGTCGCATCGACAATGAGGACGTTGATGGGCTCACGCAGATGGCGGCCCTGATAGATTTCCCCCAACCAATCGGAGGGCACACCCTGCGCCGTGAGCATCCATTTGCCGATGGTGGGCAGACCGGGCGGCGACGCCGATTGCTCCGCGTCCTGGGCCTGCGCGGCCGGCACAGCTAGAAAGGTGCAGAACAGCAGGAGCGAGCGGACCGCGCTCATGACTGCCCCTGCGGAGCGAAGAAGCAGATGATCGCCCTGGTAACGGGCTCCTCGCAGAGGTGGAATTTGATGTCCGGAGATGGCTTCGCGTATTCGCGGCCGATGAAGCGGCCGTCCCAGAGGCGAAAGCCGTCCTCCGTTTCCGTGACGTCCTCTCCCCTCAGCAATTCCCGGCAATCGTGATCGCTGCAGCACCACGCCGGATACCAGCTATGGGCCCGTGCTTGCGAGGCGGCGAAAGAGAGAGCCGCGGCCACGATGATCCATGTCCTTCCTGAGGCCATGCAGGACAAGCCTTTCCCGAGAGCGCCTTTAAGGGTAGCTTGTTCTTGATTGTTGTGCACGCCCAGGGCGTCGTCCAGCCGTCAGGCTTGGATTGGCTGCGGAATTTTTGCCGCCCCCGCCCGAACATCCAGGGCGCGCCTCGATATTCTCGCGAGGCGCCCAAGCATGGAAAGGAAGCGGATGTGACAGCCAAGAAGTCAGAAGACGATCTTGTCGATGCCGGCTCGGAATATTCCTTCCCGGCCAGCGACCCACCCTCCTACATGGGCGGCACCCTGGTCGCGGGCCCGCCGGCTCGTGACGGAATGCCTCCGCGCGAGCCGGTGGGTCATGAATTGATCGCCGCCGACGATGCAAAGCCTGCGAAGGATACGCTCCAGGAGACCGATCCGGCGCGGGTCGCCAAGGCTCCTGGCCAGCCGGTCAATGGCGGCAATGATCCGTAAGGATCACGCGGGTTCCGCGCCATCCTTCGATTGCAGATAGGGCTCGACCTTGCCCTTGAGCTTGATCGTCATGGCGTTGCCGAAGCGGTCCTTGGCATTGCCGGCGGTCACGCGGACCCAGCCTTCGCTGACGCAATATTCGTCCACATTGGTCTTCTCGACCCCGTTGAAGCGGATGCCAACGCCCTTGGCGAGCAGCGCCTCGTCGTAGTGGGGGCTGTTCGGGTTCGTGGACAGGCGGTCGGGCAACGTGTCGGCCATGCGAGAGATCTCCGTTCGAAGCAAAATCGGGCGCAACCTAGCCTCTCCCGGCCCCGATGCCAATTCGGGAAGCGACAGGACCCGTGACAATGTTCGCTTGCGCCCTAGTTTCTTTGCGGCATACCTTGAAAAACAAGGATTTTCGAGGAAAACGAGCAGGCGGAGGGAGGGGAACATGGCGAGTGAGACCGAAGGGATTCACACCGATTTTTCGGAAGGCATGAGCTATGGCGATTACCTCCAGCTCGACACCCTCCTCTCCGCCCAGGTCCCCGTTACGGGAGAGCACGACGAGCTTCTCTTCATCACCATCCATCAGGTGATGGAGCTGTGGCTCAAGCTTCTCAACAGGGAACTCGACACCGCCCTCGACCATATCCGCGCAGACCAGCTGCAACCTGCGTTCAAATGCACTGCCCGCATCAACCGCATTCAGGAACAGCTCATCCAGGCATGGACGGTGCTCTCCACCATGACGCCCTCGGATTACCTGCGCTTCCGGCCGTCGCTGGGCAAGTCTTCCGGCTTCCAGTCCTGGCAGTACCGCCTCGTCGAGTTCAAGCTCGGCGCGAAGGACGCGGTGAAGATGGCGCCGCACCAGCATCGCGGCGATCTCGCGGCGCAGTTGGACGCCGCCTATCGCGCACCGAGCCTCTACGACGAGGCTTTGCGCCTGCTGGCGCGACGCGGCTATCCGGTGCCGGCGGAGGTGCTGACCCGCGACGTCACGCAAGCATATGCGGCGCATCCCGGCGTCGAGTCCGTGTGGGAGGAAATCTATCGTCACTCCAACCAGCATTTCGATCTCTACGAGCTCGCGGAAGAGCTGGTGGATCTGGAAGATGCGTTCCAGCAATGGCGCTTCCGCCACATGAAGACCGTGGAGCGCATCATCGGCATGCGCACCGGCACCGGCGGCAGCACCGGCGTCAGCTACCTGCGCAAGGCGCTCGAGCATTATTTCTTCCCCGAACTCTGGTCCGTGCGCGGCAAGCTTTGAAGGCTGTGACATGCTCGATTTGCGTTCTCATTTCTCACGCTTTCTCAACGCCGAACCGGAGCGTCTGCACTTCGCCGCGCATAGCCACCATCCTTGGCCGGATGTGACGCGCGAGGCCCATATGCAGGCTTGGGACGACGCGGCGAGATTGATCGACGACAAATGGGAGCACATGCTCGGCCCCGTTCTCGACGAGTTTCGTGCGCATGTGGCAGGCCATCTCAACCTGCCCGATCCCGGCACCATCGCAATTGCGCCGAACACGCACGAATTTCTCAAGCGAATTCTCTCGTGTTTCCCGGCCGACCGCCCGATCCGCATTCTCACGTCGGACGGCGAGTTTCACTCCTTCAGCCGCCAGATCGCGCGGCTGGAAGAAGACGGATCGGTCGCGGTGACGCGCGTTCCGGTGGAGCCGCTCATCAGCTTCGAAGACCGCCTGATGGCGGCATCAATGGACGAGTTCGATCTCGTCTTCATCAGCCAGGTCTTCTTCAATTCGGGTTTCGCCACGGATGTGCGCAAACTCGTGGAAGCGGCGCGCGGCAATGCCATGGTGGTGATCGACGGCTATCACGGATTCATGGCCCGTCCCACGGATCTCGGCCCCGTCGCGGAGCGCGCGTTCTACATCGCGGGCGGCTACAAATACGCCATGGCGGGCGAAGGCGCGTGCTTCATGCATTGTCCGCCGGGATGGGGTCCTCGCCCGCGAGACACCGGCTGGTACGCGGCCTTCGGCAATCTCACGAACGCGCAAGACGGCGGCGTGGGATACAGCGAAGACGGCTGGCGCTTCATGGGCGCGACCTTCGATCCATCCGGTCTCTACCGTTTCAACGCGGTGATGCGCTGGCTTCGCGACGAGGGCATCTCGCCCGCCATCGTTCACACGCATGCCATGGCTTTGCAGCAACATTTTTTGCTGCGCGCCGCCGATCGGGGTGTCTTCCGTCAAGCTCGCCTCGTGGTGCCGCAGGACGAGGTGCGGCGCGGGAACTTCCTGACGTTCGAAACACCGCAAGCGCACGGTCTCTACGCCGAACTTCAGCGGCAACATGTTGTGACCGATGTGAGAGGCCACCGATTGCGGATCGGCTTCGGCCTCTATCAGAGCGTCGAGGAAGTGGACGAGCTTGTTCGCCGCATGGAGAGCGGCTCAGCTGTCGCCGCCTGACCTGGTAAGCAGGAACCTTCCCTCCGCCCCTGGCGTTTCACCGTAACGCTACCCTTTTGGGTGCGTTTGAACGCAAGGAGACTTCCGATGCGTCGTATTCTGATAGGCACCCTGACAATTACAGCTCTCGCATTCGGAGCCAGCGCCATGGCTCAAACACCCGTGCCCGGTGCCAGCGGCTCGCAGGTGACGAACCCCAAAGTCTACCGCAACTATGCCGAGAAGGAGCATCAGCAGTCCATGCTGCAGCAGCAGCGGAAGCTGGGCCTGACGACCGGCAGCGTCGCAAAGCCTCACGCGAAGAAGAAACACCACACCATGCATCATTGAATGCAAGGGATGGATATCTACTCTTATGAGAAAAGGCTCCGGATCAACCGGAGCCCCTTACGCGGTGTGCTCTTATGCGTGGGCTGCCATTATCGCCCAACAGACTCCATTCCCGCGGCGGCATAACGCGTGCCGGCGGCCGCGCCGATCGGCATGATGCGATCAACGCGCTCTAGGTCCTCACGAGTAAGCCTGACGTCGAGAGCGCCCACATTCTCCTCAAGGTATTTGCGGCGCTTCGTACCAGGGATCGGAACAATATCATCGCCCTGCGCCAGGACCCATGCCAGAGCGAATTGCGACGGTGTGCAGCCCTTTTCGCGTGCCATAGTTTCGATCTCGCCTACGAGGTCGAGGTTCTTTTGGAAGTTCTCGCCTTGAAAGCGTGGAGAATTGCGACGGAAATCGTCGGCTGCGAGATCGTCGATGCTCTTGATCTGCCCCGTCAGAAAGCCGCGGCCAAGTGGAGAATATGGCACGAAGCCGATGCCGAGCTCGCGTACTGTGTTGAAAAGCTCTCCTTCCGGATCACGGCTCCAGAGAGAATACTCTGTCTGTAGAGCAGCAATAGGATGAACCGCATGCGCGCGGCGGATGGTCTGAGGTGCGGCTTCCGACAAGCCGAGGTAACGCACCTTGCCCTCCCGCACGAGTTCCGCCATCGCGCCGATCGTATCCTCAATGGGCGTATCGGGATCAACCCGGTGCTGGTAATAGAGATCGATCACATCGACCTTCAGGCGCCTGAGGCTCGCCTCGCAGGCCTGGCGCACGTAATCCGGTTTGCCGCTGATGCCGAGGCGTTCTCCGTTGGGGCCGCGCACATTGCCGAACTTGGTTGCCAGAACGACCTTGTCGCGCCGATCAGAAATCGCCCGCCCCACAAGCTCCTCATTTCGGCCCACGCCGTACATATCGGCCGTATCGAGAAACGTGACGCCCAGCTCAATGGCCCGGTGGATCGTAGCGATCGACTCCGTTTCATCGCCATCGCCGTAGAATTCCGACATTCCCATGCAACCGAGACCAAGAGCGGATACTTGCAAGGGACCAAGCCGACGCTGCTGCATAGCAATCTCCAGAGGTTCGAGGGATGCAGCGGGGTTAATTAGGCAGCACAACTGGAGATGCAACCAATGGCCTGATCAGAAAGCCGTCTCTGTCAGGATCAGAATGGCTCCGACCGTAATCAGCGCCAAAGCAGGCCAATGTGTTCGCAGACTGAAAGCCTTGACGGAATCTGGGGGCTCTAGGCTCTCGCTCGCTCCCGTCGGTCCCATACGCCTTGGGACACTCAGGCGGCCCTGTCCCAGGGCCTGCGCCACGCCATAAAGCACGCCCGCAATGACGAGGATGACGCCGATCCATGTGAGGATCATCTGCGAGGACATGACGGCCCTCCCCAGTTGCCAAGGTAGGCAGGATAGCACGGATCAGATGCTTCACCCAAAAGCCGTTAGGCCACCTGCCCGGTACACCATCCCGACGACCAGGCCCATTGGAAATTGTAGCCGCCAAGCCAGCCGGTCACGTCCACCACCTCGCCGATGAAGTAGAGGTCGGGCACGGCCTTCGCTTCCATCGTTCTGGAATCGAGTTCCCTCGTATCGACGCCGCCGAGCGTGACCTCGGCCGTGCGGTAGCCTTCCGTTCCCGCAGGCTTGAAGCGCCAGTTCTTCACCGCCTCCTCCACCTTACGCAAATGCTTGTCCGAATGATCGGCGAGATTGGCCGGTCCTTTCTCGTTCTCCGCGATCATCTGCGCGAGGCGCTTGGGGAGAAGGTTGGACAAGGCGGTCTGCAAAGCCTGCCGGCCGTTTTCCTTGCGCGCTGCGCGCAGCTCCTCGAACACATCGACGCCCGGCAGCATGGCGACAGTGATCTCGTCGCCCTCGCGCCAGTAGGAGGAGATCTGCAGCATGGCCGGGCCGCTCAAGCCGCGATGGGTGAAGAGCATCGCTTCCTGGAATTTCGTCTTAGCCCGGCCCACTACCGCATCCACCGCGATCCCTGAGAGCGGGTTGAGCCGCTCCAGCATCAAGGGGTCGAGCGTGAAAGGCACGAGCGCGGGACGCGTCTCGACAAGCTTGAGACCGAATTGCTGCGCGAGATCGTAGCCGAAACCTGTCGCGCCCATTTTCGGAATCGACTTTCCGCCCGAGGCCACCACGAGCGAGCGGCACTGAACGGTGCCTTGCGACAGGCGCAGCTGAAATCCCTCCGCGTTCTTCTCGACCTGCTCGACGGATGTGCCCAGGCGCAACACAACGCCCGCCTGCTTCATCTGGTCGAGCATCATGTCCACCACCTGCCGCGAGGAGCCGTCGCAGAAGAGCTGGCCGAGGGTCTTCTCGTGATAGGCGATGCCATATCTTTCGATGAGCGCAATAAAGTCGCGTTGGGTGTAGCGCTTGAGAGCCGAGATGCAGAAGCCGGGATTTTGTGAGATGTAATTAGCAGGCGCCGCATGAAGGTTGGTGAAGTTGCACCGCCCTCCCCCGGAAATGCGGATCTTCTCGCCGGGCTTGGCCGCGTGGTCGAGGATCAGCACCGAGCGCCCGCGCTTGCCGGCCTCGGCCGCGCACATCATGCCGGCGGCCCCGGCGCCGATGACCACAACGTCGAAAGTATCCAAGAGGTGAATTCCCGAATTGATGCCCTGCGCGGCTCAGCGCAGTAAGTTCGGGTGTTGAAAGCCCAAAGCGCGACGGATCGCAAGTCCGATCACGTCCGGCAATGGCGAAGCTTCGCTTTCCTTTACGGCAATCCTGGATCTGGTTCAGAACACGTGGAAATCGCTGAGAACGAGCTTTGCCTTGTTGGTCAGTATGGCGATCTTGATCTGCGCGGATGCCCCTGTGCCGTCCGCGTCGTAGAAGAGGTTGCCCGTTGCCTTGTCGTAGACAATGCGATCCTCCCGATCCTCTGCCCGTTTGCCGAGATGGAAGGCATCGGCCTTCAGCCTGCCGTTCCCGCCTATCCTCGTGAAGACGGCATTATCGAGCCAGAAGGCATCATCCACCGATTTGAAATCGACGACCTTGTCCACGTTGGTCCTGGCGTTTGCCTTCGTGTCGAAAGCGAAGATGTCCTTGCCCGCTCCGCCCGCCAGGGTATCCGCCAGCAATCCGCCATAGAGCTTGTCGTTGCCGGCACCGCCCCTGAGCACGTCTTTTCCATCAAAACCGTAGAGTGAGTTTCGTCCGGCATTTCCGGTCAGGGCCTGGTCGGCCTCGTTCCCGATCAGGTTCAATGAAAAGCTGCCATCCGCGATCATCGCTTCGATGCTCGATCCTGCCGCAAGCGTAAATCCGGTCGCTGTTCTGACGGTATCGAATCCAGCACCGGCGAATTCGAAGATCTGATCCTCCGCGCCAACAACGTAGACGTCATCCCCGGCTCCGCCCGTCAGCGTGTCCGGGCCGCCCGAGCCATCGAGCACATTGGCGCCGGCATTACCGGTCAGATTATTGGCAAGCTCGTTTCCGGTAAGGCTCAAGGGTGCGATCCCCGCATCGGAGGTGGTCCGCAGGTGCTCAATGGCTTGGCCTGCGCCAAGGGCGAAGCTGACGCTGGTCAGAACGGTATCGATCCCGCCACCCACCGCTTCCAGCACCACATCCCCGGCATTGTCGACCCGATAGGTGTCGTTACCGTCATGGCCAATCATCCGGTCCGCGCCGCTTTTGCCGTCGAGCGTGTCAGGGCCGTTGCTGCCCCGGAGGATATCGTTGCCGATATTGCCGTTGATGAAGAAGATGGGCGCGCTGTAATCATTCGTTGTTTTAGAAAGAAGGATGTCGGGTGTGAAGCTTGCCAACGAGCTCACCTGCACCGAGCTTTGCCCGGTCAGCGAGAACTGAACGCGGGCCACGGTCTGAAAACCGTTGCTTGCATCCAAAAGGGTCATTCCGGTGACATTCCCGCCGACATCGAACACTCCAGCCGGGATAGTCGCCAGCGCGAAATTCGTGCCGAAAAACTGGGCCTGATAGGCTTGCGGGCCTACAACCCCATCGACGATGACCTGATAGGCGATACCACCCGAGGTCGGACCGTAAGCCGCCCCATACACCTTGATGGGCGCTGCGCTTCCGGGAAAGATAAACTTGGTGTCGAGACCGTTTGGATCGTCGATGGTGATCGTGAAGGTAGACATGGCAAACGCTCCCTATGGGATCGCCGAAAGCCCCGCCTGCCCCTCTTATTCTCAGCGGCCCCGCTCTTTCACCACGTGAGATCGCGTCGGACGTCATGGAGAGACTTGGCATCATAGCAAGTGACCAGGCCCATGTGGCGACGCTATTGGGAGGTATCGGCGTGGCGACGGGCTTTGGATCTTCGTTTTCGTTCTATCGAAAACGTGCGAGCGCCTGCCGGATCGATGCTCTTGTACTACGGCATTGCCAGTCGCAGACGATGTCGATCGAGGTCTGCCCTTGATGCTATTTCTGGGGCATAGAAAGCACTCAAGATGGGACAGTGGAGAGCCTGCTCTTCGCTGTCTTGCCGAAGTTCGGTCTACTTCCGGCTCGACCCAACAGTGGTCATTTCAGCCCTCTAACCCACTCTCCCAACACCCGTCTGATCGCCCGTTCCGGCGGCTCCTCGCGCGTGAAGGCCCACCACGTATGCGCGCCTTGCCAGAGGCTCGCCATCTGCCATCCGAGGCGTTTGCCTCGCGCCCGATCCTTTGAAAGGCGGCGCCCGAGAGCTTCGGCCAAGCGATGGCCCCATGCCGCACCTCGGCTGCGCAGGATGGGATTGCGGAGGTCTTCCCTCAAGAGCAGCAGGCCGCTGCTGGCATCCCGTTCCGCGGTTTCGGGCGGCATTAGTCGCAGCAGCAGGCTGATCGCGCCTTCAGGCGTCGGCGTCTCCTCCGCGTCCGCTGCCTCGGTCTCCGCGTCCAGTCGGTCCCAAGCGCGCAAGAGAATAGCCTGAACCAACGCCTCGCGATCCCCGTAGCGCTGGACCAACGTCGCCGGCGAGAGACCGCAGCTTTTTGCGGCGAAGGCGAAGGTGAGGCCGCCGGGCCCGCTCTCCATGAGCGCTTCGAAGAGAGTGTCAAGCACCTGCTCATCAGGGATTGTCTTGGGTCTTGCCATGGAAATATATAAACGTACATTTATTTAATAATCAAGGGAGACTACCATGGCTAAGATCCTGGGTTACATTGCCGCCAGTCTTGATGGGCAGATCGCCACCGAGGACGACAAGCTCGACTGGTTGTTCAAGTACGACGGCATGAACCTCGGCGAGCACGACTATCGCACGTTCCTAAAGCGCATGAGCACCGTGGTGATGGGGCGCGGCACGTACGATTTCCTAGCAGGGGATCCCTCGCCCTGGGCCTACGGGGACAAGCGCGTGATCGTCGTCACATCGCGGACAATCGACGACCCGAAGGGTCCACTGGAAATCCGCAGCGACGTCGATGCGCTGATCCACGAACTTCGTGGGCTAGACGACGGGGACGTCTGGATTCTGGGCGGCGGGCAGTTGCAGATGGCCTTCCTCGAGCGCGGCGCACTGGATGAGATCGAGATCTACGTCATTCCGGAAATGCTAGGCGGCGGCCGGCCGCTCTTTCCGCTCACCGGCTTTCGCGCGAGCCCGACGCTCATCAGCGCTCAGGCGATCGACAAGGGCTGCGTGCGGCTGCACTATCGGTTCTAGCGCAATCCGGCCGACGCGCCGGAAGCGGTTTGAACTCCCTTGTGAAGCGTAAGTACGTCTCACGGTTCGCAGGAGAGAGATCACAGACCGTTAGCTCGCTCAAATATCATGATAAATCGGTCATAAATTCAGCCACATACAAAATCGTTGGTGGTTTTTTGCGGCCTAATGCCGGATCGATTGCTGGCATCCGCATGCGGGTGTAAGATTCAACCTTGCAGCCGCGCGTCTGAAGCGACGGGTTGCGCATTCGCTCTCAAGACACGCGAGCTTCCTCTGTTCACAGGAGGCTATGCCATGTCGATTTCACCGACACTGGAAAAGTATCTGGCCGACCGGGGCATCAGCTACGACCTGGTCCCCCACGAGCCAACCATGTCATCACTCAAGTCAGCCCAGGCCGGGCATGTGCCAACCGACAGCGTGGCCAAGGGCATCATGCTCAGCGATGGGCAGAACTACATGCTCGCCGTTCTGCCTGCATCGCATCACCTGCGCCTGGCCGATCTCAGGGAAGAACTCGGACATGAGATGCACCTCGCCAGCGAGGACGAGGTGGGAGAAGTGTTCCGGGATTGCGAGTTCGGCGCCATTCCGCCCATCGGTTCCTGCTATGGCCTGAACGTCATCATCGACGACAGTCTCGCGCAAAAAGCGGATCTGTATTTCGAAGGCGGCGATCACACGACGCTGATTCACCTCAAGGGCACCGACTTCGCGCAGCTCAATGCGAAGGCCCAGCATGGGACGTTCAGCGAGCGGATGTAAGCGAATGATGCCGCCGGTCACATTCCAGTCAGGCCGGCGGCACCGCATCTCGGCGGTTATCGAAAAGCGTGTTAGGGACCGGGCCTCCTCTCGCGGAAACTCTCGTCCCTCATGCCGCATCTGCTCGAATATGGTGGTCTCTTCGCCGCGGCCTTTCTCTCGGCCACCATCTTCCCGTTCCAGTCGGAAGCAGTCTTGTTCGCCATGCTCGTGGCCGACCATTACACTTGGTGGGCGCTGATTGCGGTGGCGAGCCTCGGCAATATTCTCGGCTCCATCGTCAATTGGTACCTGGGCCGCTTCTTGGCACGCTTCGAGGGACGCCGCTGGTTCCCCGTCAGCAAAGCACAAGTCGAGAGGGCGGAGGGCTGGTACCGGCGCTACGGGCGCTGGACGCTGCTGTTGAGCTGGACGCCGATCATCGGCGATCCACTCACCGTCGTGGCGGGCGTGCTGCGCGAGCCGCTTCCCGTCTTCATCCTGCTCGTCGCGATTGCCAAGACTGGGCGCTATCTCGCAGTAGGCGCCCTGAGTCTCGGGTGGATTTGACTAGGGTCCCTGGTAGCTTGCCCACAGCTCCTCAAGGTGGCTCGGCTCCAGGACCTCACCGGATGCGGTGCGGATTACCGCATGCATGCCGGCAGGGGCATCGTTGTTCATGGCCCAGTGCACAGCCTCGCGCAGCGTCTTGAACTCCGTGATATCGCTCGGGGCGGCGGGCCCGCCCTTCTGCGCTCCCATGGTCTCGAACTGGAGATGAGCAGGGGCATCCCAATCGGTTTCCGGCACCATGATGTTTCCGCCCTGATGGTTGAACCTGACCGGGACAACGCGCGGCAGAATGGGCCGTTTCAGCTTGGCCTTAGAGCATCGTGCGCAAAAGTGGGCCCGGTTTTGCACGCGAACGATGCTCTCACTCAAAGAGAAAGCATCGAATTCATCCCAAAAGAGCAAGTCCACTTTTGGGTCCGATACCTTATGCTCAAGCCGATGCCTCCTTGTGCTCGTCCCGTGCCGCCTCCCACACTTCCAGCGCCGCATCGGCGTTCATGGCCGCAATGGCGAGGCCGACGATCAGGTCCGGCCAGGCGGACAGGGTCGCGGCGGTGACGAGACCTGCCGCCACGATCGCAATATTGGCGATGACGTCGTTGCGTGCCGAGAGAAACGCCGCCCGGGTCAGGCTGCCTCTGTGATGCCGGTAGTGGGTGAGCAGCAAGGCGCAGGTGGCATTCACCGCAAGCGCCCCGGCCCCGGCCAGCGTCAGGGGAAGCGGGGCCGGAGGAACGGGTTCCATGAACTTGTCCCAGGCCGTCCAGAGGGTCGCGAGGCTCGGGATCAGCAGGATTCCCGCTAGCACCATGCCCACCCGTGCCCGCATGAGAGGGGTGAAGCCCAGGGCCAGGAGGATGAGGAGATTGACCGAGGCATCCTCGAGGAAATCGATGCTGTCCGCGAAGAGCGAGACGGAGCCGATGGCCAGAGCCACCGCGAATTCCACCCCGAAATAGCCGAGATTCAAGACGGCCACGATCGCGACGATCCGGCGCAGCCCCTGTTCGGAAGCGTCTGGGGACATGATGTTCGGGAACCCTCCACCACGGTTGTTGGCGCCGGATCGCTTTTGATCGAAAGCGGCTCGGTGCGCAATGTCCTTGCGGCACGGCAGGGTGAACGGGAAGGAATGGCAATTTTTCTTGCAACTTCCGCAATTTCGGTTGAACAAGACGTCAACGATTACGAGGAAACCCATGCCAGCCTATCGCTCTCGCACCACCACCCACGGCCGCAACATGGCGGGCGCCCGCGGCCTTTGGCGCGCCACGGGCATGAAGGATTCCGACTTCGGCAAGCCGATCATCGCCGTGGTCAACTCCTTCACCCAGTTCGTGCCGGGCCATGTCCACCTCAAGGATCTGGGCCAGCTGGTAGCCAGGGAGATCGAGCAGGCGGGCGGTGTCGCCAAGGAATTCAACACCATCGCGGTGGATGACGGCATCGCCATGGGCCATGACGGCATGCTCTATTCCCTGCCCTCGCGGGAGCTGATCGCGGATTCCGTCGAGTACATGGTCAATGCCCATTGCGCGGACGCCATGGTCTGCATCTCCAACTGCGACAAGATCACCCCCGGCATGCTGATGGCCGCCATGCGCCTCAACATCCCGGTCGTGTTCGTCTCCGGCGGGCCGATGGAAGCGGGCAAGGTCATCCTCAATGGCGTGACGAAGAAGCTCGACCTGGTGGACGCCATGGTCGCCGCCGCCGACGAGAACATCGCCGACGAGGACATCAAGGTCATCGAGCGCTCGGCCTGCCCCACCTGCGGCTCGTGCTCGGGCATGTTCACCGCCAATTCCATGAACTGCCTCACCGAGGCTTTGGGCCTGTCGCTCCCCGGCAACGGCTCGACGCTCGCGACCCATGCCGACCGCAAGCGCCTCTTCGTGGAAGCCGGCCACCTGATCGTCGATCTCGCGCGCCGCTATTACGAGCAGGACGACGAGAGCGTGTTGCCGCGCTCCATCGCCAGCTTCGCCGCCTTCGAGAACGCCATGACGCTCGATATCGCCATGGGCGGTTCGAGCAACACGGTGCTGCACCTGCTGGCCGCCGCGAGCGAGGCCGAGGTGAACTTCACCATGAACGACATCGACCGTCTGTCGCGCCGCGTGCCGGTGCTGTGCAAGGTCGCGCCCGCCATCGCCAACGTCCACATGGAAGACGTGCACCGCGCCGGCGGCATCATGGGCATTCTCGGTGAGCTCGACCGCGCGGGCCTGCTCGACACCTCGGTTCCCATGGTCCATGCCGCGACCATGAAGGACGCGCTCGACCGCTGGGACGTGAAGCGCAGCAAGAGCCAGTCCGTGCACGAGTTCTTCTCGGCAGCCCCCGGCGGCGTGCCGACCCAGGTGGCCTTCAGCCAGTCGAGCCGCTACGACAGCGTGGACACGGATCGCGAAGGCGGCGTCATTCGCGATGCGGAGCATGCTTTCTCGAAGGATGGCGGCCTCGCCGTTCTCTTCGGCAACCTCGCGCTGGACGGCTGCATCGTGAAGACGGCGGGCGTGGACGAGAGCATTCTGAAGTTCTCGGGCCCTGCCATCGTGTTCGAGAGCCAGGACGCGGCGGTGGACGGTATTCTCAACGGCAAGGTCAAGGCCGGTGACGTGGTCGTCATCCGCTACGAGGGTCCGCGCGGCGGCCCCGGCATGCAGGAAATGCTCTACCCGACCAGCTACCTGAAGTCGAAGGGCCTGGGCAAAGCCTGCGCGCTGATCACCGACGGCCGCTTCTCCGGCGGCACATCGGGCCTCTCCATCGGCCACGCCTCGCCGGAAGCGGCCGAGGGCGGCACCATCGGCCTGGTGCAGGACGGCGACCGGATCGAGATCGACATTCCGAACCGCACCATCAACCTCGCCGTGGACGATGCCGAGCTGGCCCAGCGCCGCGAGGCGCAGGAAGCCAAGGGCTGGCAGCCTGCCCAGCCGCGCAAGCGCAAGATTTCTGCGGCGCTCAAGGCCTACGCCCTGCTCGCCACCAGCGCCGCCAAGGGCGCCGTGCGGCAGATCTGAGTTGATCCTGAATTGCACGTAAGATTTTTGGAGGGCGCAGGCGAAACCCTGCGCTCTTTTCATTTTGTGATCTGCCTTAAAATCGCTCTGCCCATAAGCATCCTGGCACTGGCTGATGCTTTCAAATGCCCTGATCCATATAAAATGATTGACGAACACTATTGCATGGATTCCAGTCGGGAAATTCCAGATTGGTCGAGGACCCTGATGCGCTTTTTCCTTTTCGCCACCTTGCTTGCCAGCCTGTCGGCTCCCGCTCTCGCTCAGGACGCTGGCAACAGCAAAGCCTTGCAGCTCCGCGTCCGCCCCTCCGGCTTCGAGCCCGCCCCCAGTGAGACCCAACAGCGGCAGGAGCGGCTGCTCAAGCGCATGGAGCAGAGCGACCACATGGTCCGCTCGATCTGCGTGAATTGCGGCGACTCCTGGAAGCACCAGATCTACGCCCCCTTCAATCCCTATGCGTCACTTGCGCCCTCTGCCCGGCCCTCCGTGTCCGCGGAAGACTGAAGTTTAAGAAAAACAAGAGCTTTCGCAGCCGGGAATCACCCCACTCTAGGCCGGACGCGCTATTGAGCCATGCAACGACCCCTTGTATATCTGAGGGGACGCAAGGCGAACTTGCGCGAGCCCATCGAATGATGGAAGCCGCCGGTGGGTGGCGGGGGGCCCTTTCATGGCGTGGACATATCTCGTGCTGGGCGGTCTTTTGGAGATCGTCTGGACCATCGGCCTGATCGTCGCCGATACCCTCGGCCTCAAACGCGCTCCCATGTGAGAAGCAACGACGGCCGATGATCTCCAGCGCGACCAAATCCCAATCCTCGGCCCGATGGCTCAAACTCTTCGTCGCGGTGGTGTGCTTCGTCATCGTCGGCCTGGAGGCCTGGCGCGATTGGGGCGAACGCGACGAGGAATACCGCCGTGTCTCGGCCGAGACGCAGAACCTCGCCAAGTCTCTCGCCCAGCATGCGGAGGACACCTTCAATCTCGCCGATGCCATCGTGGTGGACATGGTGGACCGGGTGGAGCGCGAGGGCGCAACGGCGCAGACCATCGCGCGCATGGACAGTTTCCTCGCCGAGCGCATCCAGACTCTGCAATCGCTGAAGTCGCTCTCGATCTACGGGGAGGATGGATTCATCCTCAGCTCCTCGCTGCCCGGGCACAGCAACAAGATCAACAGGAACCAGGAAACGTTCTTCCTGCACCATCAGAGATCGCCCGACCGCCGATGGTTCTTCGGCCCCATCATTCGCGACCCGCTCGGCGGCGACTGGGTGATGACCATGTCGCGGCGCATCAACAAGCAGGACGGCTCGTTCGGCGGCGTGGTTCTGGCCAGCATCCCGCCCCGCTATTTTGCGAATTTCTTCAGCCGCCTCGACCTGGGCTCGCAAGGCGCGGTGGTTCTGTTCAACTCCATCGACGGCTCCATCCTTGCGCGCTATCCCTATGTCGACAGCGTGGTCGGCGTGCGGCAATCGAGAGCGCCGTGGATCGGCAGCGGCGTGCCGAGCGGCACCTACATCTATCAATCGCCGATCGATGGCATAACGCGCCTGAGCGGCTATCAGAAGAACCACGTCTACCCGGTGACCCTGCTCACCGCCGTGAGCGAGGATCAGGCTCTTGCGCGTTGGTCCCATGAACTCCAGTCACGCATTCTAGGCGTCACGTTCCTCGTGGCGATCATCGGCATTCTCGGCTGGCGGCTTGTAGGCGAACTCCAGCGGCGCGAGCAGATGGAAGCGGAGCTCGCGATTCTCGCCACCACGGACGGGCTGACAGGCCTCGCCAACCGCCGCGCCTTCGACCGGCAGCTCGAAACCGAATGGCTCCGCGCATCCCGCGACGGCACGGCTCTCTCGCTTCTTCTCATCGACGTGGATCAGTTCAAGGCCTTCAACGACGTCTACGGACACCAAGCCGGCGACGAATGCCTGCGCAATATCGCCAAGATCCTGTCGGAAAACGTCAATCGGCCGGGCGACCTCGTGGCGCGCTATGGCGGCGAGGAAATCGTCGTGCTCCTGCCCGATACCGCGGAAGCAGGCGCGGCGGCGGTCGCGGAAAGCCTGCGCCGGAATGTCGAGACCGCGAAGCTTCGCCACGATGCGAACCCGCCTAACTTCATTCTCACGATAAGCATCGGCAGCGTCACCCGCTCGCCCGCGCGCGAACGCTCGCGCATGATCCCGGCAGATCTCATAAGCCTCGCCGACAAGGCGCTCTACCGCGCCAAGCAAAGCGGCCGCAACTGCGTCGCGACCGCGAAGGCGGCTTGAACCCGCCTCGTCAGAAGACGAAGAAGTCGGATGCTGAGACGGCTTTCTTCGCGCCGATATTGGCGAAGATCACCTGACCGCCCGCCTTGTCGCCGTTGGAATCGTACCACACGTCGCCCGTCTTCTTGTTGACGCCGATATAATCGTCCTTGTCCTTCGCCTTGTCACTGATCGTGAAATGCTTGCTCTTCAGCTTGCTCTTCGGCAGCTTCTTGAAGATCGCCTTGTCGAGCCGGATCGTGTCGTCGCGGGAACTCCAGGTCTCGATCTTGTCCTTGTTCGCGCGGGCATGCGGCTTGGTGTCGAACACGAACACGTCCTTCCCCGCGCCGCCGATGAGCACATCGTTGCCGAGGCCGCCTGCCATCGTATCGTGGCCCGCCCCGCCGTTCAGGACGTCCTTGCCCACGCCGCCCACGAGAACATCATTCCTAGGGCTTCCGACAGCATGCTCGGGACTGACGTCTTCCACAATGATCGTGAAGTCGCGGCGATAGGTGAGACCGCTGCCGCCCTGGTCACGCACGGCGACCGAGATCGTGTGGGAGCCCGCCTGCTCATGATCGAGCTGCACGCCATCTGCAACGACGATGGACCTGCCATCGGCACCGAGCGCGAACCGGCCGGCGGCGTCATTCGTCAGGGTGAAGACGAAGGTATCGCCGGGATTCGGATCGTCGGCAGAAAGCACACCGACCACGGTTCCCGCAACGGACGCTTCCTTCACGCCGACCCTGCTGAGAGTGATGTTCTCCGGCGGCGCATTGGTATGAGTGCCGCTCCCATCCTTGATCGTCTTGATCCCCTGCCGGAAGAGTTGCGCCCGCTGCACACTGGTGAAGGCGTGGCCTTGCAATGTGACAGTCGTCGCAACGCCAGATGCAGCCCGCGCCAGTAGAGCCGTTCCCAGGTCGTCGAAGATCAGGTGCGCATCCACCTGTGCGGAGATGGCCTCGATACCTACGATCGTTTTCCCGCGCAGATCGTAGTCGCCGGCTTGCATCAGCCGCAAATCGTCATATCCCGATCCGCCCTGGATCGTGGTGAAGCCGGCGAGCCGCGCGGCATTCGTCATGATGACGTCGTTACCGATCCCTCCCCGCAGGATTTCGAATCCGGCCAGACGCACCGGCAGGCGAAGATCCACGATGCCGTCCACCTGCAACGTGTCGGTGCCGCCGCCCGCATCGATGGAATCGCCCGCACCGATTTCCAGGCCGCTCGCTTGGAAGGTCTCATCCTCTGCGGTGCCTGTCAGCGTGTCGTCATCGCTCGTGAAAAAGAATAAGTCGTCAGGAGCGACGGTGAGGTCGATTGTGGATTCATGGTAGTTCCCGCCATCGTCCTCCACATAGACAAAGATCTTGTCACGGATGACTGGCGCATCATCGACAAGGACATTTTTATAGGCGACAGCCTTGATGATGCGGGCGACCAACGCGGGCGTTGCACCGTCGAGGAACTCGATGTCGAGCAACCATTGATCCGACCAATGGGTGATCATGCCGACTTCAATTCCATCGACCGAGATCACACTGTCAGTTTCCATGCCGGCTCCAAGCGTAACGCCATCGGCCTCCCGGATCTCCAGGCTCGAATGCGTCAATCCATAACTGCTCTGCAGACCGATCTGCATATAGAAGAGATCGTTGTCGGCATCGGCGATCTCGACGTCTCCCCCAGCATCGATCAGGACGCTTCCACCGGCAGATGTGCGGATTCTGTCTCCCTGAAGCCCGGTCACCACGGGAGCCGCGCCAGCCGTTGCGATGGAGTTCACCTCCATGGCCGAATGCGGAGTGAGGCGGGTTCTGGACATCGTGAAACACCCTGTGTTGAGCTTGCGGCGATCGAACAGGACGATGTTTAGACTCTATGAAACGCAGTTACAAGTTGCATTGCAACTTATAGGTTAGAGCCCCCATAAAATGAAATGGCCGGGACGAACCCGGCCATGACGCGAATGCGGATTGCTTCGTCAATCGCGCCTCAGAACACGCATTCCTTGAAGGCCGGAAGCACCGAGCCATTCCATGCGCCGTGATACAGCTCCAGCAATCTCTCGGCAGGCGTGCGGCCGGAAGCAGCGATCTCTTCGGCGTAGGCGAGATGCTTCGTCTCGTCCTGACCGCATACATCGCGATAGCCGCGACGCTTGAGACCTGCATGCGAGATGGCGAGCGCATCGCGCGCGACGTCCTGCACGGAACGTCCTGCGATGGTTGCTTTCAGCGCGAGCTTCGGCACGTCGGCGCGCAGTTGCTCGCGCTCCTCCGCGCTCCAGCCTTTCACCAGCTCCCACGCATCGTCGAGCGCGGTCTCGTCATACAGCAAGCCGGCCCAGAACGCGGACAAGGCCACGATCTGCTCCGGTCCGCCAACATCGGCGCCGCGCATTTCGAGATAGCGCTTCATGCGCACTTCCGGGAACAGGGTCGAGACGTGGTTCGCCCAATCGGAATGGGTAGCGAATTCACCCGGCAGCTGCGCGAGCTTTCCGGCGAGAAGATCGCGGAAGGAGGCGCCCGCCACGTCATGGTATGTCTCATCGCGCTTGACGAAATACATCGGCACGTCGAGCGCCCATTCCACGTAAGACTCGTAGCCGAAACCGTCCTCGAACGCGAAAGCCATCATGCCCGTCCGGTTACGATCCGTATCCAGCCAGATGTTCGAGCGCATGGAGAGGTAGCCGTTGGGCTTGCCGTCCGTGAAAGGCGAATTGGCGAAGATCGCGGTGGCGACCGGCTGAAGCGCCAGCGACACGCGCAGCTTCTTCACCATGTCGGCTTCGGACGCAAAGTCCATGTTCACCTGCACGGTGGACGTGCGGTACATCATGTCGAGGCCAAGTGAG
Source organism: Microvirga sp. 2YAF29 (assembly GCF_052114605.1). Lineage (NCBI taxonomy): Bacteria > Pseudomonadati > Pseudomonadota > Alphaproteobacteria > Hyphomicrobiales > Methylobacteriaceae > Microvirga > Microvirga sp. 2YAF29. The sequence continues at coordinate 170,816 of NZ_JBFRFB010000004.1, forward strand.
CCGACCTTCGGCATGTAGTCCGTCATGATGCGGTAGCGCGATTTCGGCATCACCGGCGTCTGGGCGCGCGTCCAGAGCGGGCTCATGCCGAGCGTCAGGAATTCGATGCCGAGTTTTTCACTGATTGCCTTCGCATCCGCGATGTGCTGCGCGGTCTCGGCGGCGGTTTCGTGCAACGTTTTCAGCGGCGCGCCCGACAATTCGAACTGTCCGCCGGGCTCCAGCGAGATCGCCCCGCCGCCGGCCTCGTCGAAGAGGCCGATGGGATTACCGTTCTCCACGATGGGCGCCCAGCCGGTGCGTTCCTGTATGCCGTCGAGCAGAGCATGGATACCCTTGCCGTTCTCATAGGGAACGGGGGAAGCATCCGCCTTGTAGAACGGGACTTTCTCATGCTCCGTGCCGAGCCGCCACGCATCGCGCGGCTTTTCGCCGGATGCGATCCATTCCACGAGCTCCGACCGCGCGCCAATAGGGGTCGTATCGGATACGTCCCGCGCCATAGATCACCTCATCATCCAAAAAGCGCGTTCAAGGCGCGCCGACTCAGGGATCGGGTCTAAATAGGCGGGTTGCGGTCAAGCTGCAATGAGGGCATGGCACAAAGCAGCACGCTGCCGGTGCATGCCCTCTTTGCAGTTCTGCGACCCCTCAATGCCGGTGCGCGGGCTCCCCCATCGTCTCGGCACTCAGCCAATCGATCACGCCGGCAAGGGCATCCCGGCTCGACAGGCCCCGGCCAAGGGCTTCCGTGTAGAGGGTCAGCTGCTGATCGGCGCTGGTGCCCCGCGCCACGATCCAGCGCGCGAGGTCGATCTCGCGCTCGCAGCCGAGCTCCCGGGCGTCCTCCGCCACCAGGTCCAGGACATCGTCGAGAATCTCGCGGACCGGCTTGGCGCTGCGGGTCTTCTCGTCCACGAAGCTGCCATGGATGCCATAGCGCTGGGCGCGCCATCCGTTCTCGTCGTTGATCGCCCGCGAAGCGCCGGTCTGGCCCGCATTAAGCGAGGTATCGAGGCTCAGGCGGCGCACGAGGCAGCGATAGATGGCGGCGATTGCGATGGTGTCGTCCACCCGCGTGCAGCTATCAGCCACGCGCAGCTCGAGGGTCGGGTGCTTGAGGGACGGGCGGATCACCCACCAGACATAGCTCGAATTCTCGATGGCGCGGGCGGCGACCAGGGTGTCGATGTAGCGCTTGTAATCCTCGGGTCCCTCGAACAGGTCGGGGAAGCCCGTGCGCGGCAGTTCGCGATAGGCGGCGAGCCGGTAGCCGAGCAGGCCCGTGCGCTGGGCCTGCCAGAATGGCGAAGAGGTCGAGAGCGCCAGTAACAGAGGCAGGAACGGCTGAATACGGTTCATAATATCGACACGGGTCGACAGGTCCGGCACTTCCACATGCACGTGCATGCCGCACAGGACCGTGCGGCTGCCGAGCATTTGCAGGTCGTGCATCACCTTGCCGTAGCGCGGCTGCGCATTGGGGCGCACCCGCGACCACACGGCGAGCGGATGGGTGCCGGACGCCATGATGGACAGATTGTAGTCGCGCGCGACCGCGCCGACGGAGGCACGAAGCCCGGCGAGCTGCGAACGAGCTTCCGAGAAATCGACCAGCGGTTTGGTGGCGATCTCGATCTGCGGCTCGAGCATTTCGGGCTGGATGCTCTCGGACACCTGCTCACGGCAGGAGGCAAAGAATTCCTTGATCTTTCCCCGCGCGACATCGCGCTTGGCGGCATCGTTGACGAAGTACTCTTCCTCGATGCCGAACTTGAAATCCCAGCTCATTTCCCAGACGTCCTTCTGATTATTGTTTTGAACGACCTTGCGCGTGTATGCGGCTTACCGCACCTGCACCAAACTCGCCCGGAATAGGGCGCGAGTGGGGCGGTTCGGGATAAAACTGCTAAGCTTCTGAGGCTACAGGTAGATCGGCTTAAGTCGTTTTCGGCCGTGCGGCCTAACTCCAGTCGCCGAGCACGGATTGGACGACAGCGAGCGCGGCAACGGCGGCTGTATCAGCACGCAGGATTCGCGGTCCCAACGATACGCGGACACAACTTTCGTGGGCGGCGACAAGCGCTCTCTCCTGATCGGTAAACCCCCCTTCGGGGCCCACAACAACGGCGAGAGAGGGTTCTTTGTTCCCAAGCTTGGCCAGAGCCTCCACAGGGTTCGAAACCGGAGCATCCTCGTCGCAGAAAATCAGGGTCCGGCCCTTGTCGAGACCGGCGATGAAGCGCTCCAGATTCTCCTCCTCGCGGACCTCTGGGATCGTCAGGATGCCGCATTGCTCGGCGGCCTCGACAACGTTGGCGCGCATGCGTTCCAGGTTCACCCGCGTGCTCTGGGTGCGGCGGGTCAGGACGGGCTGGAGAACGCCTGCCCCCATCTCCACGGCCTTCTGGACCATGTAGTCCAGCCGGGCATGCTTGAGCGGTGCGAAGGCATAGATCAGGTCGGGGGCCGGGCTCTGCTCCCTCACCTGCTCCACGCAGACGAGGTCCGCCGCCTTGCGGCCTTCCACCGAGACCTTCGCCCGCCACTCGCCGTCGCGCCCGTTGAAGACGAGCACCGTGTCCTCCGCCTTCAGGCGCAGCACGTTGAGCAGGTAGTTGGCCTGCCCCCGGTCGAGGGCGATCCTCTCGCCTTTGTGAAGGGGCGCATCGAGGAAAAGACGGGGAGCGTTGAAATCGTATTCGGCCATGGAGAACCTGGGAGAAGTGGAGAAAAGCCTTTGTAAACTTCTTCTATTTAGGGGGAGAGCGCCTAATTTTTGCTGCGCTCACCTGACATTCAGGTACGCAATAACACATTCCGAGCTACAGGCGACCAATCGCCCCTTGGCCTGGGGCGCCGTTACCTGTTAACAGAACGCGGGCTTGCGAGACGTCGCGGGCCAATTGAAGGGTTTTGCCATGACGCACATCCGTCCGTACCTTATGGCCGCGCTTGCCGCCGCTGGCATGTTCACGGCCGCTCCTGCCTTCGCGCAGTCGAGCGCCTGCCAGGATGGTCAGAAGATCCTGATGGAGCGCCAGAATCTCATCAAGCAGGTCCAAAGCCTTACCGGCGGCGGGAAGAAGAAGCAGGTCGATCCTCGCGCGGCCTGCACGGTCTTCACCAAGCTCGTGACCAACGGCGCTGCCGGCACCAAGTGGATGACCGACAACAAGGACTGGTGCCAGATCCCCGATCAGGTGGTCGAGAATTTCGGGCAGGATCATAAGCGCGCCCAGGACTTCAAGGGCCAAGCCTGCGGTGCCGCAGCCAAGATGGCCGAGATGGAAAAGCGCGCCAAGCAGCAGGCAGCCCAGCAGCAACAGCAGGGCGGTCCCCGCATGGGCGGTGGCCTGACCGGCACGCTGAGCGTGCCGAAGGGCGCGCTCTAACCAGCGATCCTTCAGCATGGAACGCCAGGCGGCGTCCTCCCTTCCCGATGCAGTGCGGGGCCATTGGGCCGACCGGTTAGCCCCGGCCGGCCTTCGTCCATTCTTACGCCTGGCCCGCATCGAGCGCCCCATCGGCTGGTGGCTTCTGCTGCTGCCCTGCTGGTGGTCGGCGGCGCTCGCCGCCATCGCGGGCGGCCAGCCTTGGCCGAACCCGGTCCATTGCCTGCTCTTCCTGATCGGCGCCGTGGCCATGCGGGGTGCGGGCTGCACCTATAACGACGTCGTGGACCGGGATCTCGACACGCGGGTCGAGCGCACCCGTGGCCGCCCCCTGCCCTCCGGCCAGGTGAGCCTGAAAGGCGCGCTGGCCTTCCTGGCCCTTCAGGGCATCGTGGGCCTTGTCGTTCTTCTGCAATTCAACGTCTTCACTATCGCCACGGGCTTCGCCTCGCTCGGCGTCGTCGCGCTTTACCCGTTCATGAAGCGCTTCTTCTGGATGCCGCAGATCGTGCTGGGGCTGGCCTTCGCCTGGGGCGCGCTGATGGGCTGGGCCGTCGCCTTCGGCTCTTTGAGCTTAGCCCCGATCCTTCTCTATGCGGGCAGCATCAGTTGGGTGGTGGGCTACGATACGATCTATGCCCTGCAGGACATCGAGGACGATGAGGTCGTCGGCATCAAATCCTCCGCCCGGTTTTTCGGCGAGCAGGTCAAGCTCGGCGTCGCCATCTGCTACGGCCTGACCGTGGCCCTGCTGATCCCGGCCTTCATCCTGGCCGGAGCGGGAATTCCCGCCTTCATCAGCCTCGGCCTCTTCGCCCTTCACCTGGGCTGGCAGGTGGCGCGGATCGACCGGAACGATGGGGCTGGCGCGCTGCGCCTGTTCCGCTCGAACCGCGATGCGGGCCTGATCTTGTTCGCTTTCATGGTCTTCGACTGTTTGCTCTAACATCTGAGCGTTTGGCTCTCGGGCGCGAGTTTCCCTCCCCCTTGCGGGGAGGGATTAAGGGTGGGGATGTTGGCGGCGAACCTTGATAGGCTATCGCCGCCACCCCCACCTCCTCCCCACAAGGGGGAGGAGAGCACTTCGGCGCTTTAGGAACAGGCTCCAGTTCCATCTGGTAACTTCCGCTGATCCGCCCCATCTTGAGTGCGATGGTATCTCCTCTCGATCTTGCCGCACTTACCCGATCCGTCAGCGACATTGCACGCCGGGCGGGCGCTCTCGCACACCCCTATTTTCGCGCCGGCGAGCAGACGGCGGCCAAGCTCTGGTACAAGGGGCATAGCTCCCCCGTCACCGAGGCGGACATTGCGCTCGACACCTTTCTCAAGGATCAGCTTCTGACCCTGCTGCCGGAGGCCGGATGGCTGTCCGAGGAGACGACGGATAACCCGGAGCGCCTGAAGCGGCGGCATGTGTGGGTCGTGGACCCCATCGACGGCACCCGCGCCTTCGCCTCGGGCCACCCCGACTGGGCGATCTCCATCGCGCTCGTGACCGATGGCGAGCCGGTGCTCGGCATCCTTCACGCCCCGATCCATGAGCACCTTTACGTCGCCACATATGGTGGCGGCGCAACGCGCAACGGCGAGACACTTGTGCTTTCCGGGGAAAACCCGCCTCGTCCGGCCCGCGTGGCGGGCCCCAAACCTCTCGTGGACCGCTTCGAGCGCGGCACGGAAATGGTCGACCGCCTGCCCAAAGTGCCGTCGCTCGCCTTGCGTCTGGCGCGTGTTGCGGACGGCTCCATCGATGTGGCTCTCGTTTCCGTCAATGCGCAGGACTGGGACATCGCCGCGGCCGACCTGATTCTGCGCGAAGCCGGGGGCCTTCTGACGGACTTGGCAGGAGGGCAGCCTGTCTATAACAGACCCGAACCGAGGCACGGCGAGATGATTGCCGCTACGTCACGGTTGCATCCTCGGGCTATTGAAGCCATGAGGACCTGAACGAATTTGCATAGCAATAACCATTCCCGTCACACCCGTCAGAAGAGTTTCGAATCCATGACTGACACGACTGGCAAGCAGCTTCTCCACCTGGTTTTCGGCGGCGAGCTCGAGAATCTCGAATCCGTTGATTTCAAGGATCTTTCCAAGCTCGATATTGTCGGCATCTTCCCGAACTACGCCTCGGCCCATGCGGCCTGGAAGGCGAAGGCGCAGGCCACCGTGGACAATGCGCAGATGCGCTACTTCGTCGTCCACCTGCACCGCCTGCTGGATCCGCAGAAATCCTGATCTACTAAGCAACGATGGGTCTGTTCAAGCGCGTCATCCGCTCACGGGCGGTCCAGGAAACCCTGGGCCTCATCGTTGCGGGCTATCTCAAATTCGTGCACCGCACGAACCGGTTCGTCTTCGAGCCGGCGGATGCCTATGACCGCATCGGACCGCAGATGCCCGTGATCGCCGCCATGTGGCACGGGCAGCATTTCATGATCCATTTCGCCAAGCGCCCCCAGGACCGCGCGGCGAGCCTCGTCTCACGCTCGGCGGATGGCGAGTTCAACGCCATCGCCCTTCGCCATCTCGGCATCCGCGCGATCCGGGGTTCCGGCGCGCGGGGCCGCGACATCCGCAAGAAAGGCGGCGTCCAGGCCATGCGCGGCATGCTCAAAGCCCTGCATGACGGCGAGATGGTCGTCATGACCGCCGACATCCCGAAAATCTCCCGTGTCTGCGGTGTCGGCATCGTGACCCTGGCGCAGATGTCGGGCCGGCCCATCGTGCCCGTCGCCGTGGTCACAAGCAGGCGGATCGATTTCAAAAGCTGGGACAGGGCCAGCATCGGCCTGCCCTTCGGCCGAGGCGCCATCGTTCTGGGCGAGCCCGTCCATGTGCCGCGCGAGGCGGATGCAGCAGCCCTCGAAGACTTGCGCCTGGCCGTCGAGCGGGAACTCGACAGGATCCATGAGAGGGCCTATGCCCTTGTAGGGTCGAAGGATCCCGGCGCGAAGAAACCATCAAGCCCAGCCCTGGCAGGAGGCTCGCAGGCATGAGCACTCCGGTTTTGTTCAAGGCTTACCGCACCGCGACCGCCGTTCTGGAACCGGCGGTGCTGGGCCTGCTCTACTGGCGGCGGCACAAGGGCCGCGAGGACAGGACGCGCCTTGGCGAGCGCCAGGGCTATCCCAGCCGTCCGCGCCCCAAGGGCCATCTGGTCTGGGTGCATGGGGCCAGCATTGGCGAAACCCTGTCGCTGCTCCCCATCGTGGAGCGGCTGACTCAGCGCGGCCTCGCGGTTCTCGTGACCTCGGGCACGCGCACCTCCGCATCTCTCATCGCGCGGCGGCTGCCGCCGGGCGCGGTGCATCAATTCGTGCCTCTGGACGTCCCGCGCTATGTGCGCCGCTTCCTCGATCACTGGCAGCCCGATCTCGCGCTCGTGGCCGAATCCGAGATCTGGCCCAATACGATCATGGCTCTCGATGAGCGTCACATCCCTCTCGTTCTCGTGAACGGGCGGATGTCGGACCGCTCGTTCCACCGCTGGCAGAAGATGCCCGGAATCATCAAGTCCCTGCTGGAGCGCTTCGCCCTATGCATGGCGCAGACGCAGGACGATGCGGAGCGCCTTGCCCGCCTCGGCGCGCCCCGCGTGGTGATGACCGGAAACCTTAAATTCGACGCGGCCCCTCCTCCTGCCGATCCGCGCGTGGTGGCCCATATGTCCGGCCTCATCGCGGGCCGCCCGGTCTGGCTTGCCGCCAGCACCCATGCGGGCGAGGAGAGCGCGATCGTCGCCGTGCATCGGGCGCTCGCCAAGCGCCATCCGCATCTGCTCACCATCATCGCGCCTCGGCATCCCCATCGTGGCCCCGAAGTGGCTTCCATCGCCGCTCAAGGAGGCCTGCGCGCCAGCCGCCGCTCGGAGGGCATCCATCCGGACCGCGCCACCGATGTCTATGTGGCCGATACCGTGGGCGAGATGGGGCTGTTCTACCGTCTCTCTCCCATCGTGGTGATGGGCGGCTCCCTGGTGGCCCATGGCGGGCAGAACCCCATCGAGCCGGCGAAGCTCGGCGCGGCCATTCTGCACGGCCCGCATGTTCACAATTTCGAGGATGTCTATGCCGCCATCGATCTCGCGCGCGGCGCCCTGACGGTGAACGACAGCGCGGCGCTTGCCCGCGCGGTGAGCGAGCTTCTGAGCAATACGGCGCTGACCCGCGACATGGCCCGCGCGGCGGGCGATGCGGTGCAATCCCTCGGCGGCGCGGTGGAGCGTACGATGCAATCCATCGAGCCCTTCATCGTACAGGCCAAACTGGGGGCTCAACGCTGATGCGCGCGCCCGGCTTCTGGTGGGCGCAAAGCCCCTCCGTTCTGGCAAACCTGCTTCGCCCGATCAGCGTCGTCTACGGCGCCATTGCCGGACGCCGAATGGGCTGCAGGGGCGAGCGGGCCAATCTTCCCATCGTCTGCATCGGCAATTTCACGGCGGGCGGCGCAGGCAAGACGCCGACGGCCCTCGCCATTGCCGAATTGCTCGACGGTGCCGGCGAAAGCCCGGCCTTCCTGTCGCGCGGCTATGGCGGACGCCTACGCGGTCCCCTCCAGGTACAGCCGCATCATTCACCCACTGACGTGGGTGACGAGCCGATCCTTCTGGCCGGCATGGCTCCCACGGTCGTTTCGCGCAAGCGCCCAGCCGGCGCGAACCTCGCTTACGAGATGGGCGCTACGGTCGTCATCATGGATGACGGGCTGCAGAACGCATCGCTTCAAAAGGATTGCGGCATCGCCGTCGTCGATGCCGCGACCGGAATCGGCAACGGCCTGCCCCTGCCCGCGGGCCCCTTGCGCGCCTTCATGGATGCGCAATGGCCCGCGATCGATGCCCTCCTCCTGATCGGAGACGGCGCGCGGGGCGAGGCGCTCGCCCGCAAGGCGGCCCTACTGGGAAAGCGCGTTTTCAGGGGCAGCCTCATACCCGATCCGACCATCGCCAGATCCCTTGAGGGCAAGCGGGTGATGGCTTTCGCCGGCATCGGGCGGCCGGAGAAATTTTTCGATACCTTGCGCGAATGCGGCGCCATCGTCGAAGAGGCGAAAGCTTTTCCCGATCATCACCCCTACAACGCGGCCGATCTCGACAGCTTGCGGCAGGAAGCGCGCCTGCGCGACCTGATGCCGATCACGACGGAGAAGGACTTTGTGCGTATCGCGGCCGCATCTCAATCGGAGGCCTGGACAAGCCTGTCCGTGCTGCCGGTACGCCTGAAGATCGAGGACGCGGCGGGCCTGCGCAACTATCTCCTACGCAGCATCAACGACCGGCGTTTGAAGGTTTAGCCGCAATGGATATGGCGGTACTTCCCTCCCCCTTGCGGGGAAATTTAGCATGGCGGAAAGTCAGACCACTTCGCTGAATCCAATGGGCACGACGGCCCAACAATGTCATGGCCGGGCTTGTCCCGGCTATCCCGATTGGAAGGGCGCTGCGTTTCAGAGCATCGGGATCACCGGCACAAGGCCGGTGATGACGTGGAGGATGTCATTCCAAGGAAGGACAGGCCGCGGGAGGAAATAAGCGCTGCGCTTGATGACAATATTCAGAAAATTTTAGCGCGCAGCCTTGCCGCTAATCCGCTGCATCACCGCTTCCGGCGATGCATAGGGCTCCTGCAGCTCGACGCTCCAGTACTTCAGCTCGTCGAGAGGGATTTCCTGACCGGTGACGGCGCAGCGCACGTAAGCTCCCGGCTTCATGATCCGCAGGTTGCTGTCGAGATATTGCACCACGGCTTCGCCGCTGCTGCGCTCCAGTTTGTTCAACATCGATGCCATCACATCCTGTCCAGTCGCCGAGCTTCACATAAGCGCGCGGTGACCCTGTTTTCAATAGTGGCTAGAACAGCGCGCCCTGCTCTTCCGCGACAACGAGCTTCGACTTCGCAGGCTTGGGCCGCGATCCGATGCGTCCGCCGGTGGCATCGGTCTTGCCGTCGGCGAATTCCAGCACCAGCGCCTGCCCGTCGAGCACCGCATCCGCAGAGCGCAGGGGCTGGCCGTCCGCATCTCGCACGAGGGCGAATCCGCGCTTGAGCACCGACTTGTAATTCAGGCTGTCGAAGAGCTTGGACACCGCCTCCAGCCGATCGGCCTTGCGGGCGATCTGGCCCTGAAGCGCGGGCATGAGACGCTCGGCCACGCGCTGTGTCACTTCGGTGGACTGGGCGATGCGCGTGCGCTCGGCGCGCAGCAGCGTTTCGCGGGAAACGACGAGGCGGCGGCCGATCTGCTTGAGGCTTTCCTCGCGCAGCACGACCGAGCGGCAGACCGCGTTGTAGGGCCGCGGCCCCACCGCATCGAGACGGGCGCGCATGCGCGCCACATTGGCGACCGGCGACACATGGGCGAGCTGGCGGGCCACTTTCAGCAGCCGCTCCTCATGGCCGCGCGCGTTGCGGGACAGGGCCGGGTAGAGCTTGGTGGCAGCGAGATCGAGCCGCTGACGCTTGGGCGAGAATAGGGCCTCCGGCGTCGGCAGGGCGCGGGCCGTGGCCCGCAGGTCCGAGCGGCGGCGCTCGATGAGGCGAAGCGTCGCTTCCGTATGACGGCGGGCGAGATCGTTGACGCCGGCCATCAGCTCGATGCGCACCGGAACCACCATTTCGGCGGCGCCCGTGGGCGTCGGCGCGCGCATGTCGGCGGCGTAATCGATGAGCGTCGTATCGGTCTCGTGGCCGACCGCCGAGACGAGCGGAATGTCGCTCTCGGCCGCGGCGCGTACCACGATTTCCTCGTTGAAGCCCCACAGATCCTCGATGGAGCCGCCGCCGCGCGCGACGATCAGCACATCGGGGCGCGGGATGCGCCCATTCGGCTCAAGCGCGTTGAAGCCGCGAATGGCGGCGGCCACTTCCGCCGCGCAGGTATCGCCCTGCACGCGCACCGGCCAGACCAGAACATGACGGGGAAAGCGATCCTCGAGCCGGTGGAGGATATCGCGGATCACCGCGCCCGTGGGCGAGGTGATGACGCCGACCACGCGCGGCAGGTAAGGCAGGCGGCGCTTGCGCTCGGCGGCGAACAGCCCCTCGGCGGTCAGCTTGCGGCGGCGCTCTTCGAGCAGCGCCATGAGCGCGCCGACACCGGCGGGCTCCAGGGTGTCGACGACGATCTGGTACTTGGACGAACCCGGGAAGGTGGTGATACGCCCAGTGGCGATGACCTCCATCCCTTCCTCGGGGCGGATCTTGAGCTTGGCGAAAGCGCCCTTCCAGATCACCGCATCGATACGGGCATTCTGGTCCTTGATGCAGAAATAGGCATGACCCGAGGAATGGGGCCCGCGATAGCCCGAGACCTCGCCGCGCAGGCGCACGAAGCCGAAGGCATCCTCAAGGGTGCGCTTGAGAGCGCCCGCGAGATCCGATACGGACCATTCCTGGGCGTTGGAGGGAGCTTTTTCCGCGAACATGATGAGAACCTAATCGGTCGCCCCCACCTGTGCCAAGGGCGGGCTGCGCATCAGGTTTGGATAAGCCAGGAGCTGCGACCCTTTGCTTGAGGACAACCTGTCAGTCTCGGCTCACCACACCGGACTGCTTTGACCATTGCGCAACTAAATTACAGAAATTTCGGCTCGTCTAAGCCAACTTCTGGAAGTGCCCGAAACCTCTCTCATCATCAGCCCCAAAGCCAAGGATTGCATGGCATAACCCCTGAAAGTCCATTCCCCTTTCAGGCCCGATGTTCTAAGAGCGCGGCAGCAGTATGAGAGGGCTTGAGGCATGAACATTCTTCTGATCGGTTCCGGCGGCCGCGAGCATGCTCTTGCCCGGTCCCTTTCGGCCAGTTCCCTCTGCAACCGGCTGCTCATCGCCCCCGGCAATCCGGGCACGGCGCAGCACGGCACCAATGTGGTGCTGGATGTGACCAACCATCAGGCCGTCATCGATTTCTGCCGCACCATGGCGATCAACTTCGTGGTGGTCGGGCCTGAGGCGCCCCTCGTGGCAGGCCTCGTGGACGACCTGACGAAGGCCGGCATCAAGGCCTTCGGGCCGACAAAGGCAGCGGCGCAGCTCGAAGGTTCGAAGGCGTTCACCAAGGATCTCTGCGCGGAATTCAACATCCCCACCGCCGCATATCGCCGCTTCACCGATGCGGAGGCAGCAAAAGCCTATATCCGCGGCTACGGCGTGCCCATCGTCGTGAAGGCCGATGGTCTTGCGGCCGGCAAGGGCGTGGTGGTCGCCACCTCTTTCGAGGAGGCTGAAGAAGCCGTCGAGATGATGATCGGCGGCGGCCTGGGCGCTGCCGGCGCGGAAGTGGTGATCGAGGCCTTTCTCGAAGGCGAGGAGGCGAGCTTCTTCGCCCTGTGCGACGGCACCACGGCCATCCCCTTCGGTACGGCGCAGGACCACAAGCGCGTGTTCGACGGTGACGAGGGCCCGAATACCGGCGGCATGGGCGCCTATTCGCCCGCGGCAGTGCTGACGCCCGAATTGCAGGCGCGCGCGATCCGCGAGATCATCGAGCCGACGCTTGCGGGCATGAAGGCGCGTGGCATCCCCTATACTGGCATTCTCTATGCGGGCCTGATGCTCACGAAGGATGGCCCGCAGCTGATCGAATACAATGCACGCCTCGGCGATCCCGAAACGCAGGTGCTGCTGCCGCGTCTCCGCTCCGATCTCGTCGCTGCCTTCCTCGCAGCATGCGACGGACAATTGAAAAACCTGTCGCTGCGCTTTTCCGATGAGGCCGCCCTCACTGTCGTCATGGCCGCGCGCGGTTATCCCGGTGCGGTGGAGAAGGGTTCCGAGATCCGCGGCATCGATGCGGCGGAAAATCTGAATGACGTCATCGTCTTTCATGCGGGCACGAAGCAGGATGGCGAGAAAATTCTCGCCAATGGCGGGCGCGTACTCAACGTCACCGCGCTCGGCAAGACTATTTCGGATGCGCAGGTGAAAGCTTACGAGGCAGTCTCGAAGATCGACTGGCCCGAAGGCTTCTGCCGTCGCGATATCGGCTGGCGCGCAGTCGAGCGCGAGCGGGGCTGACAAAACAAACCTCCTTCCTAAGTTCAGGAAGGTCCCTTCGCAAACCCATGAGCGGCCTTCCATGAGCAACGATCTTTTCGACGGTTTCGAAAGCCACTGGATCGATACGGATATCGGACGCATCTTCGCCCGCTCGAAGGGCGACGGTCCTCCGGTGGTGCTGCTGCATGGTTTTCCGCAGACGCATGCGATGTGGCATCGTATCGCTCCGACGCTCGCTCAAACGCACAGGGTCGTGTGCATGGACATGCGCGGCTATGGCTGGTCCACCGCACCGAAGGGCGATGCAAAACACGAGACCTATTCCAAACGCGCCATGGCGAAGGATGTGATCCGAGTCATGGAGGCTCTAGGCCATGTGCATTTCGCCGTGGTTGGGCATGATCGCGGCGCGCGCGTCGGCTATCGTCTTGCGCTCGATCATCCGGGCCGCGTGGAACGTCTCGCGTTGCTCGACATCCTGCCGACCTATCATGTGTGGGAGCAGATGCACGCGGGCAAAGTGCCCGAAGCGCATTGGGGCTACCTCTCGCAGCCTTACCCGAAACCCGAAGAAGAAATCGGCCGCGACCCGATCCCCTATTTCGAGGGATTGCTGCGCAAGTGGTCGGCGTCGGGCGATCTCGATGCCTTCGATCCGCGCGCTCTCGAAGCCTATCGCCAGAGCTGCAACGAGCCTACCCGCATCCATGCCTTCTGCGAGGATTACCGTGCCGGCGCGACGCGCGACGTGGAAGCAGACGAGGCCGACCTTGCCATCGGCAAAACGATCCAGTGTCCGACCTATGTGATCTGGAGCGACTTCTATCTCGTCAGCGGGCCGATGGGCCACGAACAGCAGCCCGTGGAGATCTGGCGCCGAAGCTTTGCTCCCAAGGCCCACGGCACGGGCATCAGCTCCGGCCATTTCGTGGCCGAGGAGAACCCCGACGCGACGCTGGATGCGCTGCTGGGATTTCTGACGGGCTAAAGAGCAGCCCCTACCGCCTCTCCTCGAAGAATTCCTTCAGGAGCTGCGCCGCCTCGCTCTCGCGGATGCCGCCATAGACTTCCGGCGCGTGGTGGCAGGTGGGCTGGTGGAAGAAGCGCACGCCGCTGTCCACGGCCCCTCCCTTCGGATCATGGGCGGCATAATAGACCCGCCGGATGCGGGCGAACGAGATCGCGGCCGCGCACATGGTGCAGGGCTCCAGCGTCACATAGAGATCGCAGCCGGAGAGGCGCTCATCGTCCAGGGCCTCGCAGGCGCGGCGGATAGCGAGCATTTCCGCATGGGCGGATGGGTCCCGCAGCTCGCGCGGTCGGTTGCCCGCCGTGGCGACGATCCGGCCATCCTTGACGATGGCGGCCCCCACGGGCACCTCCCCGCGCGCGGCGGCGGCACGGGCCTCAGTGAAAGCCACGCTCATCGGATCGGCTTTGGGATCGGGATCGGCGTTATCCATGTTCTTATCTATGCCCTTGGCTTTTCATGTCTCTCGCTTCTCTTCGTTTCCTCTGCTATCAGGCTCCCATGACCGACAGCAACGACGATAATCGCAAGGGCCGTCCTCCAGGACGCTCCGACCGTGGCCGCACTTCAGGGGATAAGAAGCCCTTCCGCAAGCCCCGCGAAGGCGGCGAACGCCCCTTCCGCGCCCGTGGGGACGACGAGCGCCCGCGTAAGCCTCGCGAAGCAGGCGACAAGCCCTTCCGCAGCCGAAGCAACGACGAGCGGCCCAGCCGCCCCCGGGCGGGTGGCGACAAGCCTTTCAAGGCACGCGGTGAAGGAGGCGACCGTCCCTTCCGTGCGCGCAGTGAAGGAGGCGATAAGCCTTTCCGCCCACGTCGCGAGGATGGCGACCGTCCGTTCCGTCCGCGCGGTGAAGGCGGCGACAAGCCCTTCCGCCCGCGCCGTGAGGATGGCGACCGGCCTTTCCGGCCCCGTGGCGAAGGTGGCGACAAGCCATTCCGTGGCCGCAGCAAGGATGGCGACCGTCCGTTCCGCGCCCGCCCTGAAGGCGACAAGCCGTTCCGGGGCCGTGGCGGCGATGACCGCCCTCGCCGCTTCGACCGCCCGGCCGAGGACCGTCCGCGCCGCCCCCGCGAAGAACGCCCCGAGATCGAGGCCGCCGTCCCACAGGAGCCGGTCGAGGACCGCATCGCCAAGGTGATCGCGCGGGCCGGAATCGCCTCCCGCCGCGACGTGGAAGCGATGATCGCTGAAGGCCGCGTGACCCTCAACGGCAAGGTGCTGGAGAGCCCGGCCATCAACGTGACCTCTGCCGATACCATCACCGTGGACGGCGAGCCCCTGCCCACCAAGGAGCGCACGCGCCTGTGGCTCTACCACAAGCCGCGCGGCCTCGTGACCACGGCCCGCGACCCGGAAGGCCGCGCGACCGTGTTCGACAACCTGCCTGAGGAGCTGCCCCGGGTGGTCGCCATCGGCCGGCTCGACATCAACACCGAAGGCCTACTGCTGCTCACCAATGACGGCGGCCTTGCCCGTGTGATCGCCCATCCCGATACGGGCTGGCTGCGCCGCTACAAGGTGCGCGCGCATGGCGATCTCACACAGGCCGATCTCGACGGCTTGCGCGACGGCATCAGCATCGATGGCATCGACTACGGCCCCATCGAGGCGCGCCTCGATCGCGTGCAGGGCGACAACGTGTGGATCACGATGGGCCTGCGCGAGGGCAAGAACCGCGAAATCAAGCGCATTCTCGAACATCTCGGGATGCAGGTGAACCGCCTGATCCGCATGTCCTTCGGCCCGTTCCAGCTCGGCGATCTCGAGCAGGGGCTTGTCGAGGAAGTGCGCACCAAGGTGCTGAAGGATCAGCTCGGCGCAGCCCTTGCCGTGGAAGCGGGCGTCGATTTCGAAAGTCCGGTGCGCGAGCCCATCGCGTCCTTCGGCTCGGCGAAAAAGGAGCGTGGCGAACGCGAAGACCGTGAGGAGCGCTCCTTCCGCAGCCGTGGCGGAGACGACCGCCCGCGCCGTCGCGACGACGAAAAGCCCTTCACTGGTCGCGGAAAAGATCGTTTCGAGCGTGATGAGGAGCCGAGAAAGCACCCTTCCCGTCTTGAAATGAAGAAGAGCATCTGGCGCGCGAGCGAGAGCGACGAGGATGCATCGCGCCGGAAGGCTCCCCGCCGTGGCGCCGATCCGCGCGAGGCGCGCACCGCCAGCGGAGAATTGCCGCGCGAGCGCGTCGGCGCGATCTCGGCCCGCAAGGGCAACAAGGTCCTGGTCGAGCGCCTGGTGCGCAAGCCTCAGGAAGAGGAAGCTCCTGCACCGCGCAGGGGTCGCGGCGATGACGAGCGTCCGCGCCGTGGCGACCGCGATGCTGCACCCGCCCGTCGTGGCCGCGAAGCCGGTGCGGGACGCACAGCCGGTCCGGCTCGCAGCCGCCGCGACGAGGGCGACCGTCCGCGCCGTGAGGCAGGCGACCGCCCCTTCCGTTCGCGCGAGGGTGGCGAGGATCGTCCGCGCAAGCCGCAGGGAGACCGCCCGTTCCGCGCCCGTAGCGAAGGTGGGGACGAGCGCCCCCGTCGCGGCCCGCCGCGTGGCGATGGTCCCTCCCGTGGCGGTCCACGTGGCGGCGGCTTCAAAGGCGGCCCTCGGGGTGCGTCCAAGGGCGGCTTCAAGAAGGGTCCCGGCGGCGGTTCCAAGGGCGGACCTCGCGGGCGCCGCTGAGCAACGTCCAGCAATAATCCGGCTCTCGTCCTGAGAGCCTGGCTCATGAAGCGCCGCCCTTCTTCCCTCCCCCTTGCGGGGAGAGCCAGGGGGCTGGTGCGGCTGGGTGAGCGCTGGAATCAGTCCGCTCCCACGTCATCACCGGCCCTGTGCCGGTGATCCCGATGGCTTGAAACGCCGCGCTTTTCGGATCGGGATGGCCGGGACAAGCCCGACCATGACATTGTAGGACTGTTGTGCTGTCTGGATGGCGCGAAGCGCTTTGACTTTGCGACTCCACCCTTGATCCCTCCCCGCACGAGGGAGGGAAAACATGCGCTGGAATCGTTTAAGAGACTCACTTTGATGATGAGAGCTTCGTAAGTAAGGATCAAACCATGAGAATTGTCGGCGGGCGCTGGCGCGGCCGTTCGCTCAAGGGGCCGAGCTCGGATTCCATCCGCCCGACATCGGACCGCCTGCGCGAGACGCTCTTCAATATCCTTCAGCATTCCTACGACGATCCCGTCGAGGGCACGCGCGTGCTCGATCTCTTTGCCGGCACCGGCGCGCTCGGCCTCGAAGCTCTCTCACGCGGCGCGGCCTTCGCGCTCTTCGTCGATGACGGCGCGCAGGCACGCGGCATCATCCGCGAGAACGTGGAAGCCCTCGGCGCCGGCGGCACCAGCCGCCTCTTTCGCCGCGACGCGACGAAGATGGGCGAAGCCGCCCCCAACGCCCCCTTCTCCGTCGTGCTGTGCGACCCGCCCTACGGCAAGGACCTCGCCCCGAAAGCACTGCGCTCCTGCGCGGAAGGCGGATGGCTGACGCCGGACGCGCTCGTGATCGTGGAGGAAGCGCAAGGCGTCGAGGTGACGCTCCCGGAAGGTTTCGAAGAGATCGAGCGGCGGGATTATGGGGAGACGACGGTGGTGTTCGGGCGGTTCACTGGCTGAGCACACATTCCCTTGCCACGCCCCGGCAAGAAGGTTGTCCGAACGTTAGATTTCTATAACATTGCCCATCGAAATCACCTCTTCTGACCGTACCTTGGGCTCGCCATGTCTCAACCGTTTCTCTGGGGATCGCAGATATCTCATCCGGCGGGCGTCACGGACGCCAGCATGCTAGCCCTCAGGAACGGCACGTTCGTGGTCATCGGCAAGACCGAGACAGAGACCCCGAACGAAAAGTTGAGGGCCTGGATCTACAATGCCGATGGGTCCCTGAAGGAAGCGAAGATCGTCGGCTCGCTGGATTTCGGCCCTCCCTTCTACGACACCCCCCTGACAGCCAGATCGAGCGCGCCTTCAGCCGTGGAACTCCCGGATGGCCGCATCGCTCTGACATGGTCGATCGCAAGCAATGCTCCTGGGCATCGTGGAGCTTGGATGGGGATTTACGGGAGCGATCTCACGCCGTTCGGAAAGCCGATCCCTGTTGCCGGTCTCTCGGGCGATCCCCGCAGCGTGAACGGGTCCTTCAAAGGAGACGATGCGATCGGCCTGGCCGATGGAAGCATCATCACCGCCTATCGTTCTCTGAGCGGCGAAGCCTTCCTGCGTATACTGCGCCCTGATGGTACTCTCTCGACGCCCTTGGAGCTCGGGCCGACTTTAGCCACCGCGTATGACGAGGGCTTCGGGTCCGTGGCTGATCTCGCTGTGCTGCCGGGCGGCAAAGTTGTCGCCGTGCTGCGCTCGAGCGGAACCGCGAACAAGGTTTATGTGATCGACCCGTCTGCTCTGGACCTACCTGCTGACGACGGCTCTGCCATCCTGCACGAAGTCACGATCCCCATCGTTGCAGATACGGGCATGATGCCGATCGAGGTGACGACCCTGGCAAACGGCGGCTTCGTCGTGACGTGGACGGAGGCAGGCCGGATCGATGCGAGCGGTGCAGAGCCCGTCGTCACGGTTCGATACCAAGTCTTCGACGCGGAAGGAGCGAGCGTCACCGCGCCTTTGTCGTTCTACTCAACCTCCGCGGAAGCGGACGCTTTGGGCACTCCCGGCGTGGTCGCCCTTCCCGGCGGCGGCTTTGCCCTCGCCGCCCAGGTCGTCACGAACGCATCGAGCAACACAGGGGAAGTTCGCCTGTCCATTTTCGATGCGGCAGGCGCGCGCGTGAGCGAGAAGCTTCTGGTCAGCAAACAGGCGGCTGGAAGCTTGATCTCCCTCGAAGGCCTGTCCCTTCTGCCGGACGGGCGCCTCGCCGTGCTGATGTCGAATGGCATCCAGATCGTCGATCCACGCGACAAGGCGATCTTCATGACAGGGACCGCCGGGAGCGACCAGTACATCGGCACGGCTTTCAACGATACGTTCGAAGGCAGCGCAGGCGCCGACATCCTGAATGGCGGCAGCGGCATCGACTTCGTGTCCTTCGCCCATGCGAAGTCAGGCGTAATCGCAAGCCTCACCAGTGGCAGCGGAGGCGATGCGGCGGGTGACACCTATATCGGCATCGAAGGCCTCGTCGGTTCCGCCTTCGATGACGTGTTCTTCGGCAACGGCTCCGCGATCCTGAAAGGCGGTCTCGGCAACGATACATACCACGTCAAAGCGGGAGATGTTTTCGAGGAAGCGGTCAACGGAGGCCGGGATACGGTCATCGTCGGCGGCAGCTATGCGTTGGCGGCGAATGCGCAGATCGAAATTCTGAAGCTGTCCGGCGTCTCCTCCAAAGCACCGGCCCATCTCACGGGGTCCGACATTGCCAACGAGATCCATGGGCATGCGGGCACCAACACCCTGAAGGGCCAGGGTGGAGACGATATGATTTTTGGCGGAGGCGGCAACGACAAGCTTTATGGTGGGCGCGGCAAGGACATCTTCGTGTTCGATACGAAGCCGAACAAGAAATCCAATGTGGATCGCATCTACGATTTCAATCCGAAGGATGACTCGATCCATCTGGAGAACAAGGTCTTCACCAAGCTCGGCAAAGGCTCTGTTGCCGGCGTGAAGTTCAAATCGGACATGTTCGTCAAAGGCCCGCACGCCCGGGACCGGGAAGACCGCGTCATCTATGACGACAAAACCGGCGCGCTCTATTACGACAAGGACGGCACGGGTTCGTCCGCGCAGGTCAAGATTGCGACGCTCAACAAGAACCTCAAGCTCACCTACAAAGACTTCTTCGTGATCTGAGAAAACCTGCCTAACCACAGGCTAAATGAAGATTGCGGAGACTGCTCCCTCTATCGCCCATTTGCCGTTTGATCATCCTCCACTAAAAGCGGTTTTCGGGCGGTTCAGCGAATGAAGCCTCTTGCTCCAAGCCCGATCTCATTCGACTTCCTTTCCTAAACTGGAAACAGACAGGGACAAAAACTCCACCTAAACAAAGTGAGGCGAGCCACAGTCCAAGCGGCAGCCCACCTAATAAACTGAAAAAACCTGATACGAGCGCAAGGAACAGCGCCATCGCAGCAATTATCAAAATTGCAAGAGACGTCATGAAAATGAGGAAAAACCAATTTCCTTTTTCTTTGATCGCGACAATGGTCTCCTTCAGGATGGTAATGGCAAATGCTAACAGCAGCGCGCACAAAGCTCCGATAACGAAGTTGAAAGCCATGATTGGCCACCGGCTCGATACGAGCGCCTTATAGCCTAAGAACATTTCTCCGGTGCTGAGATCACGGGATGCAAAGCCCCAGTTCTCTAAACCATCCTCCAGCTCCCACAACTCATCGCGATCACTATCTGCAAGTCCTGGGACGAGAGGTCCCTGCCGAAAAGACGAGGGAACAGGCTCAAGGATTTTCTCTGCCGCGAAGTCAAAGATCAGGCATTGCCCTTCCTCACGACAAATGATCGTCATCGAATGCGACTTATGACTGCGTGCCAGCAATCGACCCTCAGCAGTCACGATTATCGCACGGATAGGGTCAGGCCCTAAGATGCCATCACCGTTAAGAAGCCGCGCTTCTCCCATCTCTCCATCTGGAAGCCGGACTTTCTCAACCTGCGTAAAATAAGGGCGATGTGCCCATGCAGGAGCACTTCCGGAGATAATGCCGACCAGTATCAGAACGAGTATGGGGATCCATTTCATGCACCGGTTATAGCAACAGAATATCACTCGGTCATCATATGGCAGCACGTGTTTCATAACACGACCCCCATTTGCCCCACCGTCATCCGCCCGCTATACCGCCCTTTCAACATTCGCCATGCATGAAAGGCTCGCCATGAAAGCCGTCCTGTTCGAGCAATTCGGTCAACCGCCCCGCGTGCAGAACGTGCCGGATCCGACACCCTCATCGGAAGGTGTCGTCATCAAGGTGGAGGCGACGGGGTTGTGCCGGAGCGACTGGC
Organism: Microvirga sp. 2YAF29; assembly: GCF_052114605.1. Lineage (NCBI taxonomy): Bacteria > Pseudomonadati > Pseudomonadota > Alphaproteobacteria > Hyphomicrobiales > Methylobacteriaceae > Microvirga > Microvirga sp. 2YAF29. The sequence continues at coordinate 191,220 of NZ_JBFRFB010000004.1, forward strand.
ACGGCTGGATGGGGCACGATTCCGATGTGGTGCTGCCGCATGTACCGGGGCATGAGCTGGCGGGCACGGTTCTCGCCACGGGCAAGCAGGTGACACGCTGGAAGAAAGGCGACCGCGTCACGGTGCCGTTCGTCGGCGGGTGCGGACATTGCCGTGAATGCAATTCCGGCAATCATCAGGTCTGCGAGCAGCAGTTCCAGCCGGGTTTCACAGCCTGGGGCTCCTTCGCCGAATATGTGGCGGTCGATTACGCGGATACGAACCTCGTTGCTCTGCCGGAGAGCCTTGATTTCGCAACGGCGGCCAGCCTTGGCTGCCGCTTTGTCACCTCGTTCCGCGCCATCGTCGATCAGGGGCGCGTGAAGCCGGGCGAATGGGTCGCCGTGCATGGCTGCGGCGGCGTCGGCTTATCCGCCATCATGATCGCCAGCGCCATGGGTGCGAACGTGGTTGCGATCGATCTCACGCAAGAGAAGCTCGACTTCGCCAGGCAGATGGGCGCGGTGGCGACGATCAATGCAGGCGAGGTCGCCAACGTGGTCGAAGCCGTGCGCGAGATCACGAAGGGCGGCGCGAATGTTTCCATCGATGCGCTGGGCAACCCTGTCACCTGCTTCAACTCGATTGCCAACCTGCGCCGTCGCGGACGCCATGTGCAGGTCGGGCTGATGCTCGGCGATCATGCGCGGCCGGCAATTCCGATGGATCGCGTGATCGCCTGGGAACTCGAAATCCTCGGCAGCCACGGCATGCAGGCATTCCGCTATCAGGCCATGATGGACATGATCGAGACCGGCAAGCTCAGCCCCCATAAGCTCGTCGGCAAAAGGATCAGCCTGGAGGAAGCGCCGGCTGCCCTCATGAACATGGACAGTTTCGAAGGGCTGGGCATCAGCGTGATCACGCAATTCTGAACCCTTCCTTCGGCATTGCATAGGAGCCATGAACTGCTCACTTGCAGCGAAGCTTTTCGAACCGGACTGGAGCAATTGTGAACTAGGACCAGACCCCGTCTCGACACGGCCATGCTTCCTGTGCCAGCCTGCCGTGCCGATCACCCCCGGAGGACGCCATGGTTTACCGGCCTGCCGACAACCGCTACGATTCCATGTTCTACAACCGCTGCGGCCGCAGCGGGTTAATGCTGCCGGCAATCTCGCTGGGTCTCTGGCAGAATTTCGGGGAGACCAAGTCGGCGGCGAATGCGCGGGAAATCTGTCGCACGGCGTTCGATCTCGGCATTACGCATTTCGATCTCGCCAACAATTACGGCCCGCCGCCCGGTAGTGCGGAATCCTTGTTCGGCGAGATCCTGCGCAGCGATTTTCAGGGGCTTCGCGACGAGCTCGTGATTTCCACCAAAGCAGGCTACCGCATGTGGCCGGGGCCTTACGGCGAATGGGGCAGCCGCAAATATGTGCTCTCCAGCCTCGACCAGAGCCTGAAGCGCATGGGGCTCGACTACGTCGACATCTTCTACTCCCACCGCTTCGATCCGGAGACGCCGCTGGAAGAGACGATGATGGCGCTCGATTCCGTTGTGCGGCAGGGCAAGGCGCTTTATGTGGGGCTCTCATCATACAACAGCGCACGCACCCGCGAGGCGGTCGAGATCCTGCGCGAACTCAAGACACCCTGCATCATCCATCAGCCGAGCTATTCCATGCTCAATCGCTGGGTCGAGGAAGACCGGCTGCTCGATACGCTCAGTGAACTCGGCATGGGCTCCATCGTATTCTCGCCGCTGGCGCAAGGCATGCTGACGAAGAAGTATCTGAACGGCATTCCAGACGGCAGCCGGGCATTCGAGAGCAAATCTCTGCAGCAGAAATTCCTGAACGAAGAAAACCTCGCGCGCATCCGCAGCCTCAACGACATCGCGGCGCGGCGCGGACAGACCCTGGCGCAGATGGCGCTCGCCTGGGTGCTGCGTGGCGGACGCGTGACCTCCGCGCTCATCGGCGCGAGCCGTCCGGAACAGGTGGTGGAATGCGTCGGCGCCCTGCAGAACCTTGCGTTCACGCCGGAGGAGTTGACGGAGATCGATCAGTTCGCCGCGGAAGGCAACGTGAACATCTGGGCCGCCTCGGCGGAACGTGAGGGACCTTCGCGCCAGCGCTAAGGCGGCAACGCAGAGGAAACAGTTACGGGAACGCCCTGCCGCAATGAGCTGCTGATTGTCGATGTTTCTTCCGCGCGTTTGATGAGTGCCGCAATGTCGACATCATCGCTCGCCGCCTCGACGGACACCTGCAATGCAGCGGATGTCGCCAGCAATGGCGCGCCGTCGAGTGTCAAGCTCACATCGACCGACACGGAGCGCAACTCGATTCCCATTTCATGCGCTACATAATGCAGATCGTTGCAGAAGCACCCGCCGATGGCCAGCGCGAGCAATTGTCCGCCGTTGAAGCCGAGGCCCTGACCGCCTGCTTTCCCGTCGGGTCTGTCGACGACGATGGAATGCGCGCCTGCCCATCCGATGCTGGCCTGTGTACCCGGGATGCTGCGCAGTTTGACATTCATCACCGTCATCAGGTCCTCCCGGACTTTTGAGCGTCTATCGCCGCCCGAACAATCGCTCGATATCGGTGAGCTTCAATTCCACGTAAGTGGGCCGTCCATGATTGCACTGGCCCGACAAAGGCGTTGCTTCCATCTCGCGCAAAAGCGCGTTCATCTCTTCCGGCCGCATGCGGCGGCCCGCGCGGATGGAGCCGTGGCAGGACATGCGCGAGAGCACCGCATCGAGACGTTCCCCCAACGGGTTCGATGCGCCCTGCCCCCATTCGGCAAGCGCGTCGGCCACGTCCTGCACCAGCTCCTTGATACTCCCACCGGCCAGCGCCGAGGGCACCTCGCGCACGAGCAGCGCGCCATGACCGAATGGCTCTACGGCAAGACCGAGGCTTTCCAGCATGGCGGCTTCCGCAAGCACGCGGTCCGCATCCACGGGATCGAGATCGACGACCTCGGGGATCAGCAGCAATTGGCGCGCGATGCCCGACGATGCGCGCTCGCGTTTCAGGCGCTCATAGACGAGGCGTTCGTGCGCGGCATGCTGATCGACGATGACGATGCCGTCCTGCGTCTGCGCGACGATATAGGTGCCGTGCACCTGCGCACGGGCTGCGCCCAAGGGTGATGCTTCCGTCTCGGGCTCGATCTCGGCCAATGTGGCGCGGCTGTCGGCGGAGGGCATGGCGAGATCGGGCAGGCTCGCCTGCGCTTCCGCCAGTCCACTGGGCGGCGCATAGGATGACGCAGGCTGATCGAGCGGGGCCTGCCAGTTCGCAAAAGCACTCGACGGGCGAATGATGGACGGACGGTGTTGTCCATAAGAGCCGCGCATCAGCGGCGCGCCTTGAGGACGCAAGCTCTCCAGCGTACGCGTACCGCCTGTCGACGACGCGCGCATGCCGTAGCGCGTGATCGCCTCCTTGATCGCGGCCACAACGAAGCCACGCACGAAAGCGGGATCGCGGAAGCGCACTTCCGTTTTCGCCGGATGCACGTTCACATCCACGGAGCGCGGATCGATCTCGATCATCAGCGCCAGCACCGGATGACGGTCGGAAGCCATCACATCCGCGTAGGCGCCGCGCACCGCGCCGAGCAGCAGCTTGTCGCGCACCGGACGCCCATTGACCACGAAGTGGACCGCGGTGGAGGTGCCGCGATGATAGGTCGGCAGGCTCGCGAAACCCGACAGACGCACGCCTTCGCGCTCGACGCCGATGGACATGGCGTTGTCGTTGAACTCATGCCCAAGCACGCGCGACAGGCGGCGCAGGAAGCCATGCTCGCCGGGTTCCTCCGGCGGATAAGTAAAGGCGGTGATGTGCTCGCCCGACAGGGTGAAGCGCACGGTAGGATGCGCGATGGCGAGACGCTTGACGATCTCGGCAACTGCCTGCGCCTCGGAGCGGTCGCTCTTCAAAAACTTCAGGCGCGCGGGAGTGGCAGCAAACAGATCCGTCACCTCAACGCGAGTGCCCTTGGGCGCGGAGGCAGGCTTTACGGGATGCTTCACGCCCGCTTCCACCACGATCATGGAGCCGGTCTCGGCATCCGCATTGCGGGTGGTGATGGCGAGCCGCGCCACCGCGCCAATGGAGGGCAAGGCCTCGCCGCGAAAACCCAGCGTGTTGATGGAGAACAGGTCGCCATCCGGGATCTTGGAGGTGGCGTGGCGCTCGACCGCAAGCTCCAGATCGTCCGGGCTCATGCCCTGCCCGTCATCAACGATGCGGATCAGCCTGCGGCCGCCCGCCTCCACGGTGATGTCGATGGATGTCGCGCCCGCATCGACCGCGTTCTCCACGAGCTCCTTCACGGCCGCCGCCGGACGCTCGACAACCTCGCCCGCAGCGATGCGGTCGACGAGGATGGGATCGAGGCGGCGGACGAACATGGGTGCTTCGCGTTGAAAGGATTCGGGAACAGGGAAGATAGGGTTTCAAGCGCCCGGATGCCAGCCGGGGCGACGTTATTCCCCTGCCCGTTTGGGGGTATTCCTTGAGCAGCAGCTGCGAAATCGTCAGACAAGAATGACACTGGAACTCTCCTCCCCCTTGTGGGGAGGAGTTGGAGGTGGGGGTGGCGGCGATAACCTCTAAAGGTCCGGCGCCAACACCCCCACCCTAGCCCTCCCCACAAGGGGGAGGGAAACCTGCGCCTCATCCTGCCCGCGATCCCGGATCGGCTCTGCCGTCCGGGATGACACCTTGATTTACCCCTGCGCCAGATATTCCTTCGCCAGGATCTTGCCCTCTTCCACGGCGGGCTGATCGAACGGATCGACGCCGAGCGCGTAGCCGGCGAGGATCGTTTCCAGCATGAAATGCATGAGGAGTTCGCCCACCGCGCGCTCATCGAGCTTCTCAACGTGGATGCGCCTTGTCGGGCGGCCGTTCTTGGCGAGGGTATCGGCGGTGGCGCGGCCTTGGGCTGCCACGAGATCACCGATGCGCTTGCCGCCGAAGCCGGGCTCCCCGGCGCGCTTGGCGAGCTTTTCGTCCATGATCGGCCCTTGCCCCGCCACCCCGGTGGTCATGACCGTGAAGAGCTTGTCGTTGGGGCCCGCTAGATAGAGTTGGAGTTGGCTGTGCTGATCCACGGGACCGATGGCGGCGACCGGCTGGGTGCCGTTGCCGTTCTTGCCCACGCTCTCGGCCCAGAGCTGCACCCACCAACGGGTGAAACGCTCCAGCCGGTCCGCATAGGCCATGGTGACGGAGATGCCCTTGCCGTCCTTCGCCATCGCCACATTGAGCGCGGCGCCGACGGCGGCGGGCGCATCCTTGGCGGCTTTTCCGGAGCGGAAAGGTTCATAAGCATCCGCTGCGCCCTGGCGGATGGCGGCGATGTCGAGGCCGAGAACGGCGGCGGGCAGAAGGCCCACATTGGTCAGCACCGAATAGCGCCCGCCGATACCGGTGTGATGCTCCAGGAAGCGCACGCCCTCGGGCTCCAGAAGATCGCGCAGAGCGTTCCTGCCGCCCGGCTTGCGGGGCTCGGAGAGGCCCAGGAAAACGTCCTTCGGCTGCGCGCGCATGCCGGCCTTTTCCAAGGCCGAGAGCACTGCGATGGTCTGCATCAAGGTTTCGCCCGTTCCGCCCGATTTCGAGATCGACACGAAGCGCGTCGAGGAGAGTGGCAGCTTGTGCAGGATATGGTCGAAGGTGATGGGGTCGAGATTGTCGAGGAAATGGACGCGCGGGCTTTCCGTGAAACGTCCAGCGCCGGGTACCGCGTAATCCCGTAATTGCGCGAGCGTCTGGCCGCCGAGGCTCGAACCGCCCGTGCCGAGGAACACCACATCCGTCGCATCACGCCGAAGCCAGGCGGCTGCTTCCTTCACGGCCTCCAGGTCGTCCGTCATGCGCGGCATGTGCAGCAAGGGCAGACGACCCGACGAATCGTCCTCCGCCAGCCGCGACATGGCTTTGGCGACCGAGTCCAGGGCTGAATCGTAAGCCGCCTGTTGCAGGCCGCCCTCGCCGATTGCGGTTTCGAATGCCAGGTCGATCGATTGCTGCAGGGCCATGCGGATACTCCGACTCTTTCTTAAAGAAGCGGAACTTTAGGGCAGAGATGGGGTGGCGGCTAGGGGCGGCCTAAAAGTGTTGTGCTCTCCGGCGCAGATACGAAAAAGGGGGCCGTGGGCCCCCTTTGCTATTCGATGCTGGATCACAACCCCGTCGGCCGTCCGGCGATCACGGTAAGCATCTTTCCATCACCGATGATACGCTCCGCGGCGCCTCGAATGTCGGCTTGCGTCACGCCGCCCACAAGCGCGTTGCGGCGGGCGATGTAGTCGATGCCGAGGCCTTCGAAGGCGATCTGCGACAGGGTGTGTGCGATCTTCGTGGAAGTGTCGAAACCCAACGCATAGGACCCGATGAGATAGTCCTTGGCCTTCTGCAACTCTTCGTCGGAAGGCCCCTCTTCCTTGAGGCGCGCCATCTCGCCGGCGATCACGTCGAGGCATTCCACGACTCGCTCGTTCTTGGTGGCCGTATAGCCCCAGGTCATGGCGGCTGCGCGGTAGCTTACGAGGGAGGTGCCGACACTGTAGGCGAGGCCGCGCTTCTCGCGCACTTCCTGGAAGAGACGCGAGGTGAAGGCACCACCACCGAGGATGTGGTTGAGCACATAGGCCGGAATGAAGCCGGGCTCCTTCCATGCAATGCCGTGCGTGCCGAAGCGGATCACCGATTGCGGCACGTCGAGATCGACGACGATGCGCGAGCCGACCTTCTGCAAGGTCGCGTGCTCGATGACCGAAAGCGGCTTTGCCTCCGGCAGCGCGCCGAACACCTTGTCGAGGAGCACGGAAAGATTGTCGGCACCAATGGCACCGACGACCGCGATCTTGACGCGGCCACGCGCGATCATGGCGCGGTGCATGGCGATGAGATCGTCGCGTGTGATCGCCGCCACGCTCTCCGGCGTGCCCGAGGTCGGGCGTCCGTAGGGGTGACCGGCGAAGCCTTCTTCGAAGAAGCGGCGGGTCGCCATGACGCCGGGATCGTTCTGCTGGTACTTGAGGCCCGCGATGGTCTGAGCGCGCACGCGCTCGATGGAATCCTGATCGAAGCGCGGCTCGACGAGCGCGAGGCGCAGTAGCTCGAAGGCCTCGTCCGCATGCTTGACCAGCGTCTTCAGCGAACCGCCGATGGCGTCGTTGCCCGCATTGAACGAGAGCTCGATGGCACGCGCAGCAAGGCGCTCCTGAAAGGCATCGGAATCGTATTCGCCCGCGCCCTCGTCGAGCAGACGCGCGAGCATCTGCGCGACGCCCGGCTTGTCGTGCGTATCATGAGCGGAGCCGCCCTCGAAGATGAAGGAGACCGCAATCAGCGGCACCACATCGGATTCAACATGCCAGACCTCGACGCCGCCAGCAGACGTGAGAGCCTTCACATTGGTCGGAGACGAGGACAGGGTTTGGACGGAAGCAGTCATCATTTCCTCAGTTCTTACGCGGCCGACTTCTGGAGATAGCCCGTCACGGAACGGCGGGCGACCAGATAGCGCTCAGCGGCAGAGGCAAGGTCCTCCTTGAGGACGGTTTCGATTTCCACCGGCCAGCGGCGCACTTCCTCGATGGTCTCGCCGATGGCGAGCGCAGAGCCGTAGATGCGGGCGAGCGAGGATTGGCTGTCGGTGGAATAGATCGTCTCGGCGACGAGGCGCGTCTTGGCGCGCTCGATGGCGTCGGAATCCAGCGCCTCGTCGGCGATGGTCTTGAGCACCTGATCCACCGCTTCTTCGAGCGCGTGAAGCGAGACGCCTTCCGCGGGAACCGCATAGACGCAGAAGCGTGTGTCTTCCATGGCGGAGGACATGTACCAGGCACCCGCATTCACGGCGATTCCGCGCTCCATCACGAGCTTGCGGTAGAGATAGGATGTCGGACCGCCGCCGATGACTTCGGCGAGAAGCTCGAGCGCATAGCAGTCGCGCTGCGTGGCCGTGCGGCAGGATGGAACGAGGTAGAGCCGCTGCAGGGTCGGCTGCTCGACCTTCGGATCGGCCACCGTGATGTGACGCGCGGCGACAGGCTCCGGCTCGCGCGGGCGCACACGGACCGGCCGCTTGCCCTGCGGGGTGATGCGGCCATAGGTGCTGTCAGCCAGGCGGCGCACTTCGTCTTCCGTCACATCGCCGGCCACGACGAGAATGCCGTTCTCCGGTGTGTAGAAACGCTTGTAGTAATCGAGCGCGTGCTCACGGTTCAGCGTCTCGATCTCGTGCATCCAGCCGATGATCGGGATGCCATAGGGATGATGCACGAAGAGCGATGCGGCCATAGCTTCGGACAACTGCGCCGAAGGATCAGTCTCGACACGCATGCGGCGCTCTTCCAGCACAACGTCACGCTCGGGCGCGATCACCGCCTCTTCCAGCAGAAGATTGGTCATGCGGTCCGCTTCGAACTCCATCATGACCTTCAGATTCTCGCGCGCGACACGCTGAAAATAGGCCGTGTAGTCGAAGGAGGTGAAGGCGTTCTCCTGGCCGCCGAGGCCGGAGACGATTTTCGAGAACTCGCCAGCGGGGTGCTTCTCGGTGCCCTTGAACATCAGGTGTTCGAGGAAATGCGCGATGCCGGACTGGCCGAGCGGATCATCCGCCGAGCCGTTACGGTACCACATCATATGCGTGGCGACAGGGGCGCGGTGATCGGGAATCACTACCACGTCGAGACCATTGTCGAGAGTGAAGGAGGACAGATTGGGACCACTGCCTTCCGTTCGCCCGAAGGAGGACGAGTCGGTTCGAAGAAGGGGCTTAGAGGCAGTATCCATGACTTTTACCTTGGCAACATCGAAACAGATGTAGGACTTCTCCTACCGGAATAGTCCAATCGGGCGGGCACGCAAGCGAGGCAGGACACCTTTAATGGTGCGACTTGGTTCGCGCCCGAAACGTGAGAGCAGGCTTCCGAAGCTTGAGGGCAGGCTTGGCTTTTCCTACCCCCAGAACGGTTTCAGGCGAATCGGGGGGGCCCGTTCGCCTGAAAGGAAAGCAAATTGCAGCGGATATTTACCTTTTCTGCTGCTGGCGGATGAAGGCCGCCGGGCTGTCGGGATCTCCATCCGGCACCGGCTCGCGCGTGGCGCGTGGCAGCGGTCCGCCGCCGGCGGACTTCAGAAGACCGCTCGGAGGATCGCTGAGATAGCGGCGCTCGAGGCCGTCGCCTTGAAGCTCAGCCTGCTTGTCCGTCGCGTAGGAGCGCAGCTCATCCGGGGTCATGCGGCTGTTTTCTGCCTGTCCGCCGACCAGACCGGGAGTTGTGACGCGGTTGTTCGGGTTGCGGCCCGCGCGCATCTCATCGATGGAGAGGGGCTTGCCCTCGGTGTTCTTGTAGAACTCGGAGCTCGTATAGGGCGTCTTGGCCTCGATGGCGGCCTTGCGGCGGGCCGCAACGTCCGGATCCTTGGGCCAATCGGCGTTACGGGCTTCGGCGCCGCCACCAGGAGCAGGCGGACGCAGGTCCATCTTGGGCGGCAGAACGAGCGGAGCGCGCTCATTGTAGATGATCGGCTCTTTTTCCTTGGGAATGATGCCGATGCTGCCGAGCAGGCTTTTCACGACCTCGCCTTCCTGCGCCGAAGCGGACGAGGCGGCGAACATCAGCGCCAAGGTTCCCGCAAGAACCAAGCCTCCCGCGCGGCAAAGTACTGTCATTCCCTTCATGGCACACCCACCATTGTTTCTCATTGTGGCTGGAACGCCTGATCGCTCAATGGGGCGAACATATGGCGGAGGACCAGCGATATACTGGATTATCGTGCCCGCCTGCCTTCCAGCACGAAGGAGTCATAGAGCAAACCGACCACCCCCGCAACGATGGCGGCATCGGCCACATTGAACACGTACCAATCCCAGGTTCCGATGTGGAGCTGGATGAAATCGAACACGGCTCCGTAACGTAAGCGGTCGATCACGTTGCCGATGGCCCCGCCCACGATCAGCCCCAGCGACACCGCCAGAAGCTTGGCCGAGGTCCGCCTGATCCAGAAGGACAGGCCGATGGCCGCGATGATCGAGACGATGATCAGCACCCAGCGCCCCAGATCGCCATCCTGCTGGAATAGCCCGTAGGAGATGCCCCGGTTCCACACCACGATCAGGTTGACGAAGGGGTTGAGCTCCACCGGCTCCTTCATCGGCAGATCGTAGACGAAGAGCGTGTAGAGCTTCGTCGCCTGATCGAGCACAAGGATGATCAAGGCCACCGCGAAGCCCAGGATCGAGGCCAACGACCAGCCATTGCCGCGAGCCGTTTTGGAGGAGCGCGAACGCCCTCCCCCTTTCGCGGATGGGGCGCGCGCAGCGCGGGTGCGCTGCGGGTTTGCCTCGGGAGCGGTCGCGCCGGTGATCGACGCCTCGGAACCGTCGCTCTTCATCATTCCGCCGCCGCCTTCAACTGATCCCATTCGCGAAGTGCTGCCGCATCGCGCGGCGTCACATCCGGATAATCCGGATCGCTGCCGATATCCGTCGTGACCTTCCACGAACGGGCGCATTTGCGGCCCTGCGCCAGCGCGGAAACGACGGCGACACCCTTCACGTCTTCGAGACGGAAGGCATCCACCGGACCCTCGTTCTGCTGCACCTGGATGGCCGAGGTGATGCAGATCTCGGCGAGGTCGAGACCCTGCACCGCCTGGAACAGGCTCTCATCCGCGATATGCACGATGGGAGCAGCCTCAAGGCTTGCACCGATGCGCTTCTGCGCGCGCTCGATCTCCAGCGCGCCGGTCACGACGCGACGCACCCGGCGCACCTTCGCCCAACGCTCGGCGAGCGCATCGTTGCGCCACTCTGCAGGCACCTTGGGGAAGGTTTCGAGATGCACCGATTCCGCATTCGGATAGCGCTCGAGCCACGCCTCTTCCGCCGTGAAGGCGAGGATCGGCGCGATCCATGTGGCCACGCAGCGGAAGGTCTGGTCGATCACGGTCAGCGCGCTCTTGCGGGCGGTGCTGGAGATCGGATCACAATACAGCGTGTCCTTGCGGATGTCGAAATAGAACGCCGACAGGTCCGTGGTCATGAACGAGTTAAGCAGGGCAACCACGCGCTTGTAATCGTAGGTGCTGTAGGCTTCGCGCATCTCGCCGTCGAGTTCGACGAGGCGATGCAGCACGAAGCGCTCCAGCTCCGGCATCGCGCTGACTTCGACCTTGTCCGAGTCACGGAAATGGCCGAGCGAACCCAGCATCCAGCGGATCGTGTTGCGCAGCTTGCGATAGGTTTCGGCCGTCGTCTTGATGATCTCGGGGCCGATGCGCTGATCGTCCCAGTAATCGACGGAGGCCGTCCACAGACGCAGGATGTCCGCGCCGTAATCCTTGATGATTGTTTGCGGCGCGACCGTGTTGCCGAGCGACTTCGACATCTTGCGGCCCTGCTCGTCGAGCGTAAAACCGTGCGTGACGACGACGTCGTAGGGTGCGCGTCCGCGCGTGCCGCAGCTTTCCAGCAGCGACGAGTGGAACCAGCCGCGATGCTGGTCCGAGCCTTCCAGGTACATGACCTGATCGGGTCCGCCATCGACCTTGCGCTTCACCTGCAGATCGGGGCGCTTTTCGAGCGCGAAGGCGTGGGTGCAGCCTGAATCGAACCACACGTCGAGAATGTCGTTCACCTTCTCGAAATCGTTGAGATCGTAGCCACCCGCCTTGAGGAAGCGTGAGCCGTCACCGGCATACCACGCATCCGCGCCTTCCTTCTCGAAGGCATCGGCGATGGCCTCGTTGACGCGTTCGTCCTTGAGGATCTCGTTGGTGCCCTTCTTCACGAAGACGGCAATCGGCACGCCCCAGGCGCGCTGACGCGACACCACCCAATCAGGACGGTTCGCGATCATGCCGTTGATGCGGTTCTCGCCCGATTCCGGCACCCACTCGGTTTTCTCGATGGCATTGAGCGCGCGCTGACGCAGCGTGTCGCCCTTGCCGTCGAGCGGCTTGTCCATCGAGATGAACCATTGCGGCGTATTGCGGAAGATCAGCGGCCCTTTCGAGCGCCAGGAATGCGGGTACTGGTGCTTGAGGCGGCCACGCGCGATCAGCGCGCCGACTTCAATAAGCTTCTTGATGACCGCCTCATTAGCGCCTGCGTCCTTGCCCTTGTCGTCATAAATGCGCTCGCCCGCGAAGAACGGCACATCGGGGAAGTAGGACGAGTCGGGAGACACCGTGTGCGGAACCTCTTTCGTGCCGCAGGCGGCGAATACGTCGCGGTGCTTGATATACGTGTTGTAGTCGTCCGCGCCATGGCCCGGTGCCGTGTGCACGAAGCCCGTGCCGGCATCGGCGGTCACGTAATCGGCGGGCAGCATCGGCACCGCGAAATCCCAATAGCCGTTCGCACCGGCAAGGCCGCGGAACGGATGCGCGCAGCGCTCGATCATCACGGGCAGCACGTCCTTCACGCGCTCGTAACCGGCAACGCGCGCGGCGGCGAACACGTCGGCTGCGAGCTTGTCGGCCAGCACGAGTCGGTCACCCACCTTCGCCCAGTTGTCGTCTGCCGCTTCCGTGACCTTGAAGAGGCCGTAGGAGATGTCGGAGCCGAAGGCGATGGCGCGGTTGGCCGGAATCGTCCAAGGAGTCGTCGTCCAGATCACCACCGACGCGCCGTCGAGATCGCCGTCGAGGGTGTTTGTGATCTTGAACTTCACCCAGATCGTGTGGGAGGTTTTCTCGTGATACTCGACCTCGGCTTCAGCGAGCGCGGTCTTCTCGACGGAGGACCACATCACCGGCTTCGAGCCGCGATAGAGCTGGTCGCTCGTCGCGAACTTGATGATCTCGCGGGCGATCTGCGCTTCCGCATCATACGACATGGTCAGATACGGGTTCGACCAGTCGCCGCCGACGCCAAGGCGCTTGAACTCCTCGCGCTGCACGTCGATCCACTTCTCGGCGAAGGCGCGGCACTCGCGGCGGAACTCGACGATCGGAACCTCGTCCTTGTTCTTGCCCTTGGCGCGATACTCCTCCTCGATCTTCCACTCGATGGGAAGGCCGTGGCAGTCCCAGCCCGGCACGTAGTTGGAATCGAAGCCGAGCATACCCTGCGAACGGACGATGAGGTCCTTCAGGATCTTGTTGAGGGCGTGGCCGATATGGATGTTGCCGTTGGCATAGGGAGGGCCGTCGTGCAGCACGAAACGGTCACGGCCCTTCTGCACCTCGCGCAGGCGTTCATAGAGCTTCATCTCGTTCCAGCGCTGCAGGAATTGCGGCTCGCGCTGAGGCAGGCCCGCCCGCATGGGGAACTCGGTCTGCGGCAGGAACAAGGTTTCGGAATAGTCGCGAGCGGTGCTCTCAGGTCTATCGGTCATGACGGTCAATCGGTCTATCTGGCCCGCCGCTTGGCGGGGCGCATCAGGCTTCGTTCAGGGCAAAACGGCTGCAATCCCGGACCCTCGCAGGCTATGCGAAAGCCGGGCCGATAATTCGCAATCCGCCTATGCGGGCGGACGCTTGAGCCTGAAAATCCATGGACATGGGAGCCTTTTAGCAGCGCCGCCACGGATAATAAAGCGTGGTGATTTCGCCCCACGCCCCTTATTTAAGGGGCCGGAACCACAGACAGATAGGATTGACCCATGGCAGACATGACCACCACGGCAGGCAAGCGCTCCCAGGCCGGGTTCGATCTCACTCCCCCGTCGCCCGAGCTGTTCCGCGCCCTCGTGGACAACCTCGACGACGAGGAGCGGCGCGTCCTGCTGGAGCACGGAACCGAGCGCCCCTTCTGCGGCATCTTCAACGAAGCCAAGGAGAAAGGCACCTATTGCTGCCGTCTCTGCGGGCTGCCCCTGTTCAGCGCGGGCACCAAGTTCGAATCCGGCACCGGCTGGCCAAGCTTCTTCAACCCCATCGACCGCGACCACGTCGCCTTCGTGCGGGATGCGAGCTACGGCATGGTCCGCACCGAGATCCGCTGCGCCCGCTGCGAAGGCCATCTCGGCCACGTGTTCCCGGACGGCCCTCCCCCGACCGGCGAGCGCTACTGCATGAATTCGGTCTCCATGCGCTTCGTCGCGGAAGGCGATCCGCTACCGGACGAGTTGGGACGCGGCGCGCCCGAAGGTGAAGTGGTGGGTTGAAGCGCCATGGAAGCCGGTGGACAAAAGGCTTCTCCCATCGATGCGGCGGGCTTCTATGCCCGCCTGCCCCTCTATGACCGGTTCTCCCAACTCTCGGACCCCGCTGTCTACACGCCCGTACCGGATGACTGGGTGCTGGGCCTCAGCGACATCGTGCGGTCGACCGATGCCATCCAGGCCGGGCGCTACAAGGAAGTGAACACGGCTGCCGCCTCAGTGATCGCGACCTTATCCAACAAGCTCGGATCGAGCGACTTTCCCTTCGTGTTCGGCGGTGACGGCGCGAGCTTCGCGCTTCCGGCCTCGAAAGCTGACATGGCCCGCGAGGCGCTTGCCGCCGTTGCGGCCTGGGTGCGAGATGCATTCGGGCTCGAACTGCGCATCGCGCTCGTTCCCGTTTCCGAGGTCAGAGCCAAGGGCCATGACGTGCGCATCGCCCGCTTCGCGGTATCGCCCGACGTGACCTATGCCATGTTCGCGGGAGGCGGGCTGGCCCATGCGGAACGGCGCATGAAGGAAGGCGAATACGCCATTCCGCCCGCCGCGCCCGGCACCATGCCGGATCTCTCAGGGTTGTCCTGCCAATTCGACACGATCATTCCCGAGCGCGGGGTCATCCTGTCCATGATCGTCCTGCCCGGCGCAGGCGCGGAGCCCACCGCCTTTCACGCGCTCATCGGCAAGGTGCTGGCGCTGACCGAGGACAGGCAGGAATCCGGGCGGCCGCTCCCCGAGCGCGGTCCAAGCCTAACTTCACCGTTCAACGGGTTAGAGATCGAAGCCAAGGCGATGGGCGGCAGCGGGAAGCAACCTTTCGCCTATCTTCGCCTCATCGTTTATCGATTAATGTCCTTCGTCATCCTCGGCCTCGGCCTGCCCGTCGGCGGCTTCAATCCAGCTAAGTACCGACACCAACTCGTGGAAAACACCGATTTCCGCAAATTCGACGACGGCCTGCACATGACACTCGATTGCACCCTCGCCCTCGCCGACCGCCTGGAGGCGCTGCTGAGCGATGCCGACAAAGAGGGAACGGCCCGCTATGGATTGCACCGCCAGGACGCCGCCCTCATGACCTGCTTCGTGCCCTCGCCGACACGCGCCGACCACATCCATTTCGTTGATGGGGCTATGGGTGGTTATGCGATGGCGGCGCGGGCGCTGAAACCTGTGGGTTGAGGCTTTAAATTTACCCGATCATTGAAGGCGTGCGGTCTTCCGCCAGCATGCGCTTCGCTTCCACCGAATCCCGATCCATCTGTGCGATCAGCGCATCGATATCGTCGAACTTCTCCTCGCCCCTGATCCAGCCGACGAGTTCCACGTCGATGGTCTGGCCATAGAGATCGCCGGAAAAATCGAACAGATGCGTCTCAAGCAATGGCGCCCCGTTGTCGAAGGTCGGGCGGCGACCGAAACTGGCGACGCCATCGATCATCCTGCCGCCGACAGCGGCGCGCACCGCATAGATGCCATGGCGCAGGCGGCAATCATCGGGCAGGCGCATATTGGCGGTCGGATAACCCAGATCACGCCCGCGCTTGTCTCCGTGACGCACCTCGGAGCGGACGAACCAGCGATAACCGAGGAGACGGTTGGCGGTGTCGATGCCGCCCGTCTCCAGCGCCGCGCGGATCGCGCTCGATGAAACCGGATCGGAGCCTTCGACGATTGCCGGCGCGATATGGCATTCGAGCCCGTGCTTGATGCAAAGCTCGGCCATGCGCTCCGGATTGCCTTCGCGACCGCGTCCGAAATGGAAATCGTGGCCGATCACTACGCCGGCCACCTGCAATTCCCGCGCCAGCGATTGAACGAACTCGTCCGCCGAGAGAGCCGCCAGCGCCGCATTGAACTGCTTCACGAACACGCCCGCCAGACCAAGGCGCTTGAAGATCGCGAGCTTCACCGGCTCGGGCGTGAGCCGGAAAAGCGGTTTGTCGGGCTGGAAGAAGCTGCGCGGATGCGGCTCGAAGGTCAGGACCGTGGCGGGCCTGGACGACTTCATCGCCATGTCCAGCAGGTAGCGGTGCCCCCGGTGCACCCCGTCGAAATTGCCGATGGCGGCCATGGAGCCTTTCAGCGATTCAGGCACAGGCTCGCCATCGCGGCAGACCACGAAGCTGGGCGAGAGGGATGCTGAGGGCTTATTGAAGGACATGGCGGGTCTCTACCGCAACCGACGCCGGGGTCAAGGGAGGCTGCCTGTTCCTCACTGCGTCATCCCGGAGGGCGAAAGCCGATCCGGGATCAGGTGCAGGATATGGCACTGTCATTCCGGGGCAGCGCAGCGGAGCCCGACCCGAAGGGCTGCGCCGTAGGTGTGGAAACCCATAACCACTGAAGACGCAGGATAAAGCGGTTTGGATCGAAGCACTTTTCTTGGCATCGTCGTGTTTATGGGTTCCGGGCTCTCGCTCTTGCTCGCCCCGGAATGACAGAGGGGTGAGCTTGAAATGGCCAACGATCCCGGATCTTCGCTGCGCTTCGTCAGGGATGACCCTTGGTAGTTTCGTCTCACCAGGTCAGCGCATCCATGATCGCCGTCGGCACGACCGGTTGGCGGTCCACCCAATCCTGTACGTGATCGGACACGAGGTCCCCGTGGTGGAGGCCGAGTTCTTCCGCATGGATGCCGCGCGCGACGAGCAGGGAATCGATGCCGAACCCGACGGCGCCCGCGATGTCGGTGCGGATGGCATCGCCCACGCCGAGCACCCTCTCCTTCAGGATCGGCTTGCTGTTAATCTCAGCAGCGATGGCCAGCGCCTTGTCGTAGACAGGCGCATGCGGCTTGCCCGCGTAGAACACCTTGCCGCCCATCTCCTCGTAAGCGAGTGCGATCGCGCCCGCGCAGGGCAGGATCATGTGGCCGCGCTCGACGATGAGATCGGGATTGGCGCAGACCATGAGCAGGTCGCGGCGCAACATGGCCTCAAGGCGGGCGCGGTAATTCTCGACGGTCTCGTTCTCGTCGTCATCGAAGCCGGAGCAGACCACGTATTCCGCCTCCTCGATGGAGCCGAAGCGGGCATCGAGGCCTTTATAGATCGGCATGTCGCGCGGCGGGCCGATATGGTGCACCACCTTCTCGATCCGCTCTTGAATAGCGAGCCGCGTCAGGTCGCCGGAGGTGACGATGGCGTCGTAGGCCGTGCGGGGAACCTGGAAATGGTCGAGCTGCTTGCCGACCGACGCGCCGGGGCGCGGCGCGTTCGAGACCAAAACGACCCGCCCTCCTCCGGCACGAAACCGCGTGAGCGCATCGCCCGCGGCCTCGTAGGCCTTCACACCGTTATGCAGCACCCCCCACACATCGCAGAAGATGAGGTCGTAGCGGTCGGCAAGGGGTTGCAGGCCGTTGATGAGAGCGGGACGGTCGGAGGCTGGCATGGGGTCTCACTGGTTGCGAGACCGGCGGGTAGGCTTTTGAGGCCCGCAAGTCAACCGGTGACACTTAACCGGCGCGACGCAGCAGGGTCCCGCCTTCTTCGAAGGATGCGGGCTGCGCCTGCCCTCCCAGCACCTCCGCCTTGCCGGCGCGAGGCGCGGCGAAGACGAAGCCCTGGGCAAGCGGCACGCCGATTTCGGCGAGCGTAGGCACCATGTCCTCGCGCTCCACATGCTCGGCGATGAGCTTGATGCCCTCGCGCCGCAGGGACGAGGCGAAATCCCGCACCCCGAGTTCGGCGCTGAGATGCTGCCGCTCATCCTGCTCGGCGGCCACCAGCATCTCCGCCGGAAGCTTCACGAAACGCACGCCCATATCGGCCAGGGCTCGGGCATCGAAGCGGAGATCGCTTGCGGTATCGAGGGAGAGCGGTACGCCCTTGCCGCTCAAGGCGCCAAGGGCAGAGGCGGCATCCGCGTCGAGACTGCGCCAGCAATTCTGAGAGAGTTCGAGCACCACCTTGCCGATGATCTCGGGGGCGGCGTCGAACATGCCGGTCAGCGACCAGAGGAAGCCCGGATCGCGCACGGAATGGGCCGACAGGTTCACGCCGACGATGGCCTCGCTGCCGCGCGAGATCAGGTGGCGCGCCACCATCATGGTGCGGTTCAGGACGCGGCGGTCGAATTCCGGCGCGCGGCCCAGGCGTTCGATGATGCTCAGGAACTCGGACGGCCCGAGAAGGGTGCCGTCGGCCAGGCGCAGCCGTGCCAGCGCCTCGTAGAACCGGATCTTGCGCTGCGGGAGCGCGACGATGGGCTGGAGGGCGAGTTCGATTCCATCGGCCTCGAAAGCCTGGGTGACCAGCCGCATGCGGCGAAGGTCATTCTCCGCCGTCTTGCGGGGCGCGGGCTGCGCAGCAGGTTTGCGCTCGATGGCCGGTGCAGCCTGAGGAACCGATATGGTCTGCGGGATCGGAACAGCCTGCGCTGCGGGCGCGGTCTTGAGGCTATCCCGCAGATGGGTGACGTCACGGTTCTGAGGGGAGACGTTCTTCGCAAGCTCCCGCACGACACCGCCGAGGAGGCTCACGGTGCCGGTCACTTCCGCCATGGTGGTGCGGATTGTAGGGCTGATCACCGGGACCTGGAGCCCCTGTTCGACCCGCATCAGCCGGTCCGCAATATCGAGGCCGTTCTCCATGGCCTGCTGCGCGGCTTTCGAGGCAGCCTCGGCCTGTGCCCAGGCCACGAGCAGGCCGCCCAGGGCCGCCACGCTGACGAAGGTGAGCGCCGGCACAGCGAAAGGCGCCGGAATGGATGTCGCGGCCGTGCCGATGGCGGACACGCCAGCGAGCGCGAAGACGAACAATTTCGCCTTCATTTCTTTATCGATATGAACCCTGTGGGTTACCATGGGTGCCCCTCGCTCCCCTGGTTCCGCATGAAACGCGAATCAGTAACGTGATGATGTTGTATAGTTGCGACCTAAACGGCAACAACAACATTGCCGCAACCGGAAATTTCCTTTGTTCGCGCCGAAATCACGTCATTCTGCACAATGAAAGGACATTCGATGGAAGAGCCCCAGAAAGACCTGCTCATGCAGGTCGACGGCATGACCTGCGACGGCTGCGTGAAAGCGGTCACCAAGGCCATTCAGCGCCTCGATCCCTCGGCCACGGTCGATGTGGACCTGGAGCATGGGCGGGTGCATGTGATGACCTGCGCGCAGAGCATCGAAGTGGCCCGCGCCCTGGATGCCGCCGGTTATGAAGCCCACGCCATGACCGGCTGACGGCAGGGCTGCGCCCCATACATAGCTTCGCCCAAAGTTCTTTTTGCGGCCCGCTGAAACGGCTGATAGGTTTCTCCGGATATTTCGGTTCCGGGGATTTTCATGACCGCTCAGACGTCGCGCGCCGCCAACGATCTCAATGCACCCAACGATCTGGATGCCTGGTGGCTTCCGTTCACGGCGAACCGCTCCTTCAAGCAGCGCCCGCGCATGATCGCCCGCGCCAAGGGCATGTATTACTATACCCCTGAGGGAAAGGAAGTGATCGACGGCGCGGCGGGCCTGTGGTGCTGCAACGCTGGCCATAACCGGGACGAGATCACCGCCGCAATCAAGGCCCAGGCGGAGGAGCTCGATTACTCGCCCGCCTTCCAGTATGGCCACGCGAAGGGCTTCGCGGCTGCTTCCCGCATCGCCCAGCTCGCGCCGGGCGACCTGAACCACGTCTTCTTCTGCAACTCGGGCTCCGAGGCTGTGGACACGGCGCTGAAGGTCGCTCTCGCTTATTGGAACGTGAAGGGCCAGGGCAGCAAAACCCGCCTCATCGGCCGCGAGCGCGGCTATCACGGCGTCGGCTTCGGCGGCATCTCGGTCGGCGGCATCGTGAAGAACCGTCAGTTCTTCGGTTCCCTGCTCGTCGGCGTCGACCACCTGCCCCACACCTATAACCGCGCCGAGCAGGCGTTTTCGCGCGGCGAGCCGGAATGGGGCGCGCATCTGGCCGACGATCTCGAGCGCATCGTCGCGCTCCACGACGCTTCGACCATCGCCGCCGTGATCGTCGAGCCGATGTCCGGCTCCACCGGCGTGCTCGCGCCGCCGAAGGGTTACCTCAAGCGCCTGCGCGAGCTTTGCGACAAATACAATATCCTGCTGATCTTCGACGAGGTCATCACCGGCTTCGGCCGCCTCGGCACCGCCTTTGCCGCCGAGCGCTACGGCGTCATCCCGGACATGATCACCTTCGCCAAGGGCGTGAATTCCGGCACCGTGCCCATGGGCGGCGTGCTGGTGCGCGAGGGCATCTACGATACCTTCATGAACGGCCCCGAGCACGTGATCGAGCTGTTCCACGGCTACACCTATTCCGGCCACCCGCTCGCCTGCGCGGCGGCGCTCGCCACCCAGGACATCTACCGCGACGAAAAGCTGTTCGAGCGCGCCAAGGCCCTGGAGCCCGACTGGGCCGATGCGATCCACGGCCTAAAGGACCTGCCGAACGTGCTCGACATCCGCACCATCGGGCTTGTTGGCGCCATTGACCTCGCCTCGCGCCCCGACGCCGTCGGCAAGCGTGCCTTCGAGGCCATGGACCGCGCCTTCCAGGAATACGGCCTGATGATGCGCATCACCGGCGACACCATCGCCCTCTCCCCGCCGCTGATCATCACAGAGGAGCAGATCGGCGAGATCGTCGACAAGCTGACGAAGGTGATCAAGGCAGTCGCTTAAGGCACCTCCCACAAATGTCATCCCGGACGGCAAAAGCCGATCCGGGATCGCCAGCAGAATGAGGCATACCCCTTGTCATTCCGGGGCGAGTGATAGCGAGAGCACGGAACCCATAACCACTACCATCGAAGAAAGAGGCGAGACGGTCCTCGCTAAATTATAGAGCGTCGTGGTTATGGGTTCCGGGCTCCGCTGCGCGGCCCCGGAATGACAGAGGTAAGCGCTCGACTCGGATGAAGCTCCTGGATCGGCTCACGCCGTCCGGAATGACGAGCGGTGTAGCGAATATGGCAACAACCCTTGCCCCTCATGCCCGCAGGGTTTAGGACGCAGCACGTTTTTCTCTTTGCAACGGCTGTTGTTAAACCATGTCCAAGGCCGACAAGATCAAGGCTCGCGCCCCGCGCGGCTTTGCCGACCGCACCCCCGCCGACCTCGCCGCCACCGAGCGCATGCTGGCGGCGATCCGGGATTCCTATGAGCTCTACGGCTTCGAGGGCGTCGAGACGCCCTTCGTCGAATACACGGATTCCCTCGGCAAGTTCCTGCCCGATCAGGACCGCCCGAACGAGGGCGTATTCTCGTTCCAGGACGATGACGAGCAATGGCTATCGCTGCGCTACGACCTGACGGCGCCGCTCGCCCGCTACGTGGCCGAGAATTTCGACGCGCTGCCCAAGCCCTATCGCAGCTATCGCGCGGGCTGGGTGTTCCGTAACGAGAAACCGGGACCGGGCCGCTTCCGCCAGTTCATGCAGTTCGACGCCGACACGGTGGGCGCGGCCTCCGTCGCGGCGGATGCGGAAATCTGCATGATGGCCGCCGATACGCTCGAAAAGCTTGGGCTGAAGCGCGGCGAGTACGTGATTAAGATCAATAATCGTAAGATCTTAGACGGTATTCTGGAATCCATTGGTCTTGGAGGAGATCATAAAGCTGGTCAGCGCTTAACAGCATTGCGAGCACTCGATAAATTTGACCGGTTAGGAATTGATGGAGTTCAAGACCTCTTAATGTCTGGGCGACGAGACGAATCCGGTGATTTCACAACAGGAGCTGGCCTAGACTTCACTCAGGCTCAAATTCTTATCGGGTTTCTCCGAACAGCTAAGAATGCAACCTCGCTAAGCACCGAAAGCGGCATAGTTCTGGGTGAGCTTTCGCCTGATTTGCTCGGATCCTGGCTAAGCCCGCGTCCCGGCTCTGACATGCACGTGGTCTCGGATTCTGATTTCATGGACCCCGATATGGAGTCTATGAACTATTATATCGATAATCTTGAGCGTATAGCGGAGATTAGAGCACTCGTTGGATCAAATGAGCTAGCCAACAAAGGGCTAGATGAGATTGCCGAGATAATCTCAATTGCGGAAGCTGCTGGCTACGGCAGCAGGAGGATAGTTTTCGATACCTCCGTCGTGCGCGGCCTCGAATACTATACCGGCCCCGTTTACGAGGCCGAGCTGACCTTCCAGGTGCAGGACGAGGACGGGCGCCCCGTGCGCTTCGGCTCCGTCGGCGGCGGCGGACGCTATGACGGCCTCGTGGGCCGCTTCCGCTCCGAGCCCGTTCCGGCCACCGGCTTCTCCATCGGCGTATCGCGTCTTCTCTCGGCGCTCCAGATGATCAAGAGCCCCATCGTTTCCGGTTCCGAAAAGCCCGGCCCGGTGGTGGTGCTCGTCATGGACAAGGACCAGATCGCCGCCTACCAGGGCATGGTCTCGACGCTTCGCCGGGCGGGTATTCGCTCCGAGCTCTATCTCGGTTCGTCCGGCATGAAGGCGCAGATGAAGTACGCGGACCGGCGCCAGAGCCCCTGCGTGATCATCCAGGGCTCCAACGAGCGCGAGCGCGGCGAGGTCGAGATCAAGGATTTGATCGAGGGCGCCAAGGCGGCGGCGGCCATTTCCTCCAACGAGGAATGGAAAGCCTCCCGTCCGGCCCAGTTCTCCGTGGCGGAGGGCAAGCTCGTCGAGGCGGTGCGCGAAGTTCTGGCGCGGCATTACGGCTGATCCGACAGCGGGAACCGCTTCACTTCTCTCCGTGTTGTCTCCTAAAGCTTGACTACAGGAGACGATCATGGCGAAGGCCAAGGACAAGAAGAGCAACAAGAAAGCCACAGGCTCGAAATTGGCGAAAACCGCCAAGAAATCGGGCCTGATGGACCTGATCAATACGGATCTAGGCCGTGAAATCCTGGCGGATGCACTGATTGCAGCCGCCGGCGCGGCCGCTGCCGCCCTCACCAAGACCCGTGCCGCCAAGAGAGCGGGTTCTGCCGCAGCCAATACGGGTGCGAAAGGCGTGGACCTGACCCAGACCGCCGCAGGCGCTGTCGCCGGCGTCATGTCGGAAGCCGCCCGCCACTTCCTGCCCGCAAACCTGGTCGGTGAAGCCCGCGAAGGCCAGGACCGCGGTAAGGAAGAGCCCAAGAAGGTCAAATACGTCAACCGCTCCAGCAACCACAGCAAGCGCAAGACGACGAAGGCCAAGAGCGATACGGCTGAAAAGCGGTAAGTTCTCGATCTCCATAAACGTTATCCCCGGGCAGCGTGAGCCTAGCCGGAATCGTGCGCAGGATGTGGCGCGTGTTCCCTCCCCCTTGCGGGGAGGGTCAGGGTGGGGGTCGCAAATTCAGAGCGCTTCGCTGTGTCCAGTGAACACGTCGAGTTCTACCGGCATCCCCTCTCCCGTGTGGGAGAGGGGCAGGGGTGAGGGAATGCCATTTCCGGAGAGGGCAGAGGGCATTCCCTCACCCGCCGCGCTACCGCGCGTCGACCTCTCCCGTGTGGGAGAGGCTGGTCCTGCGCTTTACTTTGAAAGGGCTCACCCGGTCGAACCACCCCCACCCTGACCCTCCCCGCAAGGGGGAGGGAACACCGGCGCAACGTTATGTTCATTCTTTGTTCTTGACAATCCTCCTAAGCTTGGCTATGGTTGGCACAGCCTGATCCACCGAGGGGCGCGCTCGCGAGGCGTCGTGATTGTGGGATCGGGCACGGTCCTGCTGTGGGCGTCGCAAGCCCGCTGACGGGAGGCCCTCCGCTGAAAGACGCGGTGTACGCCTAAAAAAGCCGTGCGCGGGGAGCCGTCAGGTTCTCAACACAAACACACAAACGAGCCGGACGCCTCCTCGCGCCCTCCCTCGACTGAACAAACCTCGGGCGAAACACGCCGCGAGGCCATTCCCACATGTTCTTTGACAGACTAATTCCGGCCCCTCCTCTCATGTCGTCATGAGCCCTGATGGCGGGATCCTTCCGGATCGGCTTCGTCATTCTTGGCGCCCGCCGAGCCTTTGCTCCCCCTCCGTTCACCCTTCCCGTCGAAAACGGTCGCCTTCCCGGCCCGGCATTGCTAGAGAGCATGCGAACAAAGGGGAATTGGGACGCCGTGACGGAGACGGATGCCATTGTCGCGCTGATCGCGCTTTTCGAGCGCGAGGGCTATGCGCGGGTCGAGCCGCAGGTTCTGCAGCCGGCCGATGTGTTCATCGACCTGTCGGGCGAGGACATTCGGCGGCGCATGTTCGTGACGCAGGATGCCTCGGGCCAGGAGCTTTGCCTCAGGCCCGAATACACCATTCCCGTCTGCCTTCAGCATCTGAGCTCCCACGGCGCCCGGCCCTCCGGCTATTCCTATGGCGGCCCGGTCTTCCGCATGCGCCCCGGCGAGAGCGGAGAGTTCCTTCAGGCAGGCCTCGAATCCATCGGACGCAACGACGTCTCGGCGACCGATGCCGAAATCCTCGGCCTTGCCCTCGACGGTCTCGCTCAGCTCGGATATGTCGCGCCCGTCGTGAAGCTCGGCGACATAGGTCTGCTCCATGCCCTTATCGATGCGCTCGGCATCACGCCGGCCGCCAAGCGCCGCGCGCTTCGCGCCATCGTCTCGGGCCAGGGGCTTGCGAGCCTTGCCGAGCAGGATGGACCGAGCGCTCAGGAACATGCGGGGCTGCTCGCCGCTATCGAGGGCCAGGCGCCCCAAGCGGCCAAGGCCTTCGTCGAAGACATTCTCTCCATTGCAGGCATCGCGACCGTCGGCGGCCGCAGCGCGGGCGAGATCGCCGAACGTTTCCTGGCGCGCGCCGCCAACCGGACAGGCCTCACGGACGAGGCGCGGCAGGTTCTGGAACGCTACCTTTCCATCACCGGCGATCCCGATCACGCGGCCTATGCGATCCGCTCGCTCGCCCGCGAAGCGGGGCTCGATCTCGGCCCGGCCATCGGCACCTTCGAGGAGCGCACCGGCTTCATGGCGGCGCGTGGCCTCGATGTGAGCGCCTTCGCCTTCTCCGCCGCGTTCGCGCGC
This sequence comes from Microvirga sp. 2YAF29, assembly GCF_052114605.1. Lineage (NCBI taxonomy): Bacteria > Pseudomonadati > Pseudomonadota > Alphaproteobacteria > Hyphomicrobiales > Methylobacteriaceae > Microvirga > Microvirga sp. 2YAF29. The sequence continues at coordinate 216,311 of NZ_JBFRFB010000004.1, forward strand.
AATCTCGACTACTACACCGGCTTCATCTTCGAGGTTCAGGACCCGCGCCGCAGCAACAGTAAGCCCGTCGTGGGCGGCGGGCGTTATGACCGGTTGCTCGAACACCTGGGAGCCGACACCACGATCCCGGCGGTCGGGTGCTCGTTCTGGCTCGACCGTATCGTGGGAAGTCCCTGATGTCCGATTCCCCTCTCATTCTGGCGGTGCCCTCCAAGGGCCGCCTGCAGGAGAACGCAGCCGCGTTCTTCGCCCGCGCCGGCCTCGTCTTCACGCAGTCGCGCGGAGCCCGCGATTATCGCGGGACACTCAAGGGCGTACCGAACGTGGAAGTGGCCTTCCTGTCGGCCTCGGAGATCGTGAACCAGCTCGCGACCGGCATCGCGCATCTCGGCATCACCGGCGAGGACCTGGTCCGCGAGCAGATCCCGGATGCGGACGAGGCCGTGGAGCTTCTGACGCCGCTGGGCTTCGGCAACGCCAATGTGGTGGTGGCCGTGCCGCAGGCCTGGATCGATGTGCGCAACATGGCCGATCTCGACGAGGTCGCCGCCGATCTTCGCGCCCGCCACGGGCAGAAGATGCGGGTCGCTACGAAATACGTGAACCTGACGCGACGCTTCTTCGCGGAGAAGGGCATCGCCGATTACCGCATCGTGGAAAGCCTCGGCGCCACCGAAGGCGCGCCGGGTGCCGGCTCCGCCGAGCTGATCGTGGACATCACCACGACCGGCGCGACGCTTGCCGCCAATGCGCTCAAGATCCTCGACGACGGCGTGATGCTGCGCTCCGAGGCCAATCTCGTGGCCTCCACCCGCGCGCCCTGGACCGACCAGACCCGCGCTGCGGCGACCGCCGTTCTGACCCGCATCGCAGCCGAGGAAGAGGCCCGCTCGAGCCGCGAGATCCGCGCCGCCCTCGACCCGGCCAGCGCCCAGGCATTGGCCTCCGTCGTGCAAAGCTTCGGGGTAAGCCAGCCCTACGGCAATGCGCTCGGTCGCGAAATCGTGCTCCATTGCCGGGCGGGCTCGGTATTCGAAATCGTGGCCGCGCTACAGGACATCGGAGCACAGGACATTACAGTTCGAACCTTCGATTATCTCTTCCGGCCCACCAATGCCCTCACCGAGCGGCTGTTGCGGCGGACCGGTTGAAGACTCTAAACCTATTAGCCTTCATCAAAGCTTCAGCTTGCCTATGGTGAACAAGAGGCGATAGGACAATATCACCAAGACGTTGCCCTCACGGCCAACGCCTTTTATGGTTCCGGCGTTTTTTAGACGATGAAGAGGTTCCGATGAACGCGCTTCGACTTGCGACAATCCTGGCGGCTCTCGCCACCACCGTGTCCGTGGCTCACGCTCAGTCCGCCGCGACTCTTGGCCGGCCCGCCGGCCCCACCCGGCAGGTAGACCCCAAGGTTCCGCAGCCCCTGGAGCGAGACCAGATCTTCCCCCTCGGCTCGGCCTGGACGGCAGTCAGCCTGAACGGAAAGCCCTTTGGCGGCGAACGCCCGAGCTTCAAGCTCGACACCCAGCTGCGCGCCACGGGCTTTGCCGGCTGCAATACCTATTCCACCACTGCTTATCCCCTGCGGGACCAGGGCTTGGCCGTCGCTCCCTTCGCGCTGACGAAAAAGTCCTGCGACAAGGCCGCCATGGGGATCGAACAGGCCTTCCTCATGGCCCTGCGCACCGCAGGCAAATGGGACATCAAGGGCCAAACCCTGACCATCAAGAGCCAGAGCGGCGAACTGCGCTTCGAGCGCGTTCTGTAAGACACAAGCTTCTGAACGTGAAAAGGCCGGCAGAGATGCCGGCCTTTTTCGTTGTGGGGAAAGAGCGCCATCCCGGACGGAGCGAAACGAAGATCCGGGATGACAGGAAAAGGTTACTCCGCCGGCTGTGGCTGCATCATGTCCACGGGGGTCGAGAGACCGTTTTCTCCCCGCTTCAGGTCGATGCGCCGGTCGTGATAGTCGAGCAGGGTCGAGCGGTGGCCGATGGATATCACGGTGGTCTCCGGCAGCTTCTCCTTGATGATCTTGTAGATCTCGGCCTCTGTCGGCTCGTCGAGCGCGGCGGTCGCCTCGTCCAAGAACAGCCAGTCGGGCTTGGCCAGAAGCGCGCGGGCAACCGCGAGGCGCTGCTGTTCGCCGAGCGACAGGGTCTGCCCCCAGGCCCGCTCCTCGTCGAGCCGATCTGCGATCTGCGGGAGCTTGGCGACGCGCAGGGCATCCACGATGGCGGCATCGCTGTATGCCCCATGCGTTCCTGGATAGCTCACTGCGGCACGGAGGGAGCCGATGGGAATGTACGGCCGCTGAGGAAGAAGCATCATACTCTTGCCATGTGGCGTCATGATCTCGCCGCCACCGAAAGGCCAAATACCCGAGATCGCTCGGAACAAGGTGGACTTGCCGGAGCCTGAAGGTCCTGTGAGCAAAGTCGTTTCGCCACGCCGGAATACGAGATCGTCCGCCTGAATCAAAGTACGCCCTTCAGGCAAATCCACCCTGAGGTTGGAAAGGGCAATATTCGCATGCGAGGTTTCGCTGAGCGACACATGCTCCGCGCTGTTGCTCCGCTGGACGGATTTGATCGCTCTCTCAAACGAAGTCAGACGGTCGATAACAGCCTTGTAGCTTGCGATGCTGGAATATGACGTCACGAAGAAGTCGAGCGCACCCTGCACGTTGGAGAATGCGCCAACTGTCTGTTGGAGCTGCCCGAGAGTGATCTTACCCAGGAAGAAATAGGGAGCGGTAAAAATGAGAGGGACAACGACATTTGCCTGGAAGTACGTTGACTGAAAAACCGTCAGGCGCATGACGCGACGAACGATCTGCATGAAATTCTGCACGATCATCGCGAAACGGTTCCGCAGAGCTTCCTGCTCGGCTTCCTCTCCCCCCAACAGGGCGACCTGTTCCGTGTATTCGCGAAGTCGCGCAAGCGAAAATCGATAATCTGCCTCAACGCGTTCCTGCTGGAAGTAGAGGCGGATCAAGGGGCGTCCGATGAGGTGGGTGAGCACTGTCCCCAGAACAGCATAAGCGATACAGACCCACACCAGCAGTCCCGGGATGGGAGTATCTGTCCCCGGCAACGTGAACCCGCTGGACAGAACCCACAGAACAGCAACAAACGAGACAAGAGTTGCGCACTGGTTCAGCAAGCCGATTGAGAGGCTATAGGTCTGGTCGACATAGCTATGCAGGTCGTTGGCGATGCGCTGATCCGGGTTGTCGGCTTCGCGTCCCAATAGCTGCATGCGATAATGAGCGCCGTCACTTAGCCATTCCTTGACGTATAGCCCGTTGAGGAAGGCGCGCCAGCGGATACGCAATACGTATTGCGACCCGATTTCAACCATCGCGATCAGCACATAGATCGTGACGAATGGAACGAAGACCCAAAGAAGCTGATACCAGAATTCTCCAGAATTCTTCTCTTGCAGCGCGTTGTAGAGATCGCGACTGAAGAAGCTGAGACGCACGCTTAGCGCGACCTGACCGAAGTTAATCAAAATCAGGAAGGCAAGAAGCGTCGTACCGATGGTACCTTCGGATGCCCTGATGCGACCGATAAAGGGTATTTCGATCTCACTGCGAGCATGTGACGTGAAATAGCGATCGGCGATCTGCATGATCGTCCGAATGACGGGAATTCGGGAAATTCCATAGATCACAAAGGCGAAGATCGTTGCGCCGACAGGCATGTAGGCCGGGGGCACGTAATCAGCCAGAGCTTCGGGCATAGCTCCAAAAGTTGCGGCAAGGTTCATTACGACGAGAATGCCCTCTACCCATGCCAGAACCATGAGGAAGACCTTGAGGAACTTCGCCATGTCCCGAGACAGGAATAGAGCAATCGCCAGACCCAAAACGGCAACCGGCAAAAGAATTGAAAGCTCGGGGTTATTGAAGTGCAGCATGAGGAGCGCGAGGCCTGCAACCGCAATTCCGATACCGGCTTTGACCATGGATGTGTTCCTTACAATCACAACACACTGTTTAGTAGGATGAAGAGAGGGCGATCAACTGGCCTCGTGGCAAAAGAAAGGAGAAAGTTCCACCTTCCCAAGGCTGTAGGGGGATCTTCGTGTCACAGGATCAGCCCATGACGACAATTGCCCGTTCTTCAGAACATATAATCCTGTTTATCGAACATTTCAGTTGACATAGAGAACAACGTGTCTCATGTCTCATTGCAACATCAAACCCTGAAGGCGAGCCTATGAACGCCCCCCTTGGATATTTCGGCGACCTGCCGACACAACGGCTGATCCCGGCGGAGCCGATCATCCGCCTGGAGCAGATCTCGAAGACATTCCCGGGCCGGGATGGGCAGCCGGTCACTGCGCTTCGCGAGGTTGACCTCTCCGTTCAGCAGGGCTCGATCCTCGGCGTCATCGGTCGCTCGGGGGCCGGCAAGTCCACCCTGATCCGCCTCGTGAACGGCCTGGAAAAGCCCACCGCCGGCAAGGTAATCGTGGACGGCGCGAATGTCGCCGCGCTTCCCGAAGGCGCGCTGCGCCATGCCCGCCGCTCCATCGGCATGATCTTCCAGCACTTCAACCTGCTCTCCTCCCGCACGGCGGCGCAGAATATCGCACTGCCCCTGGAGGTCGCCGGCTTCGACAAGGCTGCCATCAAGGCGCGGGTCGATGAACTTCTGGCGCTTGTAGGCCTGACCGACAAGCGCAACCGTTATCCGTCCGAATTGTCCGGCGGCCAGAAGCAGCGTGTCGGCATCGCCCGCGCGCTCGCCACGAAGCCGAAGGTGCTGCTCTCGGACGAGGCGACCTCCGCGCTCGATCCGGAAACCACGCGCTCCATTCTCGATCTTCTGGCCAAGATCAACGACGAGCTCGGCCTCACCATCCTGCTCATCACCCACGAGATGTCGGTGATCCGCAACATCGCGCGCGAAGTCGCCGTGATCGAGGGCGGACGCATCGTCGAGCAGGGCGACGTGTTCGAGGTGTTCACCCGGCCGCAGCACGAAGTGACGCGTTCCTTCCTCGGTGACGAGGCGGGCCGCGCGCTGCCGCCTTATGTGGAAAAGCGCCTCACGCGGGATGCAACGCCCAATGGCCAGGCGGTGATCCGCATCGGCTTCCGTGGTCCCCACGCGACGGACCCGGTCCTGGCGCGGCTCGCTCGCGATCTCGGGGTCGAGGCGAATATCCTCTGCGGCGCGGTGGATGAGATCGCGGGCCGCCCCTTCGGCACTCTCGTCATCGGCGTTCCCGAAGCAGCCTCGCTGAAGACGCTCGATTTTTTGAACAAGCACGGTCTCGATACGGAGGTGCTCGGCCATGTCGCCTGAGATGATCCGCCTCATCGCCAATTCTACCGGCGAAACGCTCTACATGGTCGGCGTCGCGGCGCTGATCGCCACTATTCTCGGCCTGCCGCTCGGCGTGTTTCTCGCCACCAGCGGCAAGGGTGAGCTGTTCGCGGCGCCCTGGGTTAACCGCGTGCTCGGCGTCGTCGTCAATGCCACGCGCTCCACTCCCTTCATTATTCTCGTCGTCGCGATCATTCCCTTCACGCGTCTGATCGCCGGCACATCCATCGGCACCAACGCCGCCATCGTGCCGCTGACGATTGCCGCGACACCCTTCATCGCGCGCCTAATCGAAGGCGCGATCCGCGAGGTCGATCAGGGTCTCGTCGAGGCAGCCCGCGCCTTCGGCGCAACGCCGCTGCAGATCGTGCTGAAGGTTCTCATCCCGGAAGCCCTGCCCGGCATCGTGCTCGGCCTCACGCTCGCCGTCGTTTCGCTCCTCGGCTTCTCGGCCATGGTCGGCGCGGTTGGCGGCGGCGGTCTCGGCGATCTCGGTATCCGCTACGGCTACCAGCGCTTCATGCCTGAAATGATGCTGGCCGTGGTGCTCGTTCTCATCGTGCTCGTACAGGCCGTGCAGAGCATCGGCGACCGCCTCGCGCGGCATCTCAACAAGCGCATCCGCCACGGTTGATCTTAACTTTCAGAACCTCGCACAAGGAGTATCCGCATGTCCCTGAAGACCCTAAGCTTAGCCGCTCTCCTCTCCCTCGCCGCTCTTCCTGCCTTGGCGCAGACGCAAGTCGTCCGTATCGGCGCAACGCCCGGCCCGCACGCGCAGATCCTCGAAGCCGTGAAGCCGATTGCCGCCAAGAAAGGCCTCGACATCAAGATCATCGAGTTCTCCGATTATGTGGTGCCGAACGCGGCCCTCGCTTCGGGCGACATCGAGGCCAACTCGTTCCAGAACCAGCCGTACCTCGACAACCAAGTGGCCGACCGTGGCTTCAAGATCGAAAGCGTCGGGCTGACGGTAAACTTCCCGATCGGCGTCTATTCGAAGAAGCACAAGAGCCTCGAAGCCCTGCCGAACGGCGCGACAATCTCGATCCCGAACGATCCGACCAATGGCGGCCGCGCGCTTCTGCTGCTCCAGGATAAGGGCCTGATCAAGCTGAAGGACGGCGTGAGCTTCAAGCCGACCCCGATGGATGTCACCGACAACCCGAAGAAGATCAAGTTCGTCGAGATCGAAGCCGCTCAGGGCCCCCGCGTTCTCGAGGATGTCGATGCATCGATCATCAACACCAACTATGCGACCGCAGGCGGCCTCGACCCGGTGAAGGATCCCATCACCCGCGAGAACCCGAAGGGTCCCTATGTGAACCTCATCGCCGTGCGCAGCGAGGACAAGGACAAGCCCTGGGTGAAGGCGCTCATCGAGTCCTACCACACCCCCGAGGTGAAGCAGTTCATCGAAGAGAAGTTCAAGGGCTCCGTGCTCATCAGCTGGTAAGCCCGCCTCTTCATCTTTTGAAAATGCCGGGCTTCATGCCCGGCATTTTCGTTACTTCCGAAGGCATGGATAAGGAGTATCATCATGTCCCTCAAGCAACTGGGCTTTGCCGCCCTTCTCTCGCTCGCAACCCTTCCCGCCTTGGCGCAAACGCAAACGGTTCGCATCGGCGTGACGCCGGGCCCGCACGCGCAGATCCTTGAAGTGGTGAAGCCCATCGCTGCACAGAAGGGCCTCGACATCAAGATCGTCGAGTTCTCCGACTACGTGGTGCCGAACGAGGCTCTCTCCTCGGGCGAGCTTGAGGCGAACTCCTTCCAGCACCAGCCCTATCTCGACAATCAGGTGGCTGACCGCGGCTACAAGATCGAGACAGTGGCCCAGACGGTGAATTTCCCGATCGGCGTCTATTCGAAGAAGCACAAGGCCTTCGATGCCCTGCCGAACGGCGCGAGCGTCGCGATCCCGAACGATCCGACCAATGGCGGCCGCGCCCTGCTGCTTCTCCAGGATAAGGGCCTGATCAAGCTGAAGGATGGCGTGGGCTTCAAGCCGACGATCCTCGACATCACCGCCAACACCAAAAACCTGAAGTTCACGGAAATCGACGCCGCACAAGCGCCGCGCGTGCTCGATGACGTGGACGCCGCCGTCATCAACACCAACTACGCCACCCAAGCCGGTCTCGATCCGGTGAAGGACGCGCTGACCCGTGAAAACCCGAAGGGTCCTTACGTGAACGTCATCGCCGTGCGCACCGAGGACAAGGACAAGCCGTGGGTGAAGGCACTCGTCGAGTCCTACCATTCTCCCGAAGTGAAGAAATTCGTGGAAGAGAAGTTCAAGGGCGCAGTTCTCACCAGCTGGTAAGATCCGCAATCAGTTCTGGAAAAGGTCGGGTGGAAGCCCGGCCTTTTTCGTTGGCTGCACCTTGACAGAAAAGCCGGCTAAGCTTCTTCATGTCACCGTCTCATTTGGTAATCGATAAACCGGGACGAAGAGCCCGGCATTTCAGGAGGACAGCCCCATGCGCCATCTACTCGCCGGCGTGGCTTTGGCCGCTACGCTCTGCGCCGCCCCCTTCGCGGCACAGGCTCAGGAACAACTCACAATCTATTGCTCGATCCTCGAAGAGCAGTGCCGCGTCGGCGTCGCTGCCTTCGAGAAGGCTTCCGGCATCAAGGTGACGATGGTGCGTAAGAGCACCGGCGAAACCCTGGCGCAGATCCGCGCCGAGTCCTCCAACCCGCGCGCCGACGTATGGTGGGGCGGCCCCGGCGATTCCCACATTCAGGCTGCCGAGGAAGGCCTGACAGTCGCGTATAAGTCGCCCAACCTGCCGGAGCTGTACGATTGGGCACAGCGCTTCTCCGAGCAATCGGGCAACCGCGCCACGGCCACCTATCTCGGCGCGCTCGGCATCGGATACAATACAGATGTTCTCAAAAGCCGCGGACTCCCGGAGCCGAAATGCTGGGCCGATCTGCTGGATCCCAAATACAAGGACGAAGTACAGGTCTCGGACCCGAACTCCTCGGGCACCGCTTACGTCTTCCTGGCATCGCTCGTGCAATTGATGGGTGAGGACAAGGCCTTCGACTACATGAAGGCCCTGCACAAGAACATCAATCAATACACCAAGTCGGGCGCCGCTCCAGTGAAGGCAACAGCCTTGGGCGAGACCGCCATCGGCATCGCCTTCATGCACGACATGGTGACGATGATCGCCGACGGCGCGCCCGTGAAGACTATCGCTCCCTGCGAGGGGACCGGCTACGAAACGGGATCGGTCTCAGTCGTCAAAGGCAAGAACCCCGAAGCGGCGAAGAAGTTCGTCGATTGGGCTCTAACAGCAGAAGCGCAGAAGCTCGTCGGTGCGGACCTCAAGATCTATTCGATCCCGTCCAACAAGACCGCTCCGATTTCGCCGAGCGCGCCGAAGCTTTCCGAGATGAAGCTGATCAATTACGACACAGCCAAATACGGCTCCGTAGCCGAACGTACGCGCCTGCTCAAGAAGTGGGATACCGACGTCAAGTCCGCGCCGAAATAAGCGGATTCGACAAGTTCCAGATCATGAAAGGCCGGGCTTGCGCTCGGCCTTTTTATTTCATGCGCGGCTCCTGCAGGTGCTCGCCTGCATCTTTCCACTGCCCTGCCCTCTTCGCCTTCACTGCATCGAGCAGTGTCAAAGCAGCGTTGCGTACTTCTTCCTGCACATCGGTATCGCGGTCGAGTTCCTCATGGCTTGTCGCATAGGGCTTCCAGTAGCCGATATAGCGATCGATCTCCGCGAGATTGCCGGCGGGATGAAGGTCCATCGCGCGCAGCCAATCCGACACGCTGCGGCGCACATCGCCCGCGCCTTCCGCATCGCCATGGACGATGACGGAGAACAGGCGGCCCGAGAGATGCTTCGGATAATCCCAGCCCTTCAGCTCGAGCTCCTTGGCCTGCTCGACCTTCTTGCCATGGGTGGAGGTAGGATCGGGATTGCCGCCGTCGGCGCAGACGAGTCGGTCCATCATCAGCTTGAGGGGCGACGAGACCTGGTACCAATTCACCGGCGTGACGATCATGACACCATGCGCCGCGACCCATTTGGGATAGATCTCGTTCATCCAGTCGTGGGTTTGGCCGAGCGAGAAATTCGGATAGCAGGAACATGGCCAATGGCACAAAGCCGAAGCCGTGGAGAAGCAGGCCTTGCACGGATGAATATGGCGGCCGTATTCCGACGTGAGGCGGCTGAGCTCGAGAACCTCCACCTCAACATTCTCGGCACTGCCGAGCACCTGCCGCGCAATCTCGGTGAGGCGATAGCTCTTCGACATCTCGCCGGGACATGTATGCTCGCTGCGCGATGAGGCCGCGATCAGCAGGAAGCGGGCCGGACCGTTGCCGTCCTCATGCTTCCTCTGCGCTTCGTCAATGGCCTCTTTTGCGGCAATCCAATCGACCGAGAGATCGTAATCGGGATCTGCGAAACCAGGCCCCGCCTTGCGCGTATGCGGGCTCTTGCGATGGTTGCTATAGGCATCCCAGGCCGCATCCGTGATGCGCTGGAGCTCGCTCTTCAGCGCATCGAAGGCGGGGTCCTGGAATTGCTGCAGGTAGCGCCTGCGGAACTCGGCTTCGTCGAGTGTGGGATCTGGCGTGCCTGTTCGTGCTTCCGGAATCGACAACAGACGCTCCCTCACGAATGTAACAATGCTAAGCCCTGAACGCCCCTGACACTTTGCCGGTTCCGCGTGTGCGAAAATCTCGACGTCACGGTTGGTTTACGGTCGAGTCGTGCCTAACTTAGGCAAACCTGTATCTATCCCTCCCATAGGAGCAGCCTATGCCGACGACACCGACCCTTCGCCTGAACGATGATCGCACGATGCCGCAGCTCGGCTACGGCGTGTGGCGGGTTTCGAACGATGAGGCGTCCACCAGCGTCGGCGAAGCGCTAAAGGCCGGATACCGTTCCATCGACACGGCCTCGATCTACGAGAACGAAGAAGGCGTCGGCAAGGCCATCGCCGCAGCAGATATCCCGCGTGACGAACTGTTCATCACCACCAAGCTTTGGAACAACAGCCATAGCCCGGATGCCGCGCTCAAAGCCTTCGACGAGAGCCTTGCGCGGCTGCGTCTCGATTTCGTCGATCTCTACCTGATCCATTGGCCGGTTGCCGGCAGCGAGGCCTATCCCGATGCTTGGCGTGTTCTGATCCGCTTGCGTGAAGAGGGACGCGCGAAGTCCATCGGCGTGTCGAATTTCAACATCCCGCATCTGCAACGGATCATCGCCGAGACCGGCGTGACGCCCGCCGTCAACCAGATCGAGGTGCATCCGCGTTTCCAGCAGCGCGAGCTGCGCGAGTTCCATGCCGCCAACGGCATCGCGACGGAATCCTGGGGGCCACTCGGACAGGGATCGCTGGTCGCCAATGAAGAGCTTGCCACTATCGGCCGCAAATACGGCAAGACGCCCGCTCAGGTCATCCTGCGCTGGCACCTCGATCACGGTCTCATCGCAATTCCGAAATCCGTCACGCCCTCGCGCATCCGCGAGAATCTCGACGTGTTCGATTTCGAGCTCGATGCGGAAGATGTGCGCATCATCGAGCGTATGGACGACAAGGGCGGGCGCGTCGGACCCAACCCCGCAGTCTTCGGCTGACAAACGCAAAGGCTACAGGCGGCCCCGCGTGGCGCCGCCTGGGGCTTCGAACTGTTTGTAGATGCTCTCCGCAATAGGCAGCAACTGCGCGCGATCTGCTTTCGCGGACACGACATAGGACAGGCCGTTCTCGATCCACGAGAAGGCCGAAATACCATCCTGCTCCTCGAAACGGAATGCGGTCTGCGCTTCCGATCCGCCGGAGCGGGCATAGATCGTCAGGCGGTTGCCGCCTGCATTCTCATACATGAACTGCGCCGCCGCTTCGCCATTGGAAGGCAGAAGTCTGCCGCCGATGAGCCGATAGCCCTGCGCGTTGAGGTTCGGCGCCGTCAGCGGCTTGCCCACGCGCCGGGACAGCCATTGCACGAGATGCGCCTCCTGCTCGGCAGGCACCTCGACCGGATGCACACGCTCGCTCACATAGATGCGATGCGCGGCAATCGCATTGTCGGCAACGCTCGTATCCTGCATGGTCCGCGAGAACCACCATGAGCTCCCCGCAGCGCCCAAGGCGCCGCCCACCACAAGCAACGCGACGGCAGCGGCGATCGAAGCGCGGTTGATGCGCGACGTACGGCGTGGAGCGGCCATGAGATTGGAAACACGCAACCGCGCGGGAATCGGCTCTTGTGCCTTGAACGCCAAACGTGCGCGCAAGGCTTCGCGCTGTTCTATCTCGCGTTGGACCTGAGACGCCAGAGGCGGATTGGACGCGAGGAAGACCTTCACGGTCTCGAGACGCGTGGAGCTAAGCCTGCCATCGACGAAGGCCTGCAGATCGTCCTCTCCGATGGGTCCGTCACCCGTCACTTCACTCTCCTTAACGAGGGAATGCGTCCGCCCTCCATGAATTCCCGCAAGTGCTTGCGCGCGCGGCTGAGCCGCGACATCACCGTGCCGAGCGGCACACCCAGAACCTGCGCTGCCTGCTCGTAGGAAAAATCCTCGACGCCGACGAGGAGTAGAACCGCGCGATGCTCTTCGGACAGCGCGTCGAGCCCTGCCAGCAGATCGCGCATGCCCGCATGTCCATCCGTTGCGTCTCCCGATGCCGGCACGCTGTCCAGCGCCTCGACGCCCACCTTCGTGCCGCGCCCTTTGCGGCGGCGCAGGTCATCGATGAAAAGATTGCGCTGGATCGCGAAGAGCCATGCACGCAGCTCGCCTTCTCGGTGGCGCTGGCCCCAATGGCGGATCGCCTTCTCCAGAGTGTCCTGAACGAGATCGTCGGCCGCCTCGTTGTCGCGCAGAAGCGCCCAGGCATAGCGGCGCAAGCCCGGTATCTGCGGTTCGAGAAGGGATGCGATCTCGTCCAAGCTCAGACACTCACCCGACAGGGATCATTCAACGACGAACCTGCCTCGTCGGCAAGCCTTATGGTGCCGCTATGTGCCAGGTGTTGTTGGCGACCCCTTCGCCGGTCGCGTCACCAGGCTTTGTGTCCTTTACCCAGGTATAAAGCGGCTTGCCCTTGTAGGCCCATTGCTTGGCACCGTCATCGCGGGTGATCACGCTCCAGCTGCCCGACGCTGCCGCATTGGCAGGCGCCATGAGCGGCGGCCAGTTCTGGGCGCATTGGCCGTTGCAGGCCGACTTGCCCGTGCTGTCCTTGTCGAAGATGTAGAGGGTCATGCCCTTGGCATCGACAAGGGATTTACCCTTGCTGGTATCGGCGACCTTGGCGGGCATGGCCGTCTGCGCGAGCGCGCCGGTGGCGGCAACGAGAAGGCCGGCGATAATGGTTTGGCGAGACAAAAGCTTCATGGGTAATTCCTCCTTGGGACCGTGATCGTCACGACCTTAGAGACATGCGCCTGAAACGTTTTATTCCATTGGCCAGAAAATATGTCAGCGTCCGGTAGGATTGAAGCCGCCTCCATCCCCCAGCGGCTCGCGCAATTCGATCCTATGGCGGCCATTGTCCCGGATCTGTGCGGTGCGATAGCTGCCCTCGATATCGTCCTGCGGCATCTGCAGAATCTCCACGCCTGCTTTGCTCAGCTGCTCGACTTCCTCGTCCACATCGGGAACGATCAGGCTGATGACGGGCACGGACGTGACTTCGACACCACCTGTGGCATGCGGCTCCTGGAGCGGGGTCAAAACATGATCCACCTCAGTCACCTCGATGAGCGCACCGGCTCGCTCCAGAACCGCCGTCCGCCCCGGCACGAGGCTCTGCGTGCCGATCAGGCGGAAGCCGAGCTTGTCCTGATACCATTTCACGCTCTCGTCGAAATCGGGCGTGCGGATCGCGACCGAACTGGGGTGGCGCTCGGACGATGGCTGCGCGAAAGCAGGCGGGGCCCCATCGAGCGAGGCAGCGAGCGACATGGCCACGAGGGCGCCCATTACGGCATATCGCAACGGCTCAAAAGAAGCGCGCGCTTTCACAACTCATCCCTCATGAGGCCAAACCGGAACTTAGCCGCCTTATCTCATGAACGCGGATCAGGACGAATCGTTCTTCAGGGCCGCGAGCTCTTCAGGGCAAATCGTCCCTGGGCTGCATCAGCTTGAGCAACAGGGCCGCCAGCTGCGCGGCCTCGGCTTCGGTCAAAGGGTCACCGATGAAGCGGTTGATGGCGGGACCGTAGACCCCCCACATGCGCTTCTGAAGCGCCCTGCCCTCCGCCGTGATCTCCACGAGCTGACGCCGCTTGTCGCCGGGAAAGGGTATGCGGCGGACGAGGCCTTCCGCCTCCATGCGGTCCAGGTGGCGCGAGAGATTGTACTGCTCGAACAGCAATGTCTGCTCAATCTCCTTTGGGGAGGAGCAACCATCAGGCCTGCGTTTGAGATGCAGGAGAACACCGTACCAAGACAGCGGTGGAAAACCAGCGCTCTTCAGCTCGGCCTCAATGCGCCCGACAACCGCCTTCTCGGCCCTGATGAGGCGCACCCAGGCATCGCTTACCGCATTGGATGGATCCTGAATTTCTTGCATCTCGGCAAATGGGCTCCGTTTTCTATGCAACTGCATCATGTTTGACATATTCATGCAAGTAGATATGTGTATTGCATGCAATTGCATGCAATACTGGGTCGTGCTTGCTACAGCATTAGATACTAATGCCGCGTAGAAGCTCGGTCTGTGATGATCTTCACCTCGAAAGGAACACCGAATGAAGCTTTACTACGCCCCTGGCGCCTGTTCGCTCGCTCCGCACATCGTTGCCCGCGAGGCCGGCCTGCCGATCTCTTTGGTCAAAGTGGACATTCCCAAGAACCTTACCGAGACGGGCGAAAAATTCCGTGCCATCAATCCCAAGGGCTATGTGCCTGCAATTGTCCTTCAGGACGGCTTTCTGCTCACCGAGACGGCCGCGATTATCCAATATCTCGCCGACCAACAACCTGAGTCCGGCCTTGCCCCGGCCAATGGCACGACGGAGCGCTACCGCCTGATCGAGTGGCTGACCTTCATCAGCTCCGAGCTCCACAAGGGCTTCAGCCCGCTTTGGAATCCCGCCACGCCGGATTCCTTGAAGATCGCCGCGAAGGACCGCCTCGCCACTCGCTTCGCCTATCTCGACGAGACCTTTGGAAAGCAGGCCTTCCTGATGGGCGAGACCTTTACGGTCGCCGACGCCTATCTCTTCACGATCATGAATTGGGCTGGCTACCACGCACTGGACATTTCGTCCTTCAAAAGCCTCTCTGCCTTCCAGGCCCGGGTGGCTGCGCGCCCCAAAGTGCAGGAGGCGCTTATTGCCGAAGGGCTGCAGCAGGCGGCATAATTTTTCAACTCCTGCAAAACGAAAAGGCCCCGGAGAGATCCGGGGCCTTCTTTTTGTTCGCTTGAGCGTTTGGACTTAGAAGTCCATGCCGCCCATGCCGCCCATGCCGCCGCCCGGCATGGCCGGAGCGCCGCTTTCGCGCTTGGGAGCGTCGGCGACCATGGCTTCCGTCGTCACGAGGAGGCCCGCCACCGACGCGGCGTCCTGGAGAGCGGTGCGGACGACCTTCGCCGGATCGACGATACCGGCCTGGAGCATGTCCACGAATTCTTCGGTCTGAGCGTTGAAGCCGAAGGTGGCGGACTTGTTCTCGTTGATCTTGCCGACCACGATCGAGCCTTCCACGCCGGCGTTTTCGGCGATCTGGCGGATCGGAGCCTCAAGGGCGCGCAGGACGATCTTGATGCCGGCCTTCACGTCTGCGTTTTCGCTGGTGAGCTTGGCGACCGCATCCTTGGCACGCAGCAGAGCCACGCCGCCGCCGGGAACGATGCCTTCTTCCACCGCAGCGCGGGTGGCGTTCAGGGCGTCGTCAACGCGGTCCTTCTTCTCCTTCACCTCGACTTCGGTCGCGCCGCCGACGCGGATCACCGCGACGCCGCCTGCGAGCTTCGCAAGACGCTCCTGGAGCTTCTCACGGTCGTAGTCCGAGGTGGTCTCTTCGATCTGAGCCTTGATCTGGCCAACGCGGGCTTCGATGTCTTCCTTCTTGCCGGCGCCGTCGATGATCGTGGTGTTCTCCTTCTCGATGCGTACGCGCTTGGCGCGGCCGAGCATCGGGAGCGTCACGGACTCGAGCTTGATGCCGAGGTCTTCGGAGATCGTCTGACCGGCGGTCAGGATCGCGATGTCCTCGAGCATGGCCTTGCGGCGGTCGCCGAAGCCGGGAGCCTTCACGGCGGCGATCTTCAGGCCGCCACGCAGCTTGTTGACGACGAGGGTGGCGAGAGCCTCACCTTCCACGTCCTCGGCGATGATGAGCAGCGGCTTGCCGGTCTGCACAACGGCCTCGAGGATGGGGAGCATGGTCTGCAGCGAGGAGAGCTTCTTCTCGTGGATGAGGATGTAGGGATCCTCGAGCTCGGCAACCATCTTCTCGGCGTTCGTGATGAAGTACGGCGAGAGATAGCCGCGGTCGAACTGCATGCCTTCGACGACATCGAGCTCGGTCTCGGCGGTCTTGGCTTCCTCGACGGTGATGACACCCTCGTTGCCGACCTTCTGCATGGCATGGGCGATCATCTCGCCGATGTCCTTGTCGCCGTTGGCCGAGATCGTGCCGACCTGGGCAACCTCATCCGACGACTTCACCTTCTTGGCGCGGGCCTGGATGTCCTTGATGGCTTCGGCGGTGGCAAGGTCGATGCCGCGCTTCAGGTCCATGGGGTTCATGCCGGCGGCAACGGCCTTGGCGCCTTCGCGGACGATGGACTGGGCCAGAACCGTCGCGGTGGTGGTGCCGTCACCGGCGATGTCGTTGGTCTTCGAGGCCACTTCGCGCACCATCTGCGCGCCCATGTTCTCGAAACGGTCGGCAAGCTCGATTTCCTTCGCGACCGACACGCCGTCCTTCGTGATGCGCGGAGCGCCGAAGGACTTCTCGATCACGACGTTGCGGCCCTTCGGGCCGAGGGTCACCTTCACCGCATCGGCAAGGATGTCGACGCCGCGCAGCATCTTTTCGCGGGCTTCGGAAGAAAACTTAACGTCTTTGGCAGCCATAGGCTTAGCCTCCAGTTAAATTGAAATCTTGTGATAGGTCGAAGGCTGAATTAGCCGACGATGCCCATGATGTCGGATTCCTTCATGATCAGGAGATCCTTGCCATCGATACGCACCTCGGTGCCGGACCACTTGCCGAACAGGACGCGGTCGCCGGCCTTCACATCGAGGGCAACGATCTTGCCGCTCTCGTCGCGGGCGCCAGCGCCGACGGCGACGACTTCGCCCTCTTGCGGCTTTTCCTTGGCGGTGTCCGGGATGATGATGCCACCGGCCGTCTTCTCTTCGGCTTCGATGCGGCGAACGACGACGCGGTCGTGCAGCGGACGGAACTTCATGGAACTTCCCCTTTGACTATGAGGTACGGCCCCTCTGGCCGAACCCTCGTCTGCGATCTGTTAGCACTGTCTTGAGGCGAGTGCCAACGTCGATGGGCGAGATAAGCAGGAGCGTGAGCCGAGTCAAGTGATCCTGGTGCCATGAATTTTGTTACATCTTGGCCCTGAAGGGATTTCCCCCGCTGCCGCCAAGATTGGGGATTACCGCTTCGTGGTCAGCATGGCCGCCAGGATAACAAGCAGCCCTCCCCCAAGGGTCGCCCAGGTCGGAATCTCACTGAAGGCTCCGTACCCTATGAGGACGGCCCAGATCAGGGCTGTATATTCCAAGGGTGCGAGGCGGGCTGCTTCGGCTTTGGCATAGGCTGTCACGAGCAGAACATGGCCGGTGATGGCGAGGACGCCCATTAGGACGAACCAGGGCAGATGCTCCAGGGCAATAGGCTGCCAGACCATGGCCGCGAACGGGGCCACGAGGATGAAGGGGCCGATATTCATGAAGGCGACGATATGGAGGAGGCTATCCTTCTGCGCGCGCTGCCGGAGTAGCACAAGGCTGAAGGCATAGGTCACAGCCGAGCCGAGGGCTGCGGCGACACCCGTCCAGGACCGGACAGCTCCCGCTTCCTCCGTCTGTCCAGCCACAACGATTAGGGTTCCGCAGAAGCCGATGACGATCGCCCCGACGATCCGCAGATCGACCCGCTCCTTGAGAATGACCAGTCCCAGCAGCGCAACGAACATGGGCGCCAGGAACGACAGGATCAGCGTCTCGGCCAATGGCAACTCGCCGAGCGCGTAGAAGAAGCTCACCGCCGTCACGACGCCCACGACAGCGCGGACCGCATTGGCCGCGAAGGTTTCGCGATTCGGCCATCCGGGGCGCAGGACCACGAGCGCCGATCCAATCACCAGAGCTCCGAACGCAAAGCGCATGAAGGCGACCTGGAAGGTCGGGTAATAGGCGGACATGCCTTTGATGAACGCATCCATGACGGACAGGACCGCGATGGCGGCGGCAGCCCTCAGGGCAGGACCATATTGCATTGGGATCACGACGATGTGGGGCGGGAACCCCAGGATGGATGCTCTCGCAGAAGGTGACAGCTCTTACAGCACTTTATAGGCCGCTTCATCTCTCCTTTCGTTCTGTCGACAAGAAAGGCTGCCGAAGAAAAATGTGCGCCAGCGCAAATTCAAAACCAGCTTGGCGGAAACAAAAGCCGCGCTTGCCGTTAATAGGAAAACAACCAGACAGGATGCTCCGATGCGTGCTTGGATCCCTTGCTCAGCAATGCTTTTGGCCGCCCTCATTCCGGCCTCGGCCTCGGCCCAGACCCGCGGAGGTGGGACTTATTACGGCAATACTTACGTCTCCTCCGAATACAACTATCCCTACGCGCGCGCGCAGGACGGCTACGATCCCGGTTATCCGATGGTGACGCGCCCGGCCGAGCGCCGCACAGCGGCGGGCTACCCCTACGCAACGGGCTCGGTGGGCGGCAATACGGTCGTGGCAACCCTGCCGCAGACCTATTCGGACCCCGGCTACGACAACAGCATTGACTATGCGATCTCGCCGGAGTTCCAGAAGCAGCTCGTGTCCTATCGCGGCGGTGAGCGCCCCGGCACCATCGTGATCGATACCAACGACAAGTTTCTCTACCTCGTGCAGGAAGGTGGCCGCGCTATTCGCTACGGCATCGGCGTGGGACGTCCCGGCTTCGAATGGGCCGGCCGTAAGACCGTCTCGATGAAGCGCGAGTGGCCGAGCTGGCGTCCGCCTGCCGATATGCTGCGCCGCCGCCCTGATCTTCCGCGCTTCATGGAAGGCGGACCCGACAATCCGCTCGGCGCGCGTGCGCTCTATCTCGGTTCGTCGCTCTACCGCATACACGGCACCAACGAGCCCCACACCATCGGCCAAGCCGTCTCCTCGGGCTGCATCCGCATGCTCAACGAGGACGTGGTCGATCTCTACAGCCGCGTGAAGGTCGGCACGAATGTGATCGTGATCTGATCGGACGGCACGCTGCAAATCGAAAAGCGCCCGCCATTGGCGGGCGCTTTGTCATGGTACGAAGCGCTCTTTATGCCCAATCCCCGTCATCGCCGGAGTCACCGCCGAAATCGGAGAAATCCTGATTGTCGCCAGCGGGCTTGTCGTAAAGCGAATCCGTGATGCCGGCCATGTCGGTGTTGTCCGCCTGATTACCGAGATCGGCCAGGCCCTGCTGGCCTGCTTCAAGCGGATTCTTCTCGCCGCCAAAGGCGCTGGACAGGGCATTGGCGATCATCATGCCGCCAGCGACGCCCGCGGCCGTCGACAAAGCGGTCTGAAGAAAGCCGCCGCCGCCACGCGCCTGCATCGGGCTGCCGCCCCAGGGGCCGGGAGTCCCGTAGGATTGCTGCATGGGCTGCTGCGGCTGCGAACCACCCCAGGGCGAGGCCCGGCGGGCGGGAGGCTCATTATAAGCCGGTCCCGGCGGACGCGGGGCACCGCCGCCGAAGATGCTGGACAGAAAGCCGCCCTGCTGCGGCTGCCGGCTGGCCTGATCGAGTTCGGCGCGCAGCTGCTCGTTCTCGGCCTGGAGATTGGCGAGCGCCTGCTCCTGAACATAAACCGCCTGCGCCATTGCATAAGGCGCATAGGGCTGCTGGCGAAGCTTCTCGGCGATGAAGCGCTCGGCCTCCGGATCGCGCGGCTGGTTCGCCACTGGCTCAAGGCGTCGGAAGATGTCGGAAATGACCTCGCGTTCCTGTTCGTTCATGGCAAGCCTCCTCCCTGACAATGGGTTGTCATGGATGTAAGCGCGGCAATCCGAATTGTTAGAGGTGCACCATACCGAGCGTCGACAGGTTCACGAGGGTTTGAGGGGCGAGATCCTCCAACTCCCTCAAATCACGCCATTCGGCGCCATGCACCTCCGCCAGATCGGGCCGGATGCGGCTGTCTCTCCCGGCTCTCACCAGATAGCGGAAATCGTGATGCCAATGCTTCGGCTCGTCGCGCGCCGGGCGTGCTGGGATGAGATGGCTGTCGATGTCGATGGGAATGCCGGAGGAAGCGTGCCAGGGGTCCAGCCGGAGCCCTTCCACACCCGTCTCCTCAAACGCCTCCCGCAGGGCCGATTGCGCGAGGTCATCCGGCGGTTCGTAATGCCCGCCTGGCTGGAGCCAGCGCGCGAGGGAACGGTGGTGGATGAGAAGCACCTGCCTTCCCTCTTCATCGAGAATGAAGGCCGAGGTGGTGACGTGGCCGGGGAAGGTGCGACGCGAATGGATATCATCGCCCGCCGCAAGCTGGTGTCGCAAAAGGGCATGACGCTCGGGTTCGATGTCGAAGGAAGCCGCATGGGTGTCAAGAGAGGCCTGAACGTTGCGGCGAAAGGCGGATGGAGCGAACATCATCATGGGCAGCACTTCCTGGAAACTCAATTCAGGCTTTCAAATCGTAACTTTGATGCATTATGAGGAGAACTGTTCAAGGTCCATTCTCTCATGCTCGATCCCGATCTCTTCATCGCCGGACTGTTCTGCGCAGCGGTGGCTGGCTATCTCCTGTACGTCAACCGCCCGCGCCAGCATTATGCAGGGCGTTTCTTCCTCGACGTGCCGATTGAGGAGGCCTGGGAACTGCTGAGCATTACTCCTGGGCAAGCCAAGGAATGGATGCCCGTGCCCTATACCACCGAGTGGCTCGATGAGAGCAAGGGCGACATCCTCTGCCGATACGAGAATAAGCATGAATCTTATATCAGGATCGTCCGCCGAGAAGAGCCCTCCTACGAGGAAACCGTCGCTACTTATCGCTGGAAGGGCGCCAATCAATATGGCGACCGTTTGATCTGCAGAGTAAGTCTCAATGCAGTCGAGGGTGGCACCGATGCCGAGTTGACCTACATCATCGAACGCGCCCATCTGTTCAACGGCTTCCTGCGCAGAGTTGGCTATCCAACCCTTGTCTCAACCGTTGCGAAGCTCGTGCGCGGGCACATTGCGCGCGAGAGGGCGAAGAACGGCGAAGGTCACACAGCAAGAAGACTAGCGACGCCTGCGAAAAGAGTTTCCGAACCTGTCAGCCCCATCAGGCAGCTGGTCCTCGCCGCGCTGTCCTTCATTGCGATGATTTACCTGCTAGGTTTCACGCAAGGCCTTGCCGCCATGGCCACCCTGATCGTGCACGAATACGGCCACGTATTCGCTCTGCGCCGTCATGGGCATGACGCGCGCTTTTACCTCATCCCGTTCTTCGGCGGCGTCGCCATGGGCAGCCGCACCTATGTGTCGGATGCGGAGGCGAGTGAGGTTCTGCTCCTGGGGCCGCTGTTCGGGTTGCTGCCGGCGATTGCGCTGGCGATTGCCTTCTGGATGTCGCCGAGCGAGCCCTTGCTGTTCGCGGGCCTTCTGGCGCTTCTGATCAACGGCTTCAACCTGCTCCCCGTGCCGCCTCTCGACGGCGGCCGCGTCGTGCAGGTTCTGATGAAGCCGCTGGGCGACAAGGCATGGTTTGCGATTTCGGGATTGCTGATTCTCATGGGCGCAGGCATCGCCCTCCAGATGGGGTCGAAGGCGTTTCTCGTGATGATGATCCTGGCTGCCTTGCTCTGGAGCGTCGCGCCGAAGCGCTCGCAGAGCGAACGCCCGCTGACCATGGCGCAAGGCTTTGCTGTGGTCCTTGCCTATGGCGCACTGATCGCGGTGCATGTCGCCATCGGTGCTTGGTATGACGGCTTTCTCGACGGCAATCTGCTCAAGGGCATCCTACGGCTGTGACGGCACTCCCTCCTGTCTGCCGATTGACGCGAGGTGCCGTCAGCCTTACAATCGCGCCATGATCACGAGCCGCGCCATTTTCTTCAGCTATTATACGCCGTCCCCATAGGGCGGCTGCGTTTGGTTGCGACCTCACGATCCATGCCGCCGCATTCCGGCGGCGTTTTCATTTCTGGATCGGTCTCCGGTCTGCGGTTTGTCCAAAACCCAGGAGACCCCAGTGACACAATCCCTCTTCCTGAAAACGCTCACGGAACGCGGCTTCATCCATCAATGCACCGATCTCGCGTCGCTCGACGAAACGCTGAGAGCCGGGCCCATTGCGGCCTATATCGGTTTCGACGCTACCGCAGACAGCCTGCATGCAGGCAGCCTCGTGCAGATCATGGTTCTGCGCTGGCTGCAAAAGTCGGGACACAAGCCGATCATCCTGATGGGCGGCGGCACGACGCAGCTTGGCGATCCGAGCTTTCGCGATGCCAGCCGTCCCCTGTTGAGCGATGAGCAGATCGCGCATAACGGCGCTGGCATCAGGAAGGTTTTCTCGCAATACCTTACCTTCGGCGACGGGCCGACGGATGCGGTGATGGTGGACAATGCCGATTGGCTCGATCCGCTGCGCTACCTGCCTTTCCTGCGCGATTTCGGCACGCATTTCACCATCAACCGCATGCTGAGCTTCGACAGTGTACGCCTGCGGTTGGAGCGCGAGCAGCCCCTGACGCTGCTCGAATTCAACTACATGGTGCTGCAGGCCTTCGATTTCCTGGAGCTGTCGCGCCGACAGAATTGTGTGCTGCAAATGGGCGGATCGGATCAATGGGGCAACATCGTCAACGGCATCGAACTCGCCCGGCGCATCGACCAGCACCAGCTCTTCGGCTTGACGACGCCGCTGCTCACCACCTCATCCGGAGCCAAGATGGGCAAGACGGCGAACGGCGCGATTTGGCTCAACAGCGACCGGCTTTCCCCTTACGAGTTCTGGCAATTCTGGCGCAACACGGCGGACGACGACGTCGCGCGCTTCCTGCGCCTCTTCACGGAACTACCCCTCGATGAAGTGCAGCGCCTCGCCCGCCTGCAGGGAACCGACATCAACGAGGCGAAGCAGATCCTCGCGACAGAAGTGACGCGTCTCGCGCACGGTGATGCAGCCGCGCAGGAGGCCATGGAAACCGCTCGACACACTTTCGCGGAAGGTGCATCGGCCGGTGGTCTGCCAAGCATCGACGTACCGGCTGCCGAACTCGACGCAGGCATTCCGGTGGCAACCCTTCTGCATCAGACGGGTCTTGCTGTCTCCCGCAGCGAAGGACGGCGGCTGATCAAGGGCGGCGGCGCCAAGCTCAACGGAGATACGGTCACCGATGAGAACGCGCTCGCAACCAGGACTCATCTGCGTGACGGCGCCATCATGCTGAGTGCGGGGCGCAAGCGGCACAGCCTTGTAAGGGCTACCTAGCCCAACATGAAAAAAGCCCCGCGATTGCGGGGCTTTTTGCTTACTCGCCATCCGTTGATTTCAGCGGATGGACATTTGTTTCGACCTCGTCCTCGTCGATGAGTCCGGCATCGTCCTCCTGAGCGTCGAGGCGAGTCTTCTTGCGAAGCGCGATATACTTCTTCTGGATCTTGATGCGGCTTTCGCGCGCGATCTCCAGGCCGCCCTGCACGAGCGCGCGCTCGGCTTTCTCGTTCTGCAATTCTTCCGTGAGGCGGCGATTGGCCGCTTCGAGAGTGCTGCGTTCCTGGTCAAAGCGCTTGTTAAGCTGGTCATTGCGCTCGGTGAGGCTTGCCAGCTTGTTATCGGAGCTTTCTATCTGGAAGTCCTTGGCGGCGATGGCCTTGTTGAGCATTTCCACGCGCTCCTGCAGCTCGATACGCGAGCGCTGGAGTTCGTTGACCATGGCCACCTGACGCTCGACTTCCTGCTGGGTCGCTTCGAGACGACGGTCGAGGGTGTTCTTCTCGATGGTGGTCTCTTTGAGGCCGCGCTCGACGCCGCGGAGCGCCTCGTTCTTGTCACGCAGCTGGTCGCGGGTATGAGCCAGGATCTTGTCCGTGGCGGCCAGACGCGAGTTGAGGCCCTCGATCTTCATGTCCAGGGCCGACAGGTCGGTCTGATGCGAGGAGCGCTCGGAATCGAGTTGGGTCTCGAGGCGCTGGCGCAGCACCTGCTCGGACATGAGCTTGGTCTCGAGCTCGGAGGCACGCTGACGGGTAGCCTCCAGCTGAGACTCCATCTCGCCGTAGCGGTTGGTGAGGCTTGAGAGGCGGTAATTCTGCTCCTCGGCCACCTTCTGGAGGCGCTTCACCTCGTGATCGAGGAGGCCGTTGCGTTCGCGGGTCTCGATCAGCTCGCGCTCGGCGCGAGCGACCGTCTGGTCCGCTTCCTGGGCCTCCAGGCGCAGGGCCTGGTTCTCTTCCGTGATGTTGCGGGCACGCTCCGTCTCGATGGCGAGCTGGTTCTCCAGGTCGCCGACGATCGCTTCCTTGTCCTTCACGTTCAGGCGCAGGTCCTCGATGAAGGATTCCTGCTCGCGGGTCTTGGATTCGGCCTTGCGCAGCTGGGAAACGGTGGCCGACAGGTCGTCCATCATACGGGCATGGACCGCGTTGAGGTCGCCGAGCTCCCGGCGCAGGGAGGTCGTGTTCTCGGTTTCCTGCTTGAGAACGGCCTCGGTCTCCATCAGGCGCGACTGAAGCTGGGGATAGCTGCGGATCAGCTCGTTCACCGGCTCGTTCAGGAGAGCAAAATCTTCCTTGAGGCTGCGGATTTCCTCCAGCCGGTCGATCATGTTGGCGAAGCGGACGCGGATCAGCTCGTTCTTCTGGCCGACGGAATCGAGGGGGGCGTTGTGGCGAGCCACGACGACCTCGTTCTTTGCCGAGGGAGCAGCGGCAGCCGACATCGGCAAGGCGGCCTCGCTCTGCCTGGGCAGAACGTTCAACACCTCATCCTCTGGCCTCTTGTTACCGAAACGGTTTTTGAAAGACGTCCAACCCGAAGACATGGTGCCGCCCCTTCACGCCTGAAATTTCACTCTGTCAGAGCCTTTTAACCCAGAGTCAGGCGAGAGGAAAACAAAATTTCGTTGCGCAACCCTGTGGCGGATTTACTCGGCGGCTATGGTTAACGGCGGGGAGACCCGGCTCTCGAACCCTGCTTTTTCAAGGGTTTCAGGCATCGGCCCGCCGGTCGCCCAGTCCAGAAGCTCGACCGTATGGACGATGGGGATCTCGGTTCCTTTCCCGATCTGGGTCATGCAGCCGATATTGCCGGTGGCGATGAGGTCAGGCTTTATGCGCTCGATATTGGCCACCTTGCGGGCCCGAAGCTGCCCGGCAATTTCCGGCTGGAGCAGGTTATAGGTACCCGCCGAGCCGCAGCAGATATGACCTTCCGGCACGTCCTTCACGGTAAAGCCCGCCTGCTTGAGCAAGGTCTTGGGCTCGGTGCGGATGGCCTGGCCGTGCTGCATGGAGCAGGCGGAATGGTAGGCCACCACGAGGTCGGTCTCGCGCACCGGCTCCATGAGGTCGAGGGACAGGGCGTATTCCGTGATGTCCTTGGCTAGCCCTGAGACCCGGGCGGCCTTCTCGGCGTAATCCGGGTCGTCCCGGAACATGAAGCCGTAATCCTTGATGGTCGTGCCGCAGCCCGACGCCGTGATGACGATGGTGTCCAGGCCCTCGCCGTCCATCTCGGCGATCCAGGCATCGATGTTGCGCTTGGCGAAGGCATGGCCCTCCGAGTCGCGGCCCATATGGTGGACGAGAGCGCCGCAGCACCCCTCCCCCTTCGCCTGCACGACTTCGATCCCGTGCCGGTTGAGAAGGCGCATGGCCGCCTCGTTGAAGCCGGGCTTGAGAACCGGCTGGGCGCAGCCGGAGAGGATAGCCACGCGACCCCGGCGCTCGCCTTCCGGTGCGAAGGTGCCCGGATGGTTTGAGGGCGAGCGCGCCGGCACCTGCGCCGGCGCCAGTTCGATCATCGCCTGGAGGCGATTGCCGAGAAGCGGTAGCGCGCCGATAACGCCTTTGAAGGGCTTTGCCAGGATGGCAGCCCCCATGGCGAAGCGGAAGCGGTTGGGATAGGGCAGCACTTTGGCCAGCACCGCGCGCAGCAGGCGATCATGCCAGGGGCGCTTGTAGGTCGCCTCGATATAGGCGCGGGCATGATCGACGAGGTGCATGTAATGCACGCCGGAGGGACAGGTGGTCATGCAGGAGAGGCAGGAGAGGCAGCGGTCGATATGCTTCACCACTTCCGGCGAAGCAGGCTTGCCGCTCTCCAGCATGTCCTTGATGAGATAGATGCGCCCGCGCGGTGAGTCGAGTTCGTCGCCGAGCAGCAGGTAGGTCGGGCAGGTGGCGGTGCAGAAGCCGCAATGGACGCAGGTCCGCAAAATCTTCTCGGATGAAGCGGTGGCGGAATCCTTCAGCTGATCGGGCGTGAAATTCGTTTGCATGGTTCTTCACTCAGCTCGCCGATTGCCATTGGTTGATGGCATCGAGGGGATAGATCAGCATGATGATATTGAGCGCGAGATTGTCGCGAATCCAGTAGCCGACGATCACTTCCATCAGAACGGCCGCAACGATCGTCACCCAGACCGGCATGATGCGCGCCAGCGTGAAGCCGGCGATCATCGCCAGGATGTCCATGACGGAATTGATGATGCTGTCGCCGTAATAGTCGAGAGCGATATTCGTCGCACGGTAGCGGTCGATCACCATGCTGGTGTTCTCGGCGATCTCCCACGCGGCCTCGATGCCGATGGCGATCAGGAGCGCCGCACCGAAGGGCAGATGCTTCCCGCGCAAATGCCCGACGAGCCAGATGCCCCCATAGAACAGGAAGCCGTGGATGATGTGGGACGGCGTATACCAATCCGTCAGGTGCTGCGAATTGCCGGAATCGCGCACGACTCCATGCCAAAGCTCGACCGTGCCGCAGGTGCAGATCGGTGTGCGGCCCATGGCGAGCAGGATGAGCGCGGTGATCGCGACGGCGAGGCACGCATATAGAGTTACCCGCCCACCTGCCTGCTCACTTTGTTTTGGGAGGATGGTGGCTGCACCTGTCATCTAAAATCCTTAATACACCGCAGCTGGCTCAACTGCATTTTTCTGTGGTTAGGCGGCGATAAAAGGCTAATTCGGCACTGTAAGAAGGATAAGCCGACCTTTTTGTCATCTGGGACGGTCCACAGCGTGCGATTATAGGATCGAGCTTTTCCAAATCAGCCACATACCTTCGATAAGCATTGCATTTCGCCTGCAGATCTTGTTCGGAAGTGTGCCGAATTGTCTGCAGGGACTGGGCAGCGGCCCCCTGATGCAGAAGCAAGTCCTCCGTGCAGGAGGCTGCATTCGTTTCGGATGGCGGCATGGCCATCCCCACCAAGCAGCATGCCATCGCCAAAATTCTCAACCGATAGAATAGGCCAATCACACTAAACTCCCGCATACATGCGGCCAGGATTGAGAATGCCCGCCGGATCGAAAGATGCCTTGATGCCCCTCGTGAGCGTCATGACCGCCTCCGTCTGCGGCTCGAACACATCGATGATGGAGCGGATTTCGGCCGGTGCGCGAACCAACGTCGCGTGACCGCCGTACTCGCGGGTCGCATCACGGATGACGGAAGCGCCAGCATCGCCGTCGACCGGAGCCGCGATCCAGATAAGGCCTCCGCCCCAATCGTAGAACCACTGCGCGTCGATGGAGCGCGCGACATGTGCGGCGAAATCCGGGCCGCGCGTGGGCGCGGTCGAGACGCGCCAGATAGCCCGATCCATGTCATTGAACATTGTGGCATCACGTACCGATTGCCACAGGGCCTCCGCGCCCCTGCCCTCCAAGATATCCATGAAGGTCACGCGCTTGTTGAAAAGGCGCTTCATTTCGTTCAGGCGGTAATCGACCGAAACCGAAAATCCTTCGAGGCGGATGAGCGTGCTGGCGCCCTGCCGGTCCTTGGATGGAATGTGAGCTGCGCCGGTCACGTCGAAGGGAGAGCCGAGAGCCTGAGACAGGGCACCGATGGCCTTCCGGTCGTCGAGGCCGCGCAGGACGAGGGTCGCCATGCGCTCCTGCTTCGGCAGCACCTTGAAGGTTACTTCGGTCAGAAAGCCCAGCGTGCCCCAGGACCCCGACATGAGCTTCACGAGATCGAGCCCGGTCACGTTCTTCATCACGCGCCCGCCGGACTTCACCACCTCGCCGCGTCCGTTGACGAAGCGCACGCCGATGAGGCTGTCGCGGGCGGCGCCCGCCATGATCCGGCGCGGGCCGGAAATGTTCATGGCCGCCACCGCGCCGATGGTGGGCTCACCTCGCGTTCCCAAAAGCGGCCGGTAATCCAACGGCTCGAAGGGCAATTGCTGGCCCTTCGCCGCGAGCGTCCGAACCACCTCGGAAACCGGCGTGCCGCTATGGGCGGCGATCACCATTTCCGCAGGCTCATAGAGCGTCACGCCGCTCATGGAAGCGGATGAGATAGAGGCATCCGTCTGGTTCGGGCGGCCCATCTCGGCCTTGGTGCCACGGCCGGACACGCTGAGCAGCGTACCCTTCTCCGAGGCTTCGCGGATGATGATCGAGGCGTCCTGCTCGTCGCGGGGGGTATGGCGAGGGGAATCGACGATCACGCGGCGAGCCTTCCTTCCAGAGGGAACACTTTTGCGGGGTTGAGCAGCCAGAGCGGATCGAACACGCCGCGCACACGCATCTGCTGCGCGAGATCGACCGGGTTGAACTGCTCGGTCATGAGATCCCGCTTCTCGATGCCGACGCCGTGCTCGCCGGTGAGGCACCCGCCGACCTCGACGCAGAGGCGCAGGATATCCTCACCCGCCTTCTCGGCCTTTTCCATCTCGCCCGGCTTGTTGGTATCGAACATGACGAGCGGATGGAGATTGCCGTCGCCCGCATGGAACACGTTGGCGACGCCGAGACCATAAGACTTGGCAATCTCGTCGATGCGCTTGAGCACGTAAGGCAACTGGCCCGTGGGGATAGTGCCGTCCATGCAGATGTAATCGGCTACGCGCCCCGTGGCGCCGAAGGCGGATTTCCGGCCCTTCCAGATCGCCGCGCTCTCGGCCTCCGATTGCGAGACCTTGATGGTCTTCGGCTTGAACGGCTCCGCGATGGCTACGATGCGGCGGAGCATGTCCTCGATCTCCTGATCCGACCCTTCCACCTCGCAGATCAGCATGGCTTCCACATCGAGCGGATAGCCCGCATGGGCGAAAGCCTCGCAGATCTGGATCGCGGGCTTGTCCATGTATTCGAGCGCCACCGGAATGATGCCGGCGCCGATGATCGCAGCGACGCAGGCACCCGCATCCTCGACGGAGCTAAAGCCGAAAAGCGCGGGCCGCGCACCTTCCGCCGCGCGCAGGATTCGCACCACCGCTTCCGTGATGATGCCGAGCTGACCTTCCGAGCCGCAGATGAGGCCGAGCAGATCGTAGCCGGCGCTGTCGAGATAATCGCCGCCGATCTCCACGACCGTGCCGTCGAGCATCACCATGGTGACACCCATGAGGTTGTTGGTGGTCACGCCGTATTTCAGGCAATGGGCCCCGCCCGAATTCATGGCGATGTTGCCGGCAATCGTGCAGGCGAGCTGGCTCGACGGATCGGGCGCGTAGAAGAAGCCCTCATAGGAGACCGCCTGGCTGATGCCGAGATTGGTGATGCCCGACTGAACCCTGGCCGTGCGGTTCTCGAAATCGACATCGATCACCTGATTCATTTTGGCGACACCGAGCACGATGGCATCCTCCTGCGGAATGGCACCGCCGCAGAGCGATGTCCCTGCCCCGCGCGCCACCACTTTGACACCATGCTCGTTGCAGAAGCGCATGATCTCGGAGACCTGCTCGGTGGTCGAGGGGAGCACAACGGCGAGCGGCATCTGGCGATAAGCGGTCAGGCCGTCCGTCTCGAAGGCCCGGCGCTCGTCCTCCGATACGATGAGGGCCTCGGATGGGACAAGTCGCCCCAGCCCCTCGATGATTTCCTTGCGGCGCGACAGAATCGCTTCATCCGGCTTGGGAAATGCAATCGTCATGGCACCCTCCCTGGGCGGTTATAGGCTGCTTTCTCGGCATGGCTGCCTCTCTCGATAAGATAGCTGGCCTTGGAGCAGTTTTCCAATAATGTAGAATCTCTCTAGCCTATCGCGCGGAAAATGGGACCTCATTTTGTTCTTCCGCCGATGCGCTGTTGAAAAAAGACAGCCTCGTCCAGCAAAGGAGTTTTCGATGCGTACCGTCGTCCTCACTGCCGCCCTGCTCCTCACGGGTTTCAGCCAGGCACAGGCCCAGGATGCCGCTGCCGGCGAGAAGGTGTTTACCCAGTGCCGGGCATGCCACCAGATCGGCCCGACAGCGAAGAATGCCGTTGGACCGGAGCTCAATGGCCTCTTCGGACGACATTCGGGATCCGTAGAAGGCTATAGCTATTCTGCCGCCAACAAGAATTCCGGCATCACCTGGGATGAGGCGACCTTCCGGGAGTATATCAAGGATCCGAAGGCCAAGATTCCAGGGACCAAGATGATCTATGTCGGACTGAAGGACGAGCAGCGCGTCAACGACCTCGTCGCCTACCTGAAGCAGTTCGATGCCCAAGGGCAGAAGGCGCAGTAAGCAGGAAAGCCTCACCATGGGAAAGGCCGCCTTCTGAGGCGGCCTTGGGGATTTCAGGGAGCCTGTTCGGCAGGTCCATAAGCCCGAGGAAGGTCCCTCAAACCCATTCAGCGTGATGAAACATAAGATCGTTATGAGCCGGAGACCTTTCCGCTCTGTCGCATCCTCTGTTCCGGTGCATGGCCTTGAGCCTGTTGTCGATGAACCGCTCCCCTCGTCCTCTTGACCAATCCCAAAGAACGATGATGGTGTAGCCAGTCTTTGGAGTGGTTTTACCCGTGAATCCTGAACGCAACGGCCGCCCTCGCATCGGTCTTTTCGTGACATGCCTCGTCGATCTGATGCGCCCATCCGTAGGCTTCGCGGCCGTGAAGCTGCTGGAGGATGCTGTGTGTATCGTCGAAGCGCCCGTGCAGACCTGCTGCGGACAGCCGGCCTATAATTCCGGCGACCGGGGCACCACCCGCGATCTCGCGATGCGGATGATCGAGACCTTTCAAGGCTATGACTACGTGGTCGCCCCTTCCGGTTCATGCGCGGGCATGATCAGGAAGCATTACCCGGAACTCTTCGAGGAAGATCCGAACTGGCGCATGAAAGCGGATTCGCTCGCGGGCAAAACCCATGAGCTCACGAGCTTTCTGGTGGACGTGCTTGGCGTCTCGGCGGTCGATGCCTCCTTCGACGGCGCAGTAACCTATCACGATTCCTGCTCCGGCCTGCGCGAACTCGGCGTGAAGAGTCAGCCGCGCAAGCTGCTCTCCAGCATCGACGGCCTGACCCTCGTGGAGATGAAGGACAGCGATGTCTGCTGCGGGTTCGGCGGAACGTTTGCTGTAAAATACAGCGACATCTCCGGCGCCATCGTGGAAGCCAAGACGAAGAATGTCGAAGACGCTAAGACCCACACCCTGCTCGCGGGCGATCTCGGTTGCCTCATGAACATGGCCGGACGCTTGAGCCGCGAGGGCAAGCCGATCGAGGTGCGCCATGTGGCAGAAGTGCTGGCAGGCATGACGGACGAGCCACCCATCGGCATGGTGAAGGCACAGGCGGCAAAGCAGTCATGAGTGTTCATTCCACATCTCCCCAGTTCAAGCAGAACGCGGCGCGCGCGCTCGACGATGCGCAGTTGCAGAAGGCGCTCGGAAATGTGAAGCAGGGCTTCATCGACAAGCGCCAGGCCGCCGCCGACAAGCTGCCGGAATTCGAGGCCTTGCGCGACGCCGCGCGGGATATCAAGAACCATACGCTCGAACATCTCGACCTCTATCTCGAGGCTTATGAGGAGAAGGTGAAGGCCTCCGGCGGGCATGTGCATTTCGCCCGCAACGCGGACGAGGCGTGCAAGATCGTGCTCGACATCTGCCGCGAGGCGAACGCGAAGACCGTCACCAAGGGCAAGTCGATGATCTCCGAGGAAATCGGGGTCAATCACTATCTTCAGGCGAACGGCATCACGCCGGTCGAGACCGATCTCGGCGAATACATCATTCAGCTGCGCAACGAGCTGCCGAGCCACATCATCGCGCCCGCCGTTCACCTCAACGCCACGCAGGTGGAGCAGGATTTCCGGCGCGTCCATACCCATCTCGATGCCAAGCGCGATCTCTCCGAACCGGTGCAGTTGCTGACAGAAGCGCGCGCCGTTCTGCGGGAGCGCTTCCTCGCCGCAGATGTGGGCATCACCGGCGCGAACTTCCTCGTGGCGGAAACCGGCACCTCCATCATCGTGACCAACGAGGGCAACGGCGATCTCACGCAGATCCTGCCCAAGACCCATATCGTGCTCGCTTCCCTCGAGAAGCTGGTGCCGACGCTCGAAGACGCAAGCCAGCTTCTGCGCGTGCTCGCTCGTTCCGCGACGGGCCAGGAAATGTCGGTCTACACCACATTCTCAACCGGCCCGCGCCGCGCCGGCGATGCGGACGGCCCCGAAAACTATCACGTGGTTCTCATCGATAACGGGCGCTCCTCCATGCTCGGCACGAGCTTCGAGGAAATGCTGCGCTGCATCCGCTGCGGCGCCTGCATGAACCATTGCCCGGTCTATCACGCGGTCGGCGGGCACGCCTATGGCTGGGTCTATCCCGGCCCCATGGGCGCGGTGCTCACGCCCTCCCTGATCGGCATCGACAAGGCGGGCCATTTGCCTAACGCCTCAACCTTCTGTGGACGTTGCGAGAGCGTATGCCCCGTGCGCATTCCGCTGCCGAAGCTTATGCGCCATTGGCGCGAGCGGGAATATGAGCGTCACCTCACGCCCGCGACCGTGCGCTCCGGCCTGAACCTCTGGAGCTTCTTCGCGAAACGCCCAGCGCTCTATCGGCTTGCCACCCGCGCCGCGATGGCAACGCTCGGCTTTGCCGGTCGCCATCGCGGACGCTTCTCATGGCTGCCGCTGTCGAAAGGCTGGACCAAGTATCGCGACTTCCCAGCCCCGCAGGGCGAGACGTTCCAGGCGCGCTGGCAGCGCGAGCGCAAAGGACGGAAAGCATGAGCGCCCGCGACGACATTATCGGCAACATCCGCCGCTCGCTCGGCGTGAAAGGCGGCGAGACCATCCGCAGCCAGATCGTGCAGGATCGGCTGGAGCGCGCGCCGAAAGGCGTGATCCCCAAACGCGGCCAGGTTTCGGGTGATGAGCGGATAGCCTTGTTCAAGGTTCAGGCGGAAGCCTCGCTTGCGACTGTGACGGAGGTGGCCTCCGCGGCCGACGTGCCGCAATCCATTGCCCTCTTTCTGCGCAACCACAACCTGCCGGCAACGCTGCGCATGGGCGACGACCTGCGCCTCAAGGCGATGCCTTGGGCCGATACGACTCTCGAAATCTCGCATGGGCCGAGCGAAGGACGCGATCTCAATGCGGTGAGCTACGCCTTCGGCGGCGTGGCCGAGACCGGCACGCTCGCCATGGTCTCCGGTGAGGAGAATCCTTCCACCCTCAACTTTCTGCCTGACAACCACATCATCGTCGTCTCGGCCAAGGACATCGCGGGCGATTACGAATCCGTTTGGAACCGGGTGCGTTTCGCCTTCGGCAAGGGCTCCATGCCGCGAACGGTGAACTTCATCACCGGTCCGTCTCGCTCGGGCGATATCGAGCAGACACTCCTGCTCGGCGCCCACGGACCGCGCCGATTGCATGTGATGGTCGTGCGAGACTGAAGGCTCGACCTCGACAATGGCTCAGGTTTGCCCAGAATATGAGGCAAGCGTGAAAACGTTTTGCGAGGCTCGATGATGCCGCTGTCGAACCTGATCTTCCGCACCATCCGCTGGTCGGCCTGGGAAGGCTGCGATGCCGGCATGGAGCATATGGACGTGAGGCCCGCCGATGGCGGCCTCGACCTTTCGGGCGTCGTGATCGGCGTGGGGGATGAGGCCCGTTTCGGGCTCACCTACCGGATAAGGCTCGATGCGACCTGGCATACCCGTGAGGCGCATCTTCGCACCACGTCGGGCCAGATGTTGCATCTGGAAAGCGATGGTCAGGGACATTGGCATGTGGATGGCGCCGCACGGCCCGATCTTCAGGGCTGCATCGACATCGATATCCAGGCGACCCCGCTGACGAACACCCTGCCGATCCGCCGTCTCGACCTCAAGGAGGGCAAAAGCCTCGAACTGCGCCTGTGTTACATCGACTTGCCCGAACTGACAGTCTCGGTCGCGGAGCAGCGCTATATGGCGCTCGGCCCCTCCTTCTACCGTTTCGAGAGCCTGGACAACGGCTTCACGGCGGACCTGCCGGTCGATGAAGATGGGTTCGTACGGGATTATCCTGGATTGTTCAGGCGCCTCGGCTGACGGATAATTTATCAGCGTGACAACTCGGCGCGCCCGAAAGCACTGGCGCTCACCGGATATTCGGGCTAAGTATCTGATATCACAAGTAGTTTTTAATCATTCTAAACTAGATTCCCGATGATCGTCTGCTCCTGCAACATCCTCTCCGACGGCGATGTGAAAGCGTGCCTGAAGCCCGGTCCCGAATGCCCGCGCACCCCGGCGCAGGTCTATCGGTGCCTCGGTTGCAGCCCTAATTGCGGGCGTTGTGCCCGTACGATCAGGGACATCATGGACAAGGCTCTGCTCGATGCAGGTGTCGAGCCTATCGCCGCCTGCCAGCGCGGTTGCTGCCCCGCCTCCTTCGAGAAAGCAGCCGCAGAACCTACCCTTTGAATAAAGGGGCTTTCCCTCTAGTTCATAAATCCTCTAAAGAAGACACGGCGCTTCCCGGCGCCGACTTGACGTGAGGGTATGATGAAGGGCGATCCGAAGGTTATCGAGTATCTCAATCGCGGCCTGCGCAGCGAGCTGACGGCGGTCAATCAGTACTGGCTCCATTACCGATTGCTTGACGATTGGGGTTACAAGGAACTCGCCAAGCAGTGGCGCAAGGAATCCATCGAAGAGATGCACCACGCGGATCGCTTCATCGAGCGCATCATCTTCCTAGACGGTTTCGCCAATCTGCAAGTGCTCGACCCGCTGCGCATTGGCCAGAACATCCAGGAGATTCTGGATGCCGACCTCGCCGCTGAATACGATGCCCGCAATCTCTACGGTGAAGCTGCCGCCTATTGCGACAGCATCGGCGACCGTGTCTCCAAGAAACTCTTCGAGGAGCTGATGGCGGACGAGGAAGGCCATATCGACTTCCTCGAGACCCAGCTCAACCTCGTCGAGCAAGTCGGCATTGAGCTTTACGCACAGAAGCATATCGGCGGCCTCGACGAAGGCCACTGAGCTTCACGAAATTCTTGTTCCACGGGTGGCGGATGCGGTTGCATTCGTCGCCCGTCGTGTTTCAGGCCGGCTCCGCGAGCTTTCCCGGCTCATCGATCGCCGCGATTGGCAGCGTCACGATCCGCAGCTCATGATCGTCCGGATCGATGCGAATGGAGAAGCCGAGATCGCGGCACATGTCGAGCATGGTCGTGTTCTCGCGTAAAACCTGCCCCTCGATCTCGTGCAGGCCCTCCACCTTCGCCCATTCGACCATGAGCTTCATCAGCGTCCAACCGAGTCCTAAGCCCTTCAGGTCGGAGCGCAGGAGGATGCCGTATTCGCCGGTCTCGTGGTTGGCGTCCGCATGCACGCGCACGGCGCCCATCATCTCTCCGGTTTCCTCATCGAATGCGACGAAGGCGATGGCACGTGCGTAATCGAGTTGCGTGAGCCTCGCGAGGAAAGTGTGGCTGAAGTCGCGCACGGGCGCGAAGAAGCGCAGGCGTAGGTCCTCCGGCGTGATCTTTTCGAAGAAGCTTCTGAAAGCCTCTTCATCCTCCGGACGCACGGGACGCACAAAGGCCGTGCGGCCATTGCGCAACTTGATCGTACGCTCCCATTCCTTCGGATAAGGGCGAACCGCGAAGCGCGGATGGCCCGCGCCCTTGCGCGTTTCCGGCGCGACAACCACACGTGCATCGACGGCGATGACGCCGGTGTGATCGGCCAGCAGCGGATTGATATCGATTTCGCGCACCTCGGGCAGATCGGCGGCAAGCTGCGCGAGCTTCACGAGAGTCAGCGCGATGGCGCGCTCATCGGCTGCGGGAACATCGCGATAGGCTTTCAGGCGACGCGAGACGCGGGTGCGTGCGATCAGGTCGTCCGCCAGCTTGAGATCGAGCGGCGGCAAAGCGAGAGCCTTGTCGTTGATGACCTCGACCGCCGTGCCGCCGCGTCCGAACAGCACGACGGGCCCGAAGGACGGATCGTCAGCCAAGCCGACGATCAGCTCGCGCGCCTTCGCGCGCCGCACCATGGGCTGCACGGTCACGCCGGTAACCGTCGCCTGCGGACGCAAGCGGGCAGCGCGCTCGAAGATTTCGACAGCGGCTTTGCGGACGGCGGCCTCGGTCGTAAGGTCGAGCTGCACGCCGCCGATATCGGATTTATGTACGATGTCGGGAGAGAGGACTTTCACCGCGACCGTTCCGCCCTCCTCCAGCAAGGGCTTTGCGGCAGCAGCAGCTTCGTCGGGCGTCTTGGCAAGGAAGACCGGAGCGGTGGGAATGTCGTAGGCCTTGAGCAGGCCATCCACTTCGAGCGGATTGAGCCAGCGGCGGTTCTGCGCCAGCACCCCACTGATGATGGCGCGGGCCGCTTCCGTATCAGGCGCGAAATCGTGAGGCAGGCTGTCCGGCGTTTCCATCAGCTCGTCCTGCGCCTCGCGATAGCGCACGAGCTGAAGAAAGCCGCGCACCGCATCGGCTTCATTGGCGAAATGCGGAATGCGCGCCTGTTCGAAAACGCGCGCGGAATCCGGGTCCTCGCCGATCCATGCGGCAAAGACCGGCTTCTGCCGCAGCCCCTTCGCGCGTTCGCGCTTGATCACTTCTGTGACGGCTTTCGCTACATCGGTTGCACCCGCCACGGCGGTAGGCACGCTGAGGATCAGGACCGCGTCGTTCTCGCGATCCTCAAGCAGCGTTTCGAGCGCGCCCGCGTAACGGGCCGGATCAGCATCGCCGATGATGTCCACCGGATTCGCGCGGGACCATGTGGGCGGCAGGATCGCATTCAATTTTTCCAGTGTCGCGTCAGAGATCGTCGCGAGCGTCCCGCCCAGATCCATCAGCCTGTCGGTGGCGAGCACACCGATGCCGCCGCCATTGGTGAGAACCGCAAGGCGAGAGCCGGGAAATGGCTTTTGGCGCCCAAGCGTCTCGGCAGCGGAGAAGAGCTGGTCCAGATCGAGCACGCGCAGCAACCCGGCGCGCCGGAAGGCGGCGTCATAAACGGCATCGGACCCCGCGAGAGCGCCTGTGTGGGTCGCCGCAGCCTTGGCCCCTAACGCATGACGGCCAGCTTTGATCACCACGACCGGCTTGATGCGCGCGGCGGCGCGCGCCGCCGACATGAACTTCTTCGCGTTGTCGATGGACTCGATGTAAAGCAGAATCGCACGCGTACCCGCATCGGCGGAAAAGAAGTCGAGGCAATCGCTGAAATCCACGTCGACCTTGTCGCCGAGCGACACGATGGCCGAAAAACCCACCTGACGCTGCGCCGCCCATTCGACAAGTCCCACCGCGACCGCGCCGGATTGAGAAATGAGAGCAAGATCGCCGGGCTTGGCATGATGCGCCGCAAAGCTCGCATTCATCCTCGCGCGGGGTGCGAGCACGCCGATGCAGTTGGGACCGACGATGCGCAATCCATGCTGCCTCGCGGAGAGCCTGACTTCCTCTGATTGGCTCTCTGGTCCATAACCGAGTCCTGCCGTCGCGATGATGGCCGCCGAGACACCCCGTTCGCCGGCCTCCTCGATGACATGCAACACCCTGTTAGGCGGCACTGCGACGATCACAAGGTCGGGAGTTTCCGGAAGCGTGGCGATGGAAGCGTAGCAGGGCCGCCCTTTGATTTCCGTGTGGTGCGGATTGACGGGGTAGAGCATGCCTGCAAAGCCACCCTCGACCAGGTTTTTCAGGAAGGTAAGGCCGAGCGAACCCGGACGTGGGCTTGCCCCCACGACCGCGATGGACCTAGGCGAGAACAGCTTATCGAGGCGATAGGTAGACATGAGCGGTCCTTCGTCTCGCGGGAGGGTGCAACACAGCTTCAAGCTAGCGCCGATCCGTCTGGGATCAAACTCCGGAGATTGCCGAACCTAATCGGCCAGCACGCGGGTGGGCGGGAAGATCACCTCGACGAGGGTGCCCTCGTCCGGGTTGCTCGCGATCTGCAGGGCGCCCCGGTTCGCTTCGACGAGCGCCTTGGTCAACGGCAGGCCGAGGCCGGTGCCGCCAGGCTTGCGGGAAGTGGCGACCTGACGGAACGGTTCGAGGGCAGCCACGATCTCGCTCTCCGTCATGCCGATGCCTGTGTCGCGCACACGGAAAGTGACCTCGCCGCGATCGGTCATCGCCGTCGAGACGATCACCTGTCCGCCGGCATCGGTAAACTTGATGGCGTTAGACACGAGGTTGAGCACGATCTGACGCACGGACCGCTCATCGGCCACCACCGGCGGCAGCTTGGGCGCGAAGCTCATGCGCATCACGATGCGGTCACGCGCCGCCTGCGGCTGAAGCAGCGTGACGCAGGACGAGACGAGATCGTTCAGGTTCACGCCCGTAAAGGACAGCTCCAGACGGCCCGCCTCGACCTTCGCGAGATCGAGAAGATCGTTGACGAGGCTGATCACATGGGAGCCGGAAGCGTGAACGTCGCGCAGGTATTCCTTGTAACGATCATTGCCGATGGGGCCGAAGCGCTCCTCCAGCATCACCTCGGCGAAACCGAGGATCGCGTTGAGGGGCGTGCGGATCTCATGGCTGATCTTGGCGAGAAGATCCGATTTCTGCGCGCTCGCCTCTTCCGCCGCGCGCTTGGCGCCGACGAGTTCGCCTTCCGCCTTCTTAAAGGTGGTCATGTCGCGCAGGACCGCGCAGAACTTGCGGTTCGCGCCGTCACTCACGGAGCCCATGGTCATGAAGAGCGGGATAGTGCCGCCCTGCCGCTCGCGGCCCAGAACCTCGCGTCCGTCATTGAGCAGGCTCGCCACTCCCGGCGAGCGCAGGCCTTCGAGATAATCGAGCGCCATCATATGGCTCTCGGGCGCCAACAGCACCGTGATGGCGCTGCCGACGACCTCGCGCTGATGATATCCGAAAAGTGCTTCCGCCGAGCGGTTGAGCGAGAGGATGCGACCCGCTTCATCGAACAGGATCACGCCATCCGTTGCGGTATCGAGAATGGCTTCCAACTCCAGCACGCGGCTGTCGCGGGTGCGTTGCGCCGCTTCCTGGCTGAGTGCCCGGCGAATGAGCATCAGCTGTGCGGTTTCGTCCTCCCATTCTGTTTCCGTCGTACGCACGGTAACGGCGATGGTGTCGCCTATTCGCATCGTAAGCGAGAGGCCGGTATCGTCCTCATCCGATCCAGTGAGCGCGGGCGAATCCCGGAACAGCTGGACCAGACCGCCCTCATTGGCGAGCTGGTCGGCACCGGCATAACCCGTGAGATCGAGAAGGAAGCGGTTCGCGAACAGGATACGCTCGCCGCGATGCACGAGGATGCCGATGGGCAATCTGTCGAGAACCCGGTCGTCGGAGGCGTGCGGCTCCGGCGCCACCTCCTCAGCCTGCTCGACATGCGCTCCAGGCAGGATCGTGAACTCTTCCGCCCGAGGCAGGGACATCTGCGAAACGGGCTGGAGGATGCTGGCTGGTTGCTCCTCCGCAGCGCTGGAAGCGGGAGCGGCGGGTGAGGCCTGAGGCTTCTCCTCGCTCTCCAGGCGTGCGCCGAGGGCGCGAGCGATTTCGCGAAAGGCGTGACGCTCGGCATTGGAGAGGCTCGAAGCCGGTGCCTCGATCTTGGCCGGCTGGGTATCTTCCTCGCTGGGAGCCCGTGGCGCAGTCGCCCCCGGAGGCTTCGTGGTCGAGAGAGCTTCCGACACGCGGTCGCGCAGGTTTGCGAACCAGTTTTCTTCTTCCGCGAGAGCGGGCTCCTCGGCCTGCGCCTCCTCGGGCGGAGCGAAAGGCAGGGCAGCATCCGTCAGGAAAGCCTCGACATCGGGATCGACCGCCGATGCCGGTGGCATCTCCACATCCTCCGAGACTTTCTCAATGTCGTCTTGGAAGAATTCTTCCTCGACTTCCTGCTGTAGCTCTACGGGGTTCTCAGAAGGAACGTCCCGTTTGCGCAGGTCATCCATCCGCAGAAGGCCGAAGCCGCGATAGCCGATGATCTCTCGATCAGCCCCGAACACAGCCATGCCGGCGAGATCCACGGGCACTTCCTGAGAAGCATCTTCCAAGGCCCAGAAAACCGTCCGTCCGCTCCAGGTCTCCCCTCGTTCGGTGAGAGCCGCTATGCTGTCCTCAGGGTCATGGACGATGGAACGGGTGAGCTCATCCCATGTCCGGCCGACGACGTCGCCGGTGCGATTACCGACCGCCTGGGCAAGGCCCGCTGAAATTTGGGTGAAGCGCATCCCGGCATCCGCCTGCCAGATGAAACGGATCGGCCCGCGCGGCTTTTCCTGAGCCGCCTCCGCCCCATCGATCGACTGGGGGGCAGGCTCAGGCTGCACGGCCTGTTGGAGGGCCTCGTTCTGCCGGGCTGGAAGCTTTGGGATAGAACCTGTGACTGCTGTCACCAGAACGGTTTCGCCATTGTCGAGCTTAGCGATGCGGCAGAGGCAGGCGATGGATTGCCATGGCCGGACGGGATTGATGCGCAGCCGCTCGGTACGAGCACCCTCAGCCGGTGCAGCGCCGGCCGCCAGGTCCCTCAGGCGGTCCTTCGCCCGCAAATCCGACGTGACCCACCCGGCCTCGATCGTCAAAGCATCCCGAAGACCGTGCGCGGCAGGGGAAGCCCAGAGCAGCCTGTCGATGGCCCGGTCCCATACCAAGACAACAGCGCCCGGCTGAGCCATCACGCCCAAGCCGGGTTCAGCGGCAAGCCGCTCTATCATCGCCTCGTACTGGTCCGGAGCCCGGATCATGGAAAGCCTCGCCTTCACCTCTTTTGGGAGTCATCTTATTGAAGAGGTTTTAGACTATTGTTGGCAAGGTGGCATGAGGCATGGAGGTCTTGAATCCTTTTACTTCGAGGTAACCTTAATGAAAGCAGCAAAAGCCTGTTGATTTTGCACTGCACAATGTGATATTGCACTGCACAAATACCAACCTTGAGAGGAGTGAGACATGGCGACGAACCCGAACCAGAACTACGAAGTTCCTGCCGAGATGCGCGACTTCGCCGAGAAAAGCGTCGAGCAGGCCCGCAAGGCCATCGACGGCTTC
This sequence comes from Microvirga sp. 2YAF29, assembly GCF_052114605.1. Lineage (NCBI taxonomy): Bacteria > Pseudomonadati > Pseudomonadota > Alphaproteobacteria > Hyphomicrobiales > Methylobacteriaceae > Microvirga > Microvirga sp. 2YAF29. The sequence continues at coordinate 257,306 of NZ_JBFRFB010000004.1, forward strand.
ATGAGTGCCGCCCAGAAGACGGTGAGTACCTTCGAAGGCTCAGCCAACACGGTTCAGGCCAGCGCCACGGATGCCACCCGCAAGACCTTCACTTATGCCGAGCAGAACCTCACGGCCGCCTTCGACCTCGCCCAGCGCATGGTGCGCGCGAAGGACATGCAGGAGGCCATGCAGATCCAGGCCGAGTTCGTCCGCTCGCAATTCGAGGCGATGCAGACCCAGATGAAGGAATTCGGCTCCCTCGCCCAGTCGGCGATGAAGCAGCCCACGTCGAAGAAGTAATTCTGAAACCTTCCGAAAGGACGTCCCCATGGCGGAAGTGAAGAAGACCAGAACCCGGAGCCCGAAAAGCGCTCCCAAGGCTGATCTCGTCGAACTGGCGGCAGCACCGGTTGCAGAAAATGTGGAAGTGATCGAGGCAACGCCCGTGGCCCCGACCGCAACTCTCCCCGCTCCTGTGATCGTCGAAACGGTGAAGAAGGCCGAAGAGGCGTTCTCCACCGTTCGCAGCCAGGGCGATGCTTTCCGCCATGCCATGCGCGAATCCGCGACCGTCTCGGCCAAGGGCGCCCTGGAAGTGAACGGCAAGATCATCGAGGCGTTGCACAGCCAGGGCCATGCGGCCATCGAGTTGTGGCGCACCGCTCTCGACAACAAGGACCTGCAGACGGCCCTCAAGACACAGACGCAGGCCGCCCGGGATGTTTTCGAAACCGCTTCCGCGCAGTGGAAGGACATCGCCGAAACCACAGCGCATTGGATGACGAAGAGCTTCGAACCGCTTCGATCCGCGCTCCATCGTCCGCGCTGATCCCTGTCGGGATCGACCGATATGCGATAAGGCTTGGCTCCATGAGCCAAGCCTTTTTTCATGCGCCCTCCCCTGTTCCGGCCGTGATCGCCGTCGTCATCGAGAATGGCAGAGCCTTGCTCGTGCGCCGCGCCAACCCGCCGGATGCGGGGCTTTGGGGCTATCCGGGCGGCAAGATCGAATATGGCGAGACGGTTTACGAGGCCGCTATCCGTGAATTGCGGGAGGAAACCGGTGTCGAGGCCGAGGCCCGGAGCATCATCACGACCCTCGACATCGTGGTGCGCGCCGAGGACGGCGCGGTCACGCAGCATTACATCCTGATCGCGGTTCTCTGCCGTTGGCTTTCCGGCGAGCCCGTCGCCGCGGATGATGCGCTCGAAGCAGGCTGGTTCGCGCTCGATGGTCTTCGTCCCGAGGCGCTTCCGATGAGTGCCGATGTGGATGCGATTGCCCGTCGCGCCGAGGCGATAATCGGCTGATTGGCGCTGAGTAAGAAAAAACCCTGCCTCGCGAAAGGCAGGGTTGAAGTTTGTCTCTAACTTTGTGCCGCAAGGCCAAATTGATGGGACCATCTGCACACCATCAAGAAAGCGGCGTCAATGACAGCGCCCTATCATGGTTGATGAAAAGTAAACGTTCATAAATCGTCAATCATAAAGACAACGATCAACCGTAATCATATTGCAATTACCTCACATTGGCCTTTATTACTGATCGCACAGGCAATAAATGCCTACCATCATTCGCGTCCAACAAGGGAATTTATGTAATGCGTACCTCTGCTTTCGGACTGCTTGCCGCAACCGCCGCTCTCGCGATTGCCGCTTCGACCGCTCACGCTGCCGACCTGCCGTCCCGCTACTCGCCTGCCCCGGCCTATAACGCCATGCCGATCTTCACCTGGAGCGGCTTCTACGCTGGTGTGAACGCCGGTTATGGCTGGAGCTCGGGCACGAGCCGCTACTACGACCCCGCCTTCGGCGTGGCTGGCGGCAGCAGCAAGGGCGGCTTCATCGGCGGCGCCCAGGCCGGCTACAACTATCAGATGGGCATGTTCGTGGTCGGCGCCGAGACCGACATCCAGTATGCCGCTGTCGGCAACAAGGGCTCGTCCTACGGCAACACCTACTACGCCGGTGACTCGGACGGCTATTTCGGCACGATCCGCGCCCGCGCCGGTGTGGCTTTCGACCGCGCTCTCGTGTTCGGCACCGCCGGCTTTGCCTATGGCGACATCGGCGGCAACAAGGGCCTCGACACCGTGCTCGGCAATCACCGCAGCAATGACACCAACGGCGGCTGGACCGTCGGCGGCGGCATGGAATATGCCGTGACCGACAACTTCACCGCGAAGGTCGAAGGACTCTACGTGAACCTCGACACGAAGGACAACTACGCCCTCGCCGACCGTATCAACGTTCGCCGCGACACGGAATTCGGCGTGATCCGCGCCGGTGTAAACTACAAGTTCAACTGATCGACCTCGATAGACAACCTCGAAAGCCCGGCTCACCAGCCGGGCTTTTTCGTTTGTATCTCAAGCTACTTCTCAAACGTTACTTCATATCTTGGCACATTTATCGAAGTGTGATGGCAAGTTCCGCTTGATTTTCGCGTAAAGCGGTCACCATACTTTCCTATCCTATCGTCATTCATTGCGACGACTTTACAGAACGCTGGACCTGACCAAGCAAGAACGAGGCTGCGGAGATTATCCGCGGTCATAACAACGAGTGCAGTAATGCGTAATTGGGGCCGCTCCTGGCTGCATCGCCTCTCCCTCGGCATTCGCCAACCATCGCGTGCCAACGCGGACTGCGCCTATTCCCCTACGCTCCGCCATGTTCAAGCCTTTGTCGAAGGCGCGACGGATTGCGTGTTCTTTCTCGATGAGCAGTGGCGCTTCATCTATGCCAACGAGCGGGCCATGCGCGAACTCGGTGCCGACACCGCACTTGTCGGCTCGACTCTATGGGAGAGTTTCCCGAGAGCCCTGAACTCCATCTTCGAGCATTATTATCGCCGGGCCGTCACCGAGAAGAAGCCGCAGGTTTTCGAGGCCTACTTCGAACCCTTGTCCGCATGGTACGAAGTTCACGCCGTTCCCGTCGATACGGGGCTGACCGTCATCTTCCGCAACATCAATGACCGCAGGAATGCCGCGGAAGCCTTACGGGTCCGCGAGCGCCAGCTTGCCACGGTCTTCGGACAGACCATGGTCGGCATTCTGCACCGGGATCTGAACTTCGGCGTGCTGATGGTCAACGACCGTTATTGTGAGATCGTCGGGCGCAGCCGTGAAGAACTGGACGGCCTGCCCCTGCAGGCCTTCACGCATCCCGACGACATCGAGTCGAACATGGCCGCCGTTCAGGAAAATCGGAGGACAGGTACGCCCTTTCAGGTCGAGAAACGTTATGTGCGCCCCGACGGATCGTACGTCTGGTGCGCGGTCTATGTGTCTTTCGTGCGCGACGATACAGGCGAGGTCGTTTCCATCATCACGGTCGTGCAGGATGTTCACGAGCGCAAGCTCGCGGAAGAGGAGCGCCTGGGAGCGGAAGCGGAATTGCGCGAGAGCAGGCGCCAGCTTGCGACGCTCATCGATAATCTGCCGGGTCTCGTCTACAGGTGCGGCACGGAGACGCCCTGGCCCTTCTCCCTCATCAGTGAAGGCGCTGCGGTTCTCACCGGTTATCCCGTGAGTGATTTCGAGGAGCACAGGGTCACATGGGGTGACGTGATTCACCCCGACGATCATACGCTCGTGGAGGAAATGGTTCGGGACGGGGTGGAGAAGCGGCGCATCTACGATATCGTCTACCGCATCATCACCCGAAACGGCACGATCCGCTGGGTCGTCGATCGAGGACAGGGAGTCTACCACGCATCAGGGGAACCCATTGCGCTCGAAGGCATCATCAGCGACATCACGGCTCAGAAGGAAGCGGAGGAACAGATCCTCTGGACCGCTCACCACGATTCTCTCACGAAGCTGCCGAACCGCGCGCTGTTCCATGCCCGCCTCGCGCAAGCCCTCGAACAATCCGCGAGCATGGGGCGCAAGGTTGGGCTGGTGCTTCTCGATGTGGACCACCTGAAGGAAATCAACGACACCATCGGCCACGAGGCCGGCGACGCCGTTCTGCAAGCTGTCGCGACCAAGCTCAACCAGTTGGCTAGCCCCACCGATATCATTGCCCGTAATGGCGGCGATGAATTCGCCATCATTCTTCCGGACGTCATGAGCGAGGATGAGGTGAATGCCGTCGTATTGCCGATCCTCGAAGAACTCCAGAAACCTCTCGCTTATGGAATCCGCGCTCTGGATTGCCGCGCGAGCTTCGGCGTCTGCATATGGCCCGATCATGCGCAGGAGGCTGCCGATCTGCTGAAGCAGGCAGACATCGCCCTCATGACCGCCAAGATGACCGGGCGAAGCAAGGTGATGGTGTTCGAGCCTGCCATGCGCACCGAGACACAGAAGAAGGCACAGATGCGCAACAACGCGCGGGAGGCCATCGACAATCGGAGTATCGAGGCCTTCTATCAACCTAAGGTCCTCCTGGATTCCGGATGTCTCGCAGGCTTCGAGGCGCTGCTGCGCTGGCGCAATCCAAGCAATGGCATCGAGCTTCCCGGAAAGCTCCTGGCCGCATTCGAGGATCCGCATCTCGCCATAGGCCTCAGCAGGCAGATGCACGATATTGTCTTCGCCGATATGCGCCGCTGGCTGCAATCCGGCCTCACCTTCGGCCATGTGGCCATCAATGCGTCCGCGGCAGAATTCAGGGCGGGCGACTTCGCCGAGCAGATTCTGGAGCGGCTGCGCAGTGCCGACATCCCGACCGATCACCTTGAACTCGAGGTTACGGAAACCGTCTTCCTCGGGCACGGATCCGAGGGCGTGGAAAAGGCGCTGCGCACGCTCAGCGAGGCAGGCGTCAAGATCGCTCTCGATGATTTCGGCACGGGCTATGCATCCCTGTCTCACCTGAAGCAGTTTCCGGTCGACATCATCAAGATCGACCGGTCTTTCGTCCATGATCTGGCGAGTAACTCCAATGACACGGCCATCCTGCAGGCGGTGCTCAATCTCGGACGCAATCTCGGAATTACCACGGTCGCCGAGGGCGTGGAGACATCGGTTCAAGCGGCCTTCTTGCGCAGCCAGGGATGCGATCTGGGCCAGGGCTTCCTGTTCGGACGGGCTGTTCCCGGCAAGAATATTCCCGATCTGATCTCTACTTGGAACGGCACGCGCTTCGGTCTCTTCGAGCGGAACCACGCCCTGGCACGCGATCAAAGCCCAAGCGTGCACCATTAGAGCATCGGATCGATCCTACAAGCGGGATCCACTTTTAGGTCCGATGCTTCAGTCTCTGTCGACTTCGACCCGGTGTTTCTCCCGCTCCTCGCTCTGCTTGAGCGCCAGCAGCCGCCTTGCGGCGGTGCCGCCGGGCTGTGCGGAATAAAGCCTTTCGTTGAGCACCTCGATCTGCCAGCGCTGCAGATCGAGCAGGGCCTTGAGGCCCCGGATCTGCGCCCTGAGTTCGAGGGCATCCTGCAAGGGATCAGGTCCGGATAACATCATGGGACCACCCCTGACGGTCTTGGGATGAATCATTGCTGAACACGAAAATCAAAAAAACGAGACGGACGCCTCTGGATGTTGAATGCGGAATGGCGCGGCTGCGCTGCGATGAGCGCAAAGTCCGCCGTCGGCAATATGGGACTCAAACACAAACGTTAAGAATAGATCCTATGAAGGGGCCGAATCGCGAGTAGATCGCCACCACCTCACGAATGGAACTTTCTTACACTCACTCGGGAATGGCAAGGCTTGAGGGGAGTTCACGACGCCGCATGCTGCACTCTCGCGAAGTCGTGAGGGGAAAGGAACCGGAAGCTTCGCCTCACCGTTTCATCGGCATAGCTTGAAGGGAGATATGGCTCATGCCGGAAAGGCAATACGAAGCGGAAGCTGAAAAAATTCTGGCACGGATGCATGCTGCCAAGACCGGTGCCGCCTCCGAGAGCCTGCGTGTCATCGCGGAGGCATTGGAGCAGGCGGAGCGCCGCGGGCGTGAGGTGTCGGCTCGCCTAAAGGAGTCGAGCGGCTAAGCTTTCTTGCTGTGAACAAGGTAGCCTTCCCTGCGACAATCCTGTCAGGAACGTCCTGCGATAGGGGAACGTTCATGCCTTGTGTGATAGGACACAGCGATAAAGCCTCGGTCGTGCTGATCTTCCGAGCGTTAGGAGGACGATCGATGCGACTCACATTTGTTTCCATCATCTCCGGCGCTTTGGGAATCCTGTCCTTGAGCGCGGCTGTTCATGCACAGGAAGCCAATACGCGCATCGCATCCATGCCTTATGCCGATTGCCTTGCCATTATCGCCGAGGCTTCCGGCGAGATCGACGAGCAGCCGGTGCGCCTTGTCGATACCAGCGATCAGACAACTGTCCGCATTCCAGCCTCCGACGGCTTCGTCACTGTCTCCTGCAGCCGCAGTGATAACCAGATGATGCTGACGAAGAGCCCTGTTCCTGAAGCCGCAGGCATGTCGGCTTCACGCTGATCCGCCCTCAGCAGCCGCTCGCCGAGCAGGTGACGCCGCTTATCTGTGATGCGACGCGCGGGCGGGCATAGGTTATTTCAGACATATTGATCGTACCGGTCAGGGCATAGCCGATCATGGGGCTGTGGCTGTAACCGACCTGGGCAATCACCACGCTGCTGTTCGCGACTTTCAAGTCATTCGGCAGGATGTAAGGATCGCCCTTACGAAGCGAGGTTTTGCCGCGCGCAAGGCTCCAGGCGACCTTGGCTTTGCCGTCCTTGTCGACCACGATGCTCGACACCACGGAGCCCAGACCTTCGCTCGAAAACGGCTCCATGATCATCGACACGGCAGTAAGGGCATTGCTCGCATAAGTTCCGTCCACGTCGCGCTGCTGCGCAATGAGATCGGATAGGGCGCTCGATGCCAGCGTGACCTTCCTGCGCGCGGCAAGCGCATCGGTCAGCTCGATGGCTCCCATCGAGAGCAGCAGCATCACCGGAAGGATGATCGCGAACTCGATGGCAGCCACGCCGTCGTCGTTGCTGAGAAAGCGGGCTACGGGAGACTTCATGAACCTGCCGCTTGCGATTGGTAGAACGGCTCGTTCTGGAAGACGACGCTGGACATCAGCAGGCGGTTGCCGTTGGGCAAATTAGCCAGCGTCGGGAGGAACGCCGATAGCCAGACGGGAAACTGGTAGAAGACCCGCACGACGACGACTTCTCCGGCATTGCCCGGCTGATAGACGACTTCGTCCTCGAACTTCCCCTCTTCATCGAGCGGAATTCCGCGAGGGACCGAGGCGAAACCGGAAAGCCTGCGAACCTCTACACGAAGGTTCGTACCGCTGCATTTCAGGAACACTCCCATCTGGTTACAAAGCGCGGATCGGAACTGGGCCGGGGTCATACCTTGCGACTGCACCTGGCCGGTTTGGATCAGCCGCCCTACTCCTGTCGTTGCGCTTTCCAGATGCTGCCCCGCAACGAACACCAATGGGATCTGCACCATCGCCACCAGCATCAGCAGGAAGACAGGCAGGATGATCGCGAATTCGACCGCCGCGCTCCCGGCCTGATGTCGCCGGAACCGATGCAATGTTTTCAAAAGTGAGGCGCGAAGGGCTTTGCGGATCATTTCGAAAGATGCAACTTGGTGATCTTCTCGCCGATGCGACCGAAGATCTCGCCTAGATCCGCAGAGTTGGAGACGTTGAAGAACATCTCCTTATCCGAAGCGCAGCTTTCGAGAAGGCTGCTGCTGTTCGTGTTCACCTCCACGCGCACCGTGAAGATCTGAATGCCGGATGCCTTGATGTTCGTGCAGAGTGTCGATAACCGGCTGTTCATCACCTGCTGGCGCTGCGTGGTCGTGCCGCTCGTGATCCCAAGTCGTTTCTGCCAGATATAGCCGATGCCAGAATAGTAAGATTCGTTGTTGTTGGTGCTATCGGTGTTGCTGTTGTCGCCGTCCGTCATGAGAATAATATATTTGGTGAGATCCGGCGTTCCGTAGGGAACGCCGTCACTAAATGGCAGGTTAGGTGAGAGAACATGCCAGCCCCAAGCAAGCCCGATCGGGATATTGGTGTCGCCAATGGCGGTTAGGCTCGCAACCTTAGTCCGCACATCTGTCATATTCGATGTGAGCCGCAGGAGTGATTGGAGTTCGCAACCGGCGTTTGGCCCTAGCTGATACAATGACCCTTTGGCTTTGCCGGTCCGCGGCTTCTGGTCGTATTTATTGACGTTGCCTTGGAGCTCTTTCCAGGTCCAGCTCACATTATTCGGCTTTTTGTCGCCAATGTAGTCATTGGAATACGAGCTATTGCCATCGGCACTTCCTGGCTCATCGGGAGCAAAAAAGGGAACGAACAACGTCGAAGGCACGCCCGCAGCAGGTGCCGTATCCTGCACGTCGTAAGGCGACGGTCGGCTTTCAACACATCCAGCCCAGTTGACGCCCATGCTATTGAATAAGGTGAAGCGGCTCTTGTTCGTCGTATTGTTCGTGAAGATATCAGGCGTTGCCGGCGATACGCCTGTCATCCAGGGCTGGTCTTTGTAACCTTCCCCAATATTGACCGCCATTGAGAACGGTACGATGCCAACTTTCACCTGTCCGGGCTCGGCCGTGGCCTGCTCAAGCTGATCGATGAGCGAAGTCGACGCTGTCTTCAAATTCTTGAGCTTGTTGTTGTTGGTCATCGAGCCCGTATTATCGAGAACGAGCGCGATCTCGACTTTGCCGATGCTCCAGTTCACTTCGCTGCGCGCCGTCAGGTCGACGGGTTCCTCACGAAGGAGCTTGAACAGAGTAAGGCCCATCGTCGTGGACGCCGCGAATGAGATGCCGTTGGCCTCGCGTTGCGCCTTGATGGTGATCGGGCCGAACCCCTTGCCGGCGAGCCGCACATTCACCCAATCCTGCGCCTTTTTCTCCACCGTCGCGACTGACGCATTGCGCGGCAGGTGGGCCACGGCGAGACCTGCGGAATCGATTGCGGTCTGCAACTCCGCCTTCGCCAGGGAAACGCGCGCATAGTCCAGAGCAAGTCCGGAGAACCCGGCTAGCGGGATGAGCGTCACCGCAAAGATCTGAGCGACCGAGCCTTTCTCGTCGCCGAGCAAAGCCCGCACCTTCCGGACCATGCGGTCGAGGCGAGCGCCATCCCTCGGCAACCGGTCGCGCAGGAAGGATCTTCTCCAGTACGGAAACAAGGGACGGCTGCTCTGAAAATTGATGCTGCTATCAGGGTCTTAGCATCGCGCTTGGATGCCAGCCATTCAGCCGGATGGACTAGGCCAGAGAGCCGACGAGACGCATTGCTGAAGGCCCGCATCGGAAAGGCCTGGCGCGCATAAAAATACCCTGCCCCTTTCAGGGCAGGGTCAGTCTGCTTTCCTCGCCTCGGTCACTTCCCGAAAGCGCACTGAGTAGGCCACGCATCCTAGTCGACGTCAATATATGATTTAGATTTCCCCATCGAATACTGAGACAATGTCACCCGTTTGTTTATATATTCCTATTGGTTATTCATACCTACCTCTATGGTGGTATGTATTCGCTGAACGATAATTACAGCGTGTTGCCTGTTTGCTATAGGAGATGTCTAGTAACTCGCCCTAAGCTGCGCTGGTTCATCTCTGCACAAGGGTGGTCAGCATGAGAAAACCTCTTCTTTACCTTCTAGCCGGCAGCGCCATTTCAACTCTCGCGCTATCGGCCGCCAATGCGGCGGATCTGCCAAGGCCAGCGCCTCCGGCTCCCATCATTGCCGCCGTTCCGGTCTTCACCTGGACGGGCTTCTATGCCGGTGTGAATGCCGGCTGGGGCTGGCGCAATGATGACTCGCAATCCGTGGTCCTGACTCCGGGCCCCGGCACTCCGGGTCTTGCCGGCACGTTGCTCTTCAACAACAACGATGACGGCGGTTTCACCGGCGGCGCTCAGATCGGCTACAACTACCAGATCGGTTCCTTCGTGATCGGCCTCGAGACCGACATTCAATGGGCCGATACCAATCAAAACCAGAATGTTGCGTTCGTCCCGGGTCCCGGATTCGTCGGCACATTCACGCCCGGCGTGTTCGAGAGCAATGCTCCGGAATGGTGGGGTTCGTTGCGTGCCCGCCTCGGCTTCGCGATTGATCGCGTCCTGATCTACGGCACCGGCGGTCTTGCTTATACGGACGACACTACGGGCTGGGCGCTCGGTGGTGGTGTCGAGTGGGCGCTGCCTGTGAACTGGCTCGGCTCCTCGGCCGTCACCTTCGGCGTGGAAGCCCTGTGGCTCAGCTTCGACGATGACAATAACAATGGCGACCGCCGTGCCGGCACCTTCCTACCGGCAGCCGGCGGAGCCGTCGATGTCTTCCGTCCGGTGAGCGGTGGAAACGATAACGACTTCTGGGTTGCGCGTGCCAAGCTGAACTTCAAATTCGGCACTTATTAAGTGTACCTTTGTTGATGCGAAACCCCGCCGGATCCAAAAGATCCGGCGGGGTTTTCTACGAATACGCTGGCTGAATTTCTTATGTCCGCGCCCATCGGGTTCTATCGCAGCCCTCGACGAACAGGCCGAGCGCCTCACCGTTCGCTCCTTCAATCGGGCGGTAGACCAGATCGATGTAACGCTCTTCCAGGAGACCGCCCGGCTTTGATTGAAATGTGAGCGGCATCATTTCGCCGATGAAAGCCTGTTTCGTTGCGAAGACGTGGTCCAGCAACTCGAAATAGCCCTGCCCCGCAAGATCCGGAAACGCATCCCGAACCGACATATCGAACAGGTCCCGATGACCGACGAATTTGAAGTAATCGTCATTGGCAGCTTCGTAGATGTGCTCCGGGCCTCGAAGTACGGCTCTAAAGCTTGAGACTGGGAGAATGCTGATCTCTTGCGCTTCCATCAAATAACCGAGAAACGCCTCCAAGGGCCCTGATACACGAAGCGGCTCTATCACGGGTGGAATCGGCGCTTCATCCTCATCGATGGCGCCGATCGCAGCGCGGGCACATTTGCGGAATTGCTGCTTGAGACGCTCAGGCTCCCGGGCCCACCCGCGCGCATCCTCCAAGGTTTCATATAAAGCGCGGGCTACGGCCTCGACTTCATCCCCTGTCATCGTCCCCCTCGCGAAGCGGCGTGATCGACCCGGCTTTGCTCAAAACTGGGATCAAAAAACATTTAGTTCGCCGCAGCGATTTGGAAGAAGGCCGGTGCCGCATAAAGCATGAGACTTCAGTCTAAAGGCTTTTCACTGCAACGTTGCTTTGAAGACTCCATGCATCTCCACCGGTTGGAAACGCTGTTTCGAAGCGTGCAGCTCGGGCCGCTTGGCGTCATCCGCATCGTTGAAGTGAGCGAGATGCGGAAATGCGCCCATGACACTTCGACGCAGAACGAGGGTCAATCCCGGGTAAGCGAGGTCGGTGACACAAGCATAGTTGCAACCCATGCCGGAGGTCAGTTGTCCTGAGAAGCCGAAACCGCAAAGCTTGCCGTCGACTTCCACGACCATTCCGGTGAGCAGTGGCGACTGGAAACGATGACTGCTGGTCAGACAGGCAGAGGTAACGCCATATGCAGCACCGACCTTCATGCCGCGGGCAACGAGCCTCTCCCTCCATGCCTCCGTGAGGGCAACGCAGCCAGGGCGATCCGCAGAAGTATAAGGCCGTGTCTCGACCTGCCCTTGCCTGAGGGCGCGCGCCAGCTCCTGCCGCAACTTGGCAAATCTCGCACCCTCGAGGGCCACGACAGCCGCACGGTCATAGATGAAGTCTTCCGACTTGAGCTCGATCGAGAAGCCCTCCCGCATGACCTGGAGCGCCTGCTCCTCCGGCACGTAGGAAATCCGGCTCGACCGGCTGCTGTTGAATTCCTGCATCCTCTGCATTGCATGCCGCAATGCAGAGGCATCGAAGGGAAGCGGCGGGCAATACAATCTCATCTCCGAGCCGCCCTTCTGCCGGCGGACTTGGTAGATGAGAATGGACCCGGCATGCCGCTCCCAGAGCAGCGACCGTGTACTCGTCCGTCCGGCAAAATACAGATGGGGAAAGAAATAAAAGGCCGCCTTGACCCGCGCCTCCTCCATAGCACCGAGGAAGAGGTCAGCATCCTCGACCTCGATCGATGCGAGGTCAGCCAACGCATCTTCTTTATTCGATCTTTGAAGGAGAATGGGATCTGGATAAACTGGCGCTGCATTCGCTTGAAGAGCGAGCGTCATCGTGATCTCCCTTGCAATGGCCGCAACCTGCCGTATGACGCCCCTGAGCCGCTCTGGATTCCGATCTACCAAGCGAGGCATTTTCGCCTTCGTCCGCTTTACCCGCGAGGCTCATATTTTAGCCGCAGCTTCCCCGCGATGTTAGGCAACCTTCTGAGGTAGTTCTCTTGGGCACTTGAGATGAACCCTGCGGGCGAAGGGCCTGACAACAGCCGCCGCCGGCGGTCTAGGCGCGATTATTTGAGACGAGAGCGAGAAAGGGCCTTCGCCTGATCAGGGTGGCTTCGTAGCAGCGTTTGCTTTGGTGGTCGGATTGAAGGAGATCCGCCTATGGGCCAGACTCAGTATCTTGAGCCGCCCGCTTTCATGCTGAATCGCTCATCTAGCAGGCATCGAGACCCTGGACGCGTTCGACGGCTGCGAGGATAGAGAACCCAAAGGGTATTGTAGCCCTCCCTTGCCCCATCAGTCGTCGGAAACCGCCGGCGATGCCGATTGTCCAGCCGCTATGAAGATCGTTACAGTCTTTCCAAAAAAGCATAATCGTTTGCCCCGCGGTGCAGGTGCTTATCACAACGAAAAAGGGCTGCTCGCGCAGCCCTTTCGCATCGTGCTGTCGCGCTTTTTTGCGAAGGCACTAGATCACGAAGAAGTCCTTGTAGGTCATCTTGAGGTTCTTGGAGAGGGTTGCGATCTGAACCTGTGCCTGCGATCCCGTACCGTCGGCATCGTAGTATAGTGCCCCCGTCTTTTTGTTGTAGATGACGTGATCGTCCTTATCGTTAGCCTTTGTGCCTTGATAGAATTCGTTCGTTTTGATCACGCCCTTCTTGGCCATCTTTTTGAACACAGACTTGGCAAGATGGATCGTATCGTCTTTCACCTTGAAGTCGGCAATCCGGTCCACATTCTTTTTTCCGGGTTTGGTGTCGAACACGAAGATGTCCTGGCCCAAGCCTCCGGTGAGCACATCTTTGCCTGCGCCGCCATATAACTTGTCATTGCCATCGCCTCCTTTGAGGCGATCGTCTGCCGAGCGGCCTCGTAGGATTTGATTGCCCTGCGCATCAGCCCCACTGACTGTAGCCGGCTCGAACACGTCGAGAATATCGAAGGTGAAGGTTTGAGTCGTTCCGGCCCCATACCCGTTATGAGCTTTAATCGTGACGGTGTGTTGTGTCTTGGATTCGTAGTCGAGGCCTCCCGTCAGAACGAGATTGTTGCCGTCGATCCGGAAAGGACCATCCGAGGAGACAAGTGTGTAGCGGATGGCGTCTCCGTCCTTATCGTCGGCCGACAACGTGGCGACGATGGTGGAGGCCAAGGCATTCTCCTTGATCATGCTGGCCGACAGAGCCAGCGCCGTCGGCTCGCGATTGGCGGTTCGGAACATCTGATCGGCGAACTTGAGCTCTTGGACATCCACGAGAATGTCCGTGCCACCGCGTGACTTCACACTATCGGAGACGCGCAGCGATCCATCAGCTTGAGCGACGATGGTATAGCTAGAGAAACTACCCTCATACACGGCCGTGTTCTGGCCGCCGCCGCCTTTCAGCACGTCGTTGCCGCCCATGCCGATCAGCGTATCGTCACCGAGGCCGCCGGAAAGGGTATTGGCCGCGCCGTTCGATCCGATAAGCACGTCATCATAGTCGGACCCGATAATGTTCTCGATCGACGAGAACGTGTCGCCTGCAGCTTCACCTGTATTCCGTGTCGTATCATCGAGACTGATGGTCAGCTTCGTCTTGGCATCCGCGTAAACGGCTGTATCGATACCGGCACCGCCAATCAATTGATCAGCACCCGCGCCACCCTCGAGGACATCATCACCCTCGCCACCGCTGAGGACGTCGTCACCTTCCCGTCCGCGCAGATCATCATCGCCGCTCTCTCCCGAGAGAGCGTTCGACAGAATATTGCCTGCTAAAAGATTGGCACTACCATTGCCAATCAGCTGGATCCCATCGATGCCGGCGCCAGCAACGCCATTCTCGATCCCACCGGCAAGCGTGTAAACGCCCGACACCATTGCCACGAGAGTATCGCGGCCTCCCGCATCTTCCACTACGTCGTCGGTGTCGACCTCGAAGCGGTCGTTCCCCTCGCCGCCCTTGAGCGTATCAAGACCACCGCCACCGGCGAGCGTGTTACCGGAATCGTTGCCGACCAGCGTGTTGGCATTGAAGTTACCCGTGAGCGAGAGAGAACCGGCTTCGTCATCAGCGCGGAGGATCTCTATCGAGACCTCAGACCTGAGAGTGTAATCTAAATGAGCGATGATCGTGTCGATCTCACGATAGGCCTCTTGAGGATATGGATCGATCTCAACAATCACGTCATCCAAGGAACGCACATGATAGGTATCAGCTCCCCAGCTGCCGATCAGCGTATCTCTTCCGCCACCGCCGTCCAGAATATCTGCCCCATTAGTGCCCTCTATGGTCTGATTCCAGCTATTTCCTGTAACTACTGGTTTATACTTTTCAGAATAAGCCCCCGTAACACGTATAAGCTCTATCTCAGCTCCCTCATTTAGCGTGAAAGTTCCAAGTTCGATTTGGACTGTATCGGTCCCTTCACCGCGTTTCTCAACGATGATGGCATTATTCGGGTAAACGACATAATAGACATCGTTTCCTTTGCCCCCTTCCAACGTGTCCTGACTAGTGAAGGTACTGTCCCTGCCTGTAAAAAGGTAATTATCGCCATCGTTCCCAACGAGGTGGTTCGACAGATTATTACCCATGAGTTCCATCGGAAGGGTCGAGCGGGGGTTCAGAGCACGCATGTTCTCAACATGGTCGGGTAGATAACCGCCCAACTCAGTCAAGATCGTGTCGATACCGTTGTCTGCGTCCTCGCGTATCGTGATATAGGCATCCTTAGGGTCCAGAGGAATGGGGAAGAGATAGCTATCTCTTACGACATATGTGTCGTTTCCAGCACCACCTATCAAAGTGTCTGAGCCGAAAGTTCCATCCAAGCGATTGTTGCCCGCATTTCCTTTGATGACATTATCGAGGACATTGCCAGTCAGCGCGATATCGTCACTTCCAACTCCAATGAGATATTCGATATTATCCCTGTAAGTCATGTCATAGCTGGAGCTCGCATAAACGGTATCTTTGCCCGCGCCGATCTCCTCCACCACGATGTCGGTGAAATCGTCCACGTAATAGACGTCGTCACCGAACCCGCCATCCATGCGGTCCCTACCGGCACCGCCGTCAATGATGTCGTCTCCGTCACCGCCGTCGAGCGTGTCGTTGCCCAGAAGGCCAGTCAGCGTGTCATTACCGCCGCGCCCGCGAAGATCGTTAGCAACATCGCTTCCGCTTATCTTGTCGTTGCTAGAGTCGCCGCCAATAAAGCCTTCGATAGAAATCAGGGTCCCGTAGAAATTGTTGTTGCCTGTCATCAAGTCGACGACAAGCGAAGAATTTCCTTGGTGGTGAATTTCGACAATATCGAAACCTTCGCCGCCATCCAGAACATCGTTATATCCCGAATCTTCCACAACGAGGACGTCATCGCCGCTACCGCCTAGGAGCGTGTCGAGTCCATTACCGGCGACAAGCTTGTCGTTCCCACCTTCGCCCGACAGCTTGTCGTTTCCGCCTTGCCCCTGAAGGTAATCGTCACCCTCATGTCCGGCATATGCTTCTGCCTTATCGGATCCCGTCCAGCGAACGAAGTTATCGCCAGGGCGCGGCTCGCGTGGATCGAAGATCTGTGAACGGATGATCGATGCGCCGTTGGCATCTCCAGCCTTGTCGGTCCAGCTGATGACGAATCTGCCGTCTTGGAAAGCCGAGACGTGAGGATCGACCTGACTGCCGGTAGTCGAGGTGTTGACCAGAAGCTCCGCGCCATATTTGCGGCCATCGGCATAGAAAACTTGCGCCCGAATGGCCGTGCCGGATGTGTCGCCGCCCGTCAGGCTCGTGTCGACCCAAGTCACTACGAAGCGCCCGTCGGACAGAACTGTCGTTTCAGGATCGCTCTGTTGCCAGGGACCCGTCGTTCCGATGAGGAACTCGCTTGCCGCCTTGCCTCCCGAACTGTTGAAGACCTGGCCGCGCAATTCGCCACTGCTTGTGCGCCACGTGATGACGAACCGGTCAGAGAGCAAGGCAGAAATGCTGATTTCGCTGACGGGCCCAGTCGAGGAGATCACATTCATGGGCGCGGATGCTTGGCGCCCTACATTGTCCATGAAGTTGATCGTGATGCCGTAGAAGGGGGGAATATTGAGCGATCCAGGAATGTAGTTGCTATAGGCAACGACGCTTTTACCGCTCGTTAAGGCCACAATCTCTGCTGCGCCGGGTATCGCGGTTGAGCCAGTGTTCCAACTGAAATCTGAGCCGACACGAAACAGGGAGGCGCTGAATGTGGAAACACTTTTATTGCTCCAAGCTACCTCGAACCGACCAGGATCAAGCGCGTCATCCAGCGCTGTCACACTCATTACCTTCTGAGCCGCGCCTATTGTCCCCGAAATGATCCTGGAAGAACTGCTCAGTGTGCCATCGGCATAGATCAACTGGGCTCGAACTTCACTCGTCTGCGCTCCCAGGACATGCCATGTGACCAGAAACTGGCCATTGGACAAGGCCGTCAAAGTCGGAGCAGGATTGTTCCCAGCCAGCCCTCCGGTGCCAACTAACTGATCAGCGCTCCCAACCGGCGAGCCGCGGAAATCATGCACTGAAATCCGAACTGAATTGTCCGTTGGAGATACATAGGCTGTGACCGTCGTGCCAGTCTGTGAACTGACCGCCGAGGTCGACGATAGAAATGTCCCGGAGTTGCTGACCTTGGTCTCAGAACCCCACTTCACAACCTGAACCATGCTCGCCTCGACTGGACTGTTTCAATTCCCGATCTATCGCTATGGCATGGAACCCGGCCTGTGGAACTCTAAGGACAGATAGCTTCCCTACGTCACTTTGCGCATTAGTCGGGAAATAACCCATTTCATTCAATCATTAAGGGTGAAACCTACATCAATCTCAACTTAAAATAGTATTCTCGTGAGATTCAGCAGCGCTCATCGTCAAGCACCTCACTTTTGCGCCTGGATCGCCTGAGCAGGATAAGAGCTAGTACTAAAATAGCAGCGCCGAGCGACCTTAGTTGAGTGCCTATATATCACTAGGGTATAACCTGAGGTGACGTCACTTAAAGTAGCGGCTTTCACGTCACATCTGGGTTGACGGGCCTATTTGTTGCAATGCTACGGTCAGGCCTAAACCCTAAAGTGACACATGGCCCGCATCGGTTACGCCCGCGTCAGCACGACCGACCAAGATCTCGATACCCAGCTTGCAAGGCTCAAAGCCGAAGGGTGCGAGGTCATTCGTTCCGAGAAAGTTTCAGGGCCGAGCCGTGATGGTCGCACCGAACTAGCAATCATCCTCGACTTTATGTGACCCGGCTCGACCGTCTCGGCAGGGATACTCGCGACGTCCTGAACCTAATCTATGAGTGCGAGCAAAAAGAGGCCTTCGTCACAGCCCTTGCCCCCCATGTCTCCACACGTGGCGAAATGGGCCACATCGTGCTTACCGTGCTCGGCATGGTCGCACAAATGGAGCGGCGCTTCATCAAGGAGCGACAGAGGGACGGCATCGAGAAAGCCAAGGCCCATGGTTCTTATCGCGGCGGTAAGCGCCGCCTCGACTGCAAAGGTGGCTTGCATTGCACGAAGCAGGTCATGGACCAGCGGAGATTGCAAGGACTGTCGGATGCTCAAGAATGCAAGTCTATCGGGTGCTAGATCAATGTATAACTGAAGCGGGCATAAGGCAGGATCGGCTTATTTGACGAGCTAGGAAAGGGGCCTCTGCACGAAGTGTTCCAGCGCACCCTGTGCTGATCTGACCATGAGAACCTAGTTGTTCGACGAGGGACGCTCTGGTGGGACGGATGTCATGAAGTCTCATCTAGGGAGATGCGACATGCCTGCAACACATATCCGATTTGGCGATGAAGCTCGCGTAAACACTGCCACGGCTGGAAGCCAAGGAACCAACTACATCACCGCTCTTGCGGACGGTGGCTGGGTTGCTACCTGGACAACGAGCAATGCTGAAGGCACAGAGTCCGATGTCATGCAGCAGCGTTTTGACGCGACAGGTGCAAAGGTCGGAACCGAGTTCGTCGTCAACACGACGATGCAGAACTTCCAATCGACGGCGGCGGCGACCGGCCTTGTTGACGGCGGTTGGGTAGTTGCTTGGGAGTCGGTTGGGCAGGACGGCTCCAGCGAGGGCGTGTTTCTTCAGCGCTATGACGTGAACGGCGAGAAGGTCGGCGCGGAAACTCAAGTCAACGGCATTACAGGCGGGACTCAGACAAACCCGAGTGTGACACTTACGGCGGACGGCGGCTGGATCGTTACTTACATTTCACAGCTTGGAAACCAATGGGGCTATTACCAAAAGCGTTACGACGCTGAGGGCGCTGCGGTTGGCCCCGAGACCCGCATTGATGGAGGCACTGCGGACTATGGGACTTCGAGCGTAACACTGACCACGACAGGATGGGTTGTCACTTGGACCGGAAGGGACGCGGATGGTGATGGCATTTTCCAACAAGCCTTCGATCATGAGGGCAACAAGATCGGGACCGTGCAGCCCGTCAACGTGACGACCGCCGGCATACAGCGCGACTCTCACGTCATGGGCCTGACAGATGGCGGCTGGGTGGCGTTCTGGTCTAGCGATACCGGCAATGGGGTGAACTTCTATCAACAGCACTATGATGCCACAGGCGCTAAGGTTGGCGGGGAAACCCTCGTCAATGCCGATGTGCGCGCCACGCGCTCCAACGTCCAATCAACCCTCCTGGATGATGGCAACTATGTTGTCACCTGGGCGGAGCGTGATCGCGATGGCTCAAGCGACGGTATTTATCAGCAAATGTTCTCGGCTACCGGCGAGAAGATCGGCGGCGAAATCCTCGTCAATCAGACGACAGAAGGCAGCCAAAACAGTGCAACAGTAACAGCGCTTGCGGGTGGTGGCTGGGTTGTATCCTGGGATTCCAATGGACAGGATGGCGACGGCTACGGCGTCTATCAGCGTGTGTTCTCGCAGCCGGAAGACCTCACCCTCACGGCAGGGAAGGATTATGTTATAGGCTCGGCTGGCAATGATGTGATCAAGGTTGCCCTCGGAGGCCTTGATCACAGCGATGAGGTGCACGGCGGGGATGGTCTCGACACCCTGCAAATGCTCTCGGCCGGAACCCTCGATCTCCGAAATGGCACGACTTCAAGCATCGAAGTTTTACGGGGATCGGAAGGCGACGATACCTTTATCCTCAAGCATGGTCTCAATCCTGGTTTCTCGGTCATCAACGGCGAGGGCGGCAATGATGTATTGCAAGTGCAAGAGGGCACCACGGATCTGAGTATGGTAACGCTCTCGGGGATCGAGAAGATTCAGTTCAACGCGACGGGCTCGACGGTACGCTTCAACCTTTGGGACCAAGCCAAGCTTGCATATGGTTCCGGGGCGGAAGGGGTCACGGATGAAGTGATCTTGGCTATCGACGCAGTGACCAATGCCCGGATCTTGCAACTCTTCAACCAGGGGATTGAAAAGGTTACCGATAGTAACGGTGTGAGTTACGGACGCGTTCCGATTGAGCTGACGAATGAAGGCGGCACGATCAAGACAACTTCCGATGCTCCGGTCAAGCCGTTCGCGAAAGGCCTATCAATTGAAGTTGCATACGGAGCGGAGGTTACCGCTACTGTGATGATCAACAACCCTGCCAACGGCAAGCTGATCTCCAATGCTGGCGGTATCTATCAAGAGTCTCTTGGTCTTTTTTCGATCACGGGCACGGCGGCCGTTGTTGAGAAGGCCCTACAGGACTTGGCTTTCGATCCCTCCGACAATGGCGCTATTGGCAGCACAACCAAGACGACGTTCACTGTGAGAGTCAGTGATGGCTTCAGTCATGTATTAGACGAAGGGAAGACGTTCGTTGAATCAGCTGTTGCAAATATTGCGCCCGACTCGCTAAGCCTGAGCCGTAATTTCGTTTTCGAGAACACAGCCTCCGGCTCGGTGGTGGCAACCATATCTGCCACGGACAAGAACTTACCAGAATCCTTGAGCTTCGAGATTATCGGTGATGCAGCGGGCCGCTTCGCAGTGTCGGGTAACACGTTGGTGGTCAAGGATGGTGTGCGCCTCGACTATGAGCAGGCCACCTCTCACGATATCACGCTGCGGGTCAAAGACGCTCACGGGCTCGTGCGCGATGAGATCTTCAAGATCGAGGTGTGGGACGTTGTTCACGAGATCATCAAAGGTTCAGATGGCAACGACGTTCTCGTAGGCTCGGGCGGCCTTGGCATGGACCGGCTCTATGGCGGTCTCGGCAACGACACTTTGGAAGGTCGCAAGGGCAAAGACATCTTTGTGTTCAACACCAAGACGAACAAGAAAACCAACGTCGATACGATCAAGGATTTCAGCGTCAAGGATGATACGATCTGGTTGGATAATGCCGTGTTCAAGAAGCTCGGCAAGGCGGGGTCTGAGAAGAAGCCTGCCAAGCTCTCGAAGGACTTTTTCACCATAGGCACGAAAGCGGCCGATGCGAAGGACTACCTGATCTACAACAAGAAGACCGGCGCGCTGTACTACGATGCCGACGGTACGGGATCGGCCGCGCAGATCCAGATCGCAAAGGTGGGTAAGAACCTCAAGCTGACCGAAAAGGATTTTTTCGTTGTTTAAGATAGTGCCTTTAATTGGGACGCTAGTTTGGCCTCTCGCGCTTGGCGCCAGGACCGGCGTCGACAGCTCTCGGCATCGCAGCCGCTACGGGCGCTGATCCCACCGGTATCAGCGCCATGGCCGTAGGCCCCGTCTACAAAGCTGAGGTCAATGCGAACCTGAAGGCTTGGCAGGCCCAAAACCCGGCTCCGAACCCTCAAGCAGAGCTCGCCAAGATCGAGGCCATCAGGCGGAAAGCCATCGCTGATGGCGTACTCTATCCCGACGGAAGCTCAAAGCAGTAACTTTGCATTCAAATCCTCAGGGCGTGGTCTTCTCGCTCGGTCAGCCGGGTGGGCCACCCCCCAGATAGGTGGGTATGAAGCTCGGTATGGGCTCATCCGTTCAGATCCAGATCGCCACTCTCCTCACGAACCTCACGATCACCTACAGGGACCTCTTCGTTGTCTAAGTCAGCCAAACCTCTGTTTATCATCGTACTGACTCTGTCCCTGGGTGGATGCGTCAGTCAGGGCACGCATGAACTCAGTGCAACCGAAACCGGATTGGATTGCGCAGCTTTGTCTCAGGAACTTGCTGCCAACGAACGCCAGATCGTGGCAGCTGCGGGCGAGAGAAGTGCCAACGAGACCAAGAATGCGGTGGGCCAAGCCGCTATGACGCTGTTGCTTCCGGAACTGTCCTTTATCGACCTATCCGCTTCTGAGAAGGCGAAGGTCGACGCTCTGCTCAGCCGCAACCGGGCGCTGAAGGAACTCGCACAGTCTAAATGATGTCCAGCAACGGCAGACACAGTGTAGGGATGGTCAACTAGAATAGACACCTCTTGCTAACCGGGTTCCGGCGAGTTCTCCCTTTTGCTCAATTAGCAATCGTGCCTTGGCCTTTTATCGGAAATCTCTCGTTTTCACTGTGATCGCCTGATCTGGTACGAGAGAGCGGTTGGGCATGTTGCCTGTCGTAGGTAATGCCCCACCCCGCGATCCTACTGACCTGAGAAGGCCGGACAAGTCTGCGAACCCATCGGCCACGACATGGATTACCAGTCCCTGTTTCTGCACCCTTCCTCGGCAGGCAAGCATACCTGCAGAGAGAATTAAGCGGCGCTGCTGCTCGAAGAGCGACGGCCAAATCACAAGATTGGCAACATCGGTTTCGTCTTCGATGGTCATGAACGTAACCCCCTTGGCCGATCCTGGCTTCTGGCGCACGAGAATGAGCCCCGCGACCGTCACAATCTGGTTGTTCCTCACATGCTAGAGTTCGGCAGCACGAATGATGCCCCGCCGCTCCAGATCACCCCGGAGGAAGGTGACCGGATGCTGGCGCAAGGTCAGACCCTGTGAGCGATAATCCGCAACGACCTCGCCACCCTCCGTCAGCGGCGTGAGCGAGACGTGAGGCTCAACGGCTTCAGGGTTTATCTGCTCTTCCYGCTCATCGGCAGCGGCAAACAGAGGGAGGGGCGTAAACTTGGCGAGCCGACCGTTATCCGGCCGCTTGTGTTCTTTCGCCAATTCTTGAGGAATCACGCTCGCTTGAGACAACCCTGTTCCCAAAACTTCCAACGGAAGCAATTGGAGAGACTAATCACGAGCAAATCCGGAAGATCCGGAGTTTCGTCCACAACCCCAACCGTCGGCGAGATCAGGCGATTGCTCGTTTTGAGACAGAGGAGCTTGCCCGGTGGGAAAGCTTCTTCGATACCTTCGAGAAGAATCCGCTCACACCAGAACAGCAGCTATCGATCGTTGCGGATGAGGATGCAACACTTGTGCTGGCCGGTGCTGGCTCTGGAAAGACAAGTGTCATCACGGCGAAGGCGGGATATCTGGTGAAGGCCGGCATCCAAAAGCCCGACCAGATCCTATTGCTGGCTTTCGCTCGGGATGCGGCGCGAGAGATGTCCGAGCGCATTGAGGAACGTTGCGGCGAGCCACTCGAGGCTCGAACCTTCCATGCTTTGGCTTATGACATCATCGGAGCTGTCGAAGGCACCAAGCCGGCGCTAGCCGCGCACGCGACGGATGACAAGGCATTTCTAGCGCTGATCAAGGACATCTTGAGAGCACTCGTTGCAACAGACTCCGATGTCTCGCGGGCGATCATCCGTTGGTTTTCTTACACGCACCTCGAAGAGAAAAGCGAGTGGGACTTCGAACAGAAGCACGAGTATTACACCTTTATCGAAAAGGCAGACCTCCGGACCCTGCAGGGTGAGAAAGTGAAGAGCTTTGAATAGCTGATGATCGCGAACTGGCACTTCGAAAGCGGGATCGAGTATGAGTACGAGCCGGACTACGAACACAAGCTTCCTGACACGGGTCGGCGGATCTACTGCCCGGATTTCCGGCTTAAGAAAAGCGGCGTTTACATCGAGCATTTCCATTGCTCTCGCTGATCTTCTGATGAAGGCGAACTGGGCGCGGCGCATCCTGTTCTTGGCCGACCGCGTAGCACTGGTGAACCAATCAGTAAACGCCTTCAAGACATTCCTGCCTGCCGCCTCTCCCGTGAACCTCGTCACGGACAAGGAAGCGACCGGGCGGGTCTATGTCTCAACCTATCCGATAATGATGGGCCTGATCGACGAGGCGCGGGACGGCAAGCGTCGTTTCGGCCCCGGCCACTTCGACCTCATCGTTATCGATGAGGCTCACCGGTCCGTATATCGTAAGTACGGAGCGATCTTCGATTATTTTGACAGCCTTCTGGTCGGTCTTACGGCGACGCCTAAGGACGAGATTGATCGCGACACCTATCGCCTGTTCAATCTGCAGCGTGGCGTACCGACCGATGCTTATACTCTTGATGAGGCCGTGCAGGACGGCTTTCTCGTACCGCCGAAAGCTGTCTCCGTGCCGCTCAAGTTTCAGTGGGAGGGCATCTCCTATGACGACCTCGCCGACGAGGAGAAGGACGCCTGGGACGCGATCGAGTGGGATGAGGAAGGCACCGTACCAGGCCGGGTTGAGGCTGCAGCCGTCCACAAATGGCTATTCAACAAGGATACGGTCGACAAGGTGCTTGAGCACCTCATGACCCATGGCCTCAAGGTGGCGGATGGCGAACGCATCGCAAAAACGATCATCTTCGCCAAAAACCACGATCATGCGCAGTTCATTGCCTCCAGATTCGATGAGAATTACCCACACTTGAAGGGGTCGTTTGCCCGCGTGATCGACTTCAAGACCGAGTACGCTCAGTCGCTGATTGACGATTTCAGCCAAGCCCACAAGGCGCCGCATATCGCGGTCTCGGTCGACATGCTCGACACCGGCATCGACGTGCCGGAAGTCGTCAACCTCGTTTTTTTCAAGATCGTGCGCTCAAAGACCAAGTTCTGGCAGATGATCGGGCGCGGCACGTGCCTGTGCCCGAACCTGCTTGGACCAGGACAGCACAAGGAATTCTTCTACGTCTTCGACTATTGCCAGAATTTCGAGTTCTTTAATCAGAACCCTGCTCTGGCCGAGGGCTCTCTTGGAGATTCACTCTCCAAGTGCCTCTTTGCGTCGCGCATGGAACTTATCGGAGAGCTAGACGGTCTAGTAAACCGCAAGACGCCTCAATCTCTGCCAAGCGGCTACACACACTTGCCCACACCCATAGCCAATCTGGGTGAGCCCGGCTCCAGCGTTGATCTGGAAGCGCAGTACAGCCTGTTGCGCGAGGATTTGGCGAAACGCCTGCGAGAAGAGGTTGAAGGCATGAGCCTAGACAATTTCCTCGTGCGTCCCAAGCGACGGCTGGTAGAAAAATACGCGCAGGGCGAGGTTTGGGGAAGCTGGGTCTTGATGAACGCACGGAGCTAATCGACAACGTCGCCGGTCTCCCGTCGAGCTTGGTGGACGAGGATATGGAGGCCAAGCAGTTCGACCTGCTCATCCTCAAGATCCAGCTTGCGGCCTTACGCCATGGAAAAGGTCTTTGAAGGTCTGCGGAACAAGATTTCGCAGATCGCCAGCTTGCTCGAAGAGCTTTCGAACGTCCCCATGGTGGCGCAGGAGCTACCGCTGATCCTCGACATTAAGGCGGATGAGTTTTGGCAGGATATTACAGTTCCGATTCTAGAAGGCGTCCGCCGTCGTCTCCGCGACTTAGTCAAGCTCATTGAGCTGAAGCGTCGGCCTATCGTCTATAGGGATTTCGAAGATGAGATCAGGGCAGGCACAACGATCGAACTCGAGGGCATAACCGTTGGCACGGACATGGACCGCTTCCGAATCAAGGCCCGTCATTTCGTGCGTGCCAACGAGAGTCACATCGCGATCCTAAAGCTACGCCGGAATGAACCGTTGGCGGCAACTGACTTGACCGAGTTGGAACGCATGCTCCTCGATGCCGGTGTCGCAGCCCCGGCCGAGATCGAGCAACTCCAGACCGACGGCGGTTTGGGCTTATTCGTGCGTTCACTCGTCGGATTGGAGCGAGACGCAGCCAAGCGGGCATTTGAAACATTTCTCGCAGGCAAGAACTTTTCCGCAGATCAGATTGAGTTCCTCAACATGGTCATTGACCATCTTACCGAACGTGGCGCGATGGACCCACGACTTCTCTACGAAAGCCCCTTCACTGACCTCGACGATCTCGGCGTTGCCGGCATCTTTGCTGAGGGCGATGTCACTCAGGTAATCTCTATCCTAGAGGATGTACGCCGTCGTGCCACAGCCTGAGGCCTGCGAGAGGTCAATCGGAAGCTAACCGAATCTCTAGGCTTGATGGCGACAAGAAATTCTGCGCGCTGCATGAAGCAATTGAGTAAGCTTGCTTACCACGCGCTTACCAGAGCGTCTTTCTGGTAAGCAGCCCTCGAACCTGCGAGAGTTAAGTCATTGAATTTAAATGGTACAGCCGCCCCGGCTTGAACGGGGGACCCCCAGATCCACAATCTGGTGCTCTAACCAACTGAGCTACGGCTGCACGTGAGGCAGGGTGTAATCGCGCCGGCGATCAATTTCAAGGCTTCTTTGCGCTCGCAGGCCCTGAAAAGACAACGGCGGACCAAAGGGCCCGCCGTTTCAAAGGGTTAGGCTTGAAAAAGCTTACTCGGCGGTGGCGCCGGCGGCTTTGAGGACCGGGGTCCAGCGGGCCACTTCGCTTTCCACGAGCTTCTGGAGGGCTTCCGGCGTGCGCTCGGAGGCGCTCGGGATCACGCCGCCAAGCTCCAGGAGGCGCTTCTTGGTGTTCTCGTCGTCGAGGGACTTGGCCAAGGCGTCGCTGAGCTTCTTGACCACATCCGGAGGAGTGCCCTTGGGTGCGAAGACTGCATTCCAGGCGCTGACTTCGTAGCCCTCGAGGCCGGCTTCCTTGGTGGTCGGCACGTTCGGCAGAACGGGCGAGCGCTCAGGCGTCGCGATGGCGAAGGCCTTGATGTTTCCGCCTTGGATCTGCGGAGCGACGTTGACGATCTGGTCGGTCATGTAATCGACCGTGTTGGCCATGAGGTCGTTCAGCGCCGGGCCCGTGCCGCGATAGGCGACCATGGTGGGCTTCGCCTTGATGACCGAGTTGAAGAAGATGCCGGTCGAGTGCGAGACCGAGCCCACGCCCGCATGGGCCATGTTCACCTTCTCGCCATTGGCCTTCATGTACTCGAGGAAGCCCTTCAGATCATTGGCCGGAAAGTCCTTCTTCGCCACGATCACGATCGGCGTGCCAGCGGCGAGGCCGATGGGCGCGAAATCCTTCGCCGGATCGTATTTCAGGTTCGGATAGAGGGCTGGCGCGGCGCCGTGGGTGCCCATGTGGCCCATCATGATGGTGTAGCCATCCGGCTGCGATTGCGAGGCGCGGGTGATGCCCGTGGTGCCGCCGGCGCCTGCCACGTTCTCGATCACGATCTGCTGGCCGAGCGTGCGGGACATGTTGTCCGTGACGATACGGGCCACAACATCGGTCGGGCCGCCGGCTGCGAAGGGTACGATCATCGTGATCGGACGGGTCGGATAATTCTGAGCCTGAGCGCTGGTGGCGGCGAGGCCCGCGACCGCGGCGAGGGCCAGTGCGACTTTCTTCATTGTCTTCCTCCCTAGGAAAGTTATCGCCTTACATTTGGTCATGATGAGGCTGAAGGCAAGCTATTCGGTAAACACCTCGTCCCTCCCCTTTCGTATGGAGGGCAAGAGCGCAACGATGAGCAGGATCGCGGCAACCGCGAGCAGAACGGCGCTGACAGGACGCTCGATGAAGGTCTCCATCGAGCCGCGCGACAGGATGAGGGCGCGCCGCAGGTTCTCTTCCATCAGCTTGCCGAGCACGAAGCCGAGCAGCATGGGAGCGGGTTCGAAGCCGAGCTTCATCAGCGTGTAGCCGACGAAGCCGAAGAGCGCGATGAACATCACGTCCGTCGGCAGCGAGTTGATGGAGTAGATGCCGATGCAGCAGAACATCAGGATGGCCGGGAACAGCAGACGGTAAGGCACCTTCAGGAGGCGCACCCACATGCCCACCAGCGGCAGGTTGATGATGAGCAGCATGAGATTGCCGACCCACATGGAGGCGATCATGCCCCAGAACAGGTTCGGGTTCTTGGTCATCACCTGCGGACCGGGAATGATGCCGTGAATGGTCATGGCGCCGACCATGAGCGCCATGACCGCATTCGGCGGAATGCCCAGCGTGAGCAGCGGAATGAACGAGGTCTGCGCGCCGGCATTGTTGGCGGATTCAGGTCCTGCCACGCCCTCGATGGCGCCACGGCCAAAGCGGCGCGGATCCTTGGCGATCTTCTTCTCGAGCGTGTAGGACGCGAACGGGCCGAGCACCGCGCCGTTGCCCGGCAGGATGCCGAGGATCGCGCCGATGAACGTGCCGCGCAGAACCGGCTTGTAGGATTGCTTGAAGTCGTCCCTGTTCGGCAGGAGGCGGCCGATGGCTTGGCGCACCACGTCGCGATGCTCGGTGTGATCGAGATTGCGCATGACCTCGGCGATGCCGAAGATGCCCATGGCGAGCACGGCGAAATCGATGCCGTCGGACAGGAAGGCGAGACCGAAGGTCATGCGCTCCTCGCCCGTCTCGAGATCGAGACCGACAGTCGAGAGAAGCACGCCGAGGAGGATCATCGCGATCGCCTTCAGGATCGAGCCGCGCGCCAGCACGACCGCAAAGACGAGGCCCATCACCATGAGGGAGAAATATTCGGTCGGCCCGAAGATGAGCGCAAGCTTGGTGAGCGGTGCACCGAGCGCCGCGATCACGAGCGTCGCCACGGTGCCGGCGAAGAACGAGCCGATGGCCGCAATACCGAGCGCCACGCCGGCGCGGCCCTGACGTGCCATCTGGTGGCCGTCGAGTGCAGTGACGACCGATGTCGCCTCGCCGGGGATGTTGACGAGGATCGCCGTGGTCGAGCCGCCGTATTGGGCGCCGTAATAGATGCCGGCGAGCATGATCAGCGCGCCTGTCGGATCGAGGCCGAAGGTGATGGGCAAAAGCATCGCGATGGTCGCGATGGGGCCAACGCCCGGCAGAACGCCAATCAGAGTGCCGACGAGGCAACCGAGAAAGGCCAAGCCGAGGTTCTGAAACGTCAGCGCGACGGAAAAGCCGAGGGCTAGGTTGGAGAAAAGATCACCCATCAAATTCTCCCGCTGTGATCGGCGACATCAATGGCCGTTGTCCGACGCCCGCGCGTTGCGAAAAACACGACGACGGCCCCTGCCACGAGGATGGCGGCGGTGGCCCGCATGACCGCCTTCTGCGACCAGTCGCTCGGGAAAAGGCTCGTGAGCTGCTGCGGGAAGATCGGGATCGGCAGGTTCAGCAGATCACCGAAAAGCAGCATGCAGAAAGGCGTGAGACTCAACGAGAGCAGCACCAGATCGCGCAGGCGCGCCTCAGGCGTCGCGAAGCCGCCGATGATGATGGCGAGCGGCCCTGCCACCACGAGGCCGAGGCCGGGGATCGTGAGGCTTCCAAACGAGAAGGGGCGGATCGTGACGGCGAAGGCCAGGATCGCCACGATGATGAAGAAGGGGCCGCGCAGGCTCCATCCTTCGAGAGGGTCGCCATCCTTCGTGAGGCCGGTGACGAGAAGGGTCAGGCCGGAAAGGCCGACGCCGACCGCAAGCCAGCGCGGCAGCATGGCGGGCCCCATGGAATTCAGGGTGCCCTGGTCCAGATCGCGCGTCAGCCACAGGGCCAGGGCGGCCAGAGCGATGAGAAGGAGGCCTCCTGCAACGCTTTGCGGTGCGCGAACCGGTCCGTGGCGCCCCGCTGGCGCAAGGCGTTCGTGAGGATTGGACATGGACGACCTCCCGAAGAGCGCTTTCAAGCGCCTGAGTTCATTCAGACCGATATGTGCCTAAGGCCGGGTTTGGATCAAGCCGCCGCTCCAGGGGAGCCGAAGTTCTCAACAAACCCTCCTCCAGGCAGCCAGGGGCGTCATCTGTGAATAGGCTGCGACGAACCGTCTATTCGACTATAGGACAGTAACTCCAGGACCGAGCTGACCTATTCAGCAACAATGCTCACTTGATCCGTTGCTTCAGGTTGTCTAGATGATCCCCCGTAGCCAGGCCGGGCCCCTCTGGTCGCTCCTTCAAGGAGCGGCGATGTCGGACTGGATGAAGACCAGGGCGGCCCCTGGATTCGTTCGAGAAGACGTTTGCCCGCATCTGAAGGCCTCGCCGGACTTAAAACGGAGTCCGGGCCCGTGATGCCGGACAAGTGTCTTCTTGAGCGTATTGCATGTGCTGCCCTCGACCCGACAACTGAGGCATCACATGTTTGAACTCTCCAACTTTTTCGGCCCTGAGGTTGTCGCCTTCCTGATGGTGGTGGGCATCGATCTCGCACTGGCCGGCGACAATGCCATCGTCATCGGCCTCGCCGCCGCAGGCCTGCCCAAGGAACAGCGCAACAAGGCCATCCTGCTCGGCGTTCTTGCCGCCACTGTCCTTCGTATCATCTTCGCCCTGGTCACGACCCAGCTTCTGGCGATCGTAGGCCTGCTGCTCGCCGGTGGCGTGCTGCTCCTGTGGGTCTGCTGGAAGATGTGGCGCGAGCTGCGCACCACCCATGCTGAGGAAGAGGCCGCTGAAGAGGCGCTCGAAGGCAAGGACCTGAACCAGGACGGCACCATTGCCGGCGGCGCTCCTCGCAAGACCTTCTCGCAAGCCGCCTGGCAGATCGTCATCGCGGACGTGTCGATGTCCCTGGACAACGTGCTTGCGGTCGCGGGTGCTGCTCGCGAGCATCCCTACATCCTGGCTTTCGGCCTGCTGCTCTCCATCGCATTGATGGGTCTTGCCGCGTCCTACATAGCCCGCCTGCTCCAGCGCTACCGCTGGATCGCCTATGTGGGCCTGGCGATCATTCTCTACGTGTCTCTCAAGATGATCTACGAGGGCTTCATGGAGATCTATCCCTTGATGAATGGCGTGGCGGGCTAAGCAAGCCTCTCGTCACTTAAGGCGTTCAGGGCCGGCCCTACGAAAGTGGAGCCGGCCCTTTTCTTTGTCATGCCGCATTTCTCAGACTTTCGCGATTGACGGAAGAGTTGAGGAGAGGCAGAGAATTTTCCCGCATGTCCTCCTTGCCCCGCCCCTATTTTTCCTACCTCGGCTTCAAGTACGGCGCCCGCGCTTCGCTGCCGGCTTTTCCCGGGTTCATCATGTTCGCGGCAGCCTTCGGCACCGCCGCGGCCCAGAAGGGCCTGTCGCTAGCCGAAGCCATGAGCCTGACGGCCTTCGTCTATGCCGGCGCGTCGCAGATGGTGGCGATGGAAATCTGGCAGGAGGTCTGGTCGCCCTCGACAATCCTTACGGTCATGACCGTCACTGCCGTCGTCAACTCCCGGATGATCCTGCTCGGCGCGACGCTCCAACCGTGGCTGCGCTACGAACCCCTTCCCCGAAGCGCCCTCAATCTCTTCCTCATTACGGAAGCGGGATGGATCGTGTCCACGCGATATCACAACGAGGGTGGCCGCGATGTCGGCGTGCTGTTGGGCTCGGGCGTCGTCCTCTGGATCGTCTGGCTCATCGCGACATTTGTCGGATACCTCGCGGGCGGACTTGTGCCGGAGCCGCAGCGCTTCGGTCTCGATCTCGTCATGCCGATTTTCTTCGGCGTCATGCTCGTACCGCTCTGGAAAGGTCCGCGCGTCGCCCTGCCCTGGCTCATTGCCGGCCTCGTCTCGCTCATCGTGCACGCCCTCGTGCCGGGCTATCTCTTCATCATCGCCGGCGCGCTCGCGGGCGTCATTGCAGGGATGCTGATCGAATGAGCGGATTGAGCGCGTTCATCGCCACGCCCTGGGGCACCGCTATCGCCATCGCGGGCATGGCACTCATCACCTTCCTGTGCCGTATCGGCGGAGTGGTGCTCATGAGCCGCGTGCGGATCACGCCTAGGGTCGAGCGGGGCCTTCGCGCCCTGCCGGGTTCCATCATTCTCGCGACGATCCTGCCGGTCGTGATCGACAATGGGTTACCCGCGATCATCGGCGTGACGGCGGCCATCACCGTGATGGCGATCACGCGGATCGATCTTCTCGGGCTGCTGACGGGCCTAGGCGCCCTCTCCGCCATCAGGGCCCTTCTGTGATCCCTGCTTGAGCCGCATGCGGATGCGGTATGTCAGGCCATCGCGAATGTTGCGATAGGCATCGAGCATCTGCTCGCGCGAGCCCTGCGTGATCGTCGGATCGGGTGTCGGCCAATATTCCACATCGGCCGCGATGGTCCGTGTCAATTCGAGCGCCGCGTGATGAGCCTCGGGCGACAGCGAGATGATGAGGTCGAAGTTCAGTCCTTCCCACTCTTCGAGCTCTTCCAGCGTGCGCGGCTTGTGCTTGGAACCGTCTATGCCGATCTCGGACAAGGCGGTCGTCATAAATCCATCGGTTTCGCCTTTGCGCACGCCTGCGGACTGCACATAGATCGACTTGCCGAAGTAATGCCGGGCGATAGCCTCCGCCATGGGGGAGCGCACCGCATTCATCGCACAGACGAACAGAACGGAGTGGATTTTCTTCGGGGCCGCGTCCAAGCGTCAGCCCCTCCAGTGCAGCGCGAAGATGAGCGTGAACAGACGGCGCGCGGTATCGAAATCGACGACGATCTTGCCGTCGAGGCGCTCGCGCAGAAGCTCGGCGGCCTCGTTGTGCAACCCTCTGCGCCCCATATCGATGGCCTCGATCTGCGCAGGCGATGCTGAGCGGATGGCCTGGTAATAGCTGTCGCAGATCATCTCGTATTCACGGATCGCCTTGCGAAACGGCGTGAGCGACAGATGATGCGAGATAAGAGGCGCACCATCCCGCGCCGTCACCTCGAGGCAGAGCTTCTTCTCGATGAGGGAGATGCGCAAGGCATAGGGGCCGCCGTCATAGTTCGGCAGCGCGAAGCTATTCTCCTCGATGATGTCGTAGATGGCAATCGCCCGCTCATGCTCCTGATCGGGGTTGCCACGGCCGATGGATGCCTCGTCGAGGGTGACTGCGACCAGCCGGCACCGCTCTTTCCCTTCGCTCGACATCCCCTCTCCACTCAATCCTTACAGGTTCAGGCGGATCGCGATCGATCGCGCGTGACCCTCCAACCCCTCGGACCGCCCAAGAGCGATGGCTGCGGGGCCGAGCGCCCTCAAGGAGCCCGGATCGCATTTCAGGATCGAGGTTCGCTTCATGAAGTCAAGTACGCCCAAACCGGATGAGAAGCGAGCCGAGCGGGCCGTAGGCAGCACGTGGTTCGGACCGCCCACATAATCGCCGATAGCTTCGGGCGTGTGGCTGCCGAGGAAGATCGCACCTGCATTGCGCACTTTGGCCGCCAATTCCTCGGCTTTCTCCGTCTCGATCTCGAGATGTTCCGGCGCCAGCCGGTCCACGAGGGGAATCGCGTTTTCGAGCGTGTCGATCAGGATGATGGCGCCGTAATCCTGCCAGCTCGCCCGAGCGATCTCGGCCTTCGGCAAGGTCTTGAGCTGGCGCTCAACCGCCTGCTCGACCGCATCGGCGAGGGAGGCGCTGTCCGTGATGAGGATCGACTGGGCTGCGGGATCGTGCTCGGCCTGCGCCAGAAGATCGGCGGCGATCCAGTCCGGATTGGCATGGGAATCTGCGAGGATTAGCACCTCGGAGGGGCCGGCGATCATGTCGATGCCGACCTGGCCGAACACCCGGCGCTTGGCGGCAGCCACATAGGCATTGCCGGGGCCCACGATCTTCGCCACCGGCTGCACCGCATGGGTGCCATAGGCCAGGGCCGCGACGGCCTGGGCGCCGCCGATGCGGAAGACTTCATCCACCCCGGCAAGACGCGCGGCGGCGAGCACGAGCGGATTGGTCTCTCCACGCGGCGTCGGCACTACCATCGCAATGCGGGGGACACCGGCGACCTTCGCAGGCACGGCATTCATGAGAACGGACGAGGGATAGCTTGCACGTCCGCCCGGCACATAGAGCCCGACGGATTCAATCGCGGTCCAGCGCCAGCCCAGCGTGACGCCGAGCGCATCGGTCGTCATGGAATCCTGCGGGCGCTGCGCACGATGATAGACTTCGATGCGCTCCTTCGCGAGTGCCAGCGCTTCCAAGGCTTCCTTGGAGCACTGGGCTTCCGCCGCGTCGATCTCCGCATCGGAGATGCGCAGGGTCTCGGGCTGAAGGGCCAGCCCGTCGAACCGGTAGGTGTAGTCGATCAGGGCCTCGTCGCCCTTCGCCACCACATCCTCGATGATGGCGCGGACGACTTGGTCCACATCCTCGGACACCTCGCGCTTCGCCGACAGGAGGGCGGCGAAGGCAAGCGGGAACGAGGCGTCCCGCGCATCGAGCCTTTGCACCATCACAGGCGCTCCGCCTGCTGCTGCTCCTCATGCAACGGGCGGCTCTCGGCGGCCCAGACGGGGCCTGTGTCTTTCATCTGCATCTCGACGCACTCCAGATCCACTTGGATGGCTCCGCCTTCGGCAAAGATCAAGGTGGCTGTGCCCGATGGGGCATCGTGCTCCTCGAACGTAATGGCGAGAAGGTTAAGAACAGCATCCTTGCTGGTCTGGTCGATGCCGCGGACGCGCACGCCCGTGACGTTCTCGAAATGCATGCAGGTAAGCCGGCGCTGGGGCGTTGCCGCCTCCCAATCGTACCGGCGCACCTGGATGGCGAAGCGGCGTTCCTTGGGAAGATAGGCGATATCGCCGAGCCGCAGGAGCGAATCCTGCAGGTGGGCCGAGATGACGGCCAGATCTTCGGGGTCGAACGCAACGAGTCTCAGGAGATCCATGGTCTGCCAACCTATTGTTGAACTTTAAGCTTTAGGTAGAGAGCACCCCGGCCCTGCGCAACCTTTCGGCTCAGGCTCGGTTCATCTTTCAATGGCCATGATGCTTGACCTCATAAAGGAACGGTCGATGAAACGCCTATTGCTCGCCGCCATGGCGGCTCTCACCCTCACCGCGCCCGCTGCGGCGCAGTATTACGGCAATCCCTATTCGCAGCCTTATGAGGAAGAATGGGTCGAGCGCGAGCCGGCCCCACGCTATTACGAGCGCCGGCCCGATTACGGATACAGGCCCGAGTCCCGATACGGCTATGAGCCCCGGCGGGGCTATCGCGAGGAGTATCGCCAAGACTATCGCTATGCGCAGCCTCGTGGTGACCGGCAGCGCCGGGCCCAGGGCGGCAGCATCTGCGTGACCTCGCGCGGCAGCTGCCAGTACCCGCAAACCATGTCGAACGGCGCCAATTGCACCTGCGAAATCCCGGGCTTCGGGGTCAAGCGCGGCAATATTCAGCGATAATGCAAGAAGCGGAGGCCAAGGCCTCCGCTTCTTTTAAGAAATGCATCAATGAGACCCCAAAAGTGGTGTCCACTTTGGGGGCCGATACTTCAGCCCCGCAGGCGCTCGATCTCGGCACCGCAGCGGGCGAGCTTCGCCTCCAGCGCCTCGAAGCCGCGATCGAGGTGATAGACACGGTTGATGGTGGTTTCGCCATCGGCCACGAGGCCGGCGATCACGAGCGACACCGAGGCGCGGAGGTCGGTCGCCATGACCGGGGCCCCTTTCAGGCCCGGCACGCCGTCCACATAGGCGCTGTCGCCGTCGAGGCGGATCTGGGCGCCCAGGCGCGCCAGCTCCTGCACGTGCATGAAGCGGTTCTCGAAGATGGTCTCGCGGATGCGGGACGTGCCGCTGGCGCGGGTCATGAGAGCCATGAACTGCGCCTGCAGGTCGGTCGGGAAGCCGGGGAACGGGTCGGTCGTGATATCGACCGCCTGGATGCCGTTGCCGTTGCGGCGGACACGGATACCGCTATGGGTCGAGGAGACCTCGGCGCCGGCCTGAGCCAGAACGTCGAGGGCTGCCTGGAGATACTCGGGACGGGTATTCTCCAGCACCAGATCGCCACCTGTCATGGCGACCGCCATAGCGTAGGTGCCGGTCTCGATGCGGTCGGGCATCACGTCATGGGATGCACCGTTGAGCTTGGCGACGCCCTCCACCACGATCTCGGAGGTGCCGTGACCCTGGATCTTGGCGCCCATCTTGATGAGGCATTCGGCGAGATCCACCACTTCCGGCTCGCGGGCGGCGTTGCGGATCACGGAGGTGCCGTTGGCGAGCGTCGCCGCCATGAGCGCCACATGGGTGCCGCCGACCGTTACCTTCGAAAAATCGATCTCGGCGCCCTGGAGGCCCTTGGGGGCACTCGCAACAACATAGCCTGCGTCTATCTCAATGGCAGCGCCCAGCTTAGCCAGCGCCATGATCAGCAGGTCCACCGGGCGGGTGCCGATGGCGCAGCCGCCGGGCATGGACACCTTCGCATGGCCGAAGCGGGCGAGAAGCGGCGCGATGACCCAGAAGCTGGCGCGCATGGTCGAGACCAGTTCATAGGGCGCGCTGGTATCGATGATGTTCTTGGCCGACAGGCGGATCGTCTGCCCGGTCTCGGTGGACTGGCCCGGACGGCGGCCGGCGATGGAATGATCCACACCAAAATTGCTCATGATCCGCAGAAGCGAGGAAATATCCGCGAGCCTCGGCACATTGCCGAGTTCCAGCGTATCTTCTGTGAGCAGGCTCGCGATCATGAGGGGCAGGGCCGCATTCTTGGCGCCGGAGATCGGAATCAACCCGTTGAGAGGCGCGCCGCCCCTGATGCGAATGCGATCCATTATTCGTTTTTCCTTGTGCTTTCAGCGAGCTTAAGCTTATGCGCGTCTTGAGCTTTATAGGCTAGTCGGACGGCTTGTCGCGCTCAGGAGACCCGTTTTCGTCATCGGAAGGGCCCGGAACGGCCTTGGCCGCCTGTCGGCCTCGGGCCTGAGCCTTACGCTTTTTCAGGTTTTCCTTCAAAGCGGCCTTGAGCCGGTCAGCTTTTGCTTGCGATTTCACGTCAGTCATGGTTCACGCGACCCATCGTCGCCTTCATCAAATAGAGGCTTCGCAAGCGGGTCTCAACCGCAATATCAGGGTTCCGGGCTTTGACCGGGATCAATGTCGTCTGGCATAATCAATGCACAATCCCCGGGCATACATTGCCCACCCGGTGAGATGATGGATTATCAGAGCTTCTTTACGTCAGCCCTCGACCGCCTCCAGAGCGAGCGCCGCTACCGCGTTTTCGCCGATATCGAACGCAAGGCGGGCCAGTTCCCCCAGGCCCTCTGGCACAGCCCCGAGGGACCCAGGCCTATCACCGTGTGGTGCTCCAACGATTATCTCGGCATGGGCCAGAACCGTGACGTGACCCGCGCCATGGTGGAGGCCGCCTGGCGGCTCGGCACCGGCGCCGGCGGCACCCGCAACATTTCCGGCACCAGCCACCCCATTGTGGAGCTGGAGGCCGAACTTGCCGATCTCCATGGCAAGGAGGCGGCCCTCGTCTTCACCTCAGGCTATGTCTCGAATCAGACCGGCATCGCCACCCTGGCCAAGCTCATTCCCAACTGCCTGATCCTGTCGGACGCGCTCAACCACAATTCGATGATCGAAGGTGTGCGGCACTCCGGCTGCGACAAGGTTGTTTTCCGCCACAACGACCTCGATCACCTGGAAGAGCTGCTGAAAGCGGCGGGCGACCGGCCCAAGCTGATCGTTTTTGAGAGCGTCTATTCCATGGACGGGGATATCTCCCCCATCCACGCGATCTGCGACCTGGCCGAGCGCTATAACGCCATGACCTATATCGACGAGGTCCATGCGGTGGGCATGTACGGCCCCCGTGGCGGCGGCATCGCCGAGCGGGACGGCGCCATGCACCGGCTCGACGTGATCGAGGGCACCCTGGGCAAGGCCTTCGGCGTCATGGGCGGCTATCTGACCGGTACCAGAGCCGTCATCGATGCCGTGCGCAGCTTCGCGAACGGCTTCATCTTCACCACGGCCCTCCCCCCGGCTGTGGCGGCGGCGGCGACAGCCTCGATCCGCTACCTGAAGAACTCCTCGGCCGAGCGGCAGAAGCAGCAGCGCCAGGTGGCCAAGACCAAGCAGGTGCTGAGCGGCCTCGGCCTGCCGGTCATGGACACGGTGACTCACATCGTTCCGGTGATGGTGGGGGATGCGGAGGCCTGCAAGGCCGCCTCGGACCGCCTGCTGGAGAAGCACGGCATCTACATCCAGCCGATCAACTACCCCACCGTTGCCCGCGGCACGGAGCGCCTGCGCATCACACCCGGCCCCTTCCATTCGGACGCCCATATCAATGTCCTGGGGGCCGCGCTTGTGGAAGTTTGGACCGCTTTGAGGCTTCCTCTCGAGCCGAAAGTGCAGGCCGCCGAATAAAGATAATTTTTCAAGCTTGCGCATGGGGCCGCGCTGTGGCAGTAAGCGGCCCTCTTCGTTGGCGCGCTGCCGTAGCTCAGTGGTAGAGCACTCCCTTGGTAAGGGAGAGGTCGAGAGTTCGATCCTCTCTGGCAGCACCATCGAACTTCCTCATGAATGCATGAGGCCGGGCCGACCGTTCATCACGTCGGCGACCACCCTTTCAAGACAATAAAAATCAGACTTGCAGGCGATAGTCGCCTGCGGTGCGTGGCGCCCTTTGTTCTCTGGCACGTCTTCGCAATGAGCCGAAGTCAGGCGCGCTCATCGACTAACTCCTGCGCCGACACAATCGACATGGATCTCCCCGGCCCGGGTCCGAGGAGATCGGTTCTGGTCGTTGATGCTCGGCTTACACGACGAAGATGTCGTGATGCGTCACTGTCATGTTCTTCGACACTTTGGCGATGCACGGCAGTCTTCGCGTAGGGTCCCGATCCAGCTTCCTGAACATGCTGTTGTCGAGCAAGACGAAATCACGCTTCACATTGAAAGTCGGCGATAGTGTCAAAGCTCTTTCGCTGGGCGAGACTGCCATCGTTGACCGGGAGATGCTCTGCCCGCACCACCCTTGAGAGTATTGAGGCCCGTGCCGCTATCCAAGGTGCTCTCAGTCGAGAATGATGTCCTGCGAAAGCGACGTTTTGTCCTCTGTAAGGAAAAATGTTTTCCTTTACCCATCAAGTAACGACCAAACAAAACACAATGAGAGCAGGCCGCTGAAGGCGCCTGAGCTTTGGGGCAATGTAAGACTTACAGCGAGTTATGAGTAGTGCCGCCTGGTGGCGAACACTACGGGATTGCTCGCATCATCGCGGCCCATGCTCACACACTCTTCACGCCAGGTCTGCAATACTCTGAGCGGCTCGAAGAAACACGTGTAGAGATAACGCCCATGCCCGACACTTCGACACTCAGCCGTTCCGGCAGCGCCTATGTCGATGCGCTCCTCAGCGACGTGAAATGGGCGACGAACAGGCTGACCTACAGCTTTCCTACATCCGCGAGCCAATACGGCGCCTTTTATGGTGAGGAGCCCGCGAATGGGTTTGGCGCCTTCAATACGGACCACAAAGCCGCGGCATTCGCAGCTTTGAAGCTTTATACGTCAGTCAGCAACCTTACCTTCCAGAGGGTTACTGAAACGGGCTCACAGCATGCGGAGTTGCGCTATGCCCTGTCGAATGAGCCCTATACGGCATGGGCCTATTCCCCCTCTTCCTTCGACTTCGGTGGCGATGTCTGGCTCAATAAGGCGGGCCGGAAATACGACGATCCCATCAAAGGCACCTATGCCTTCATGACCATCGTCCACGAGACGGGACACGCGCTCGGCCTCGAGCACCCGCATGAAGGCTTGAGCATCATGCCGTGGGCTCGCGACTCATTGGAATACACGGTGATGAGCTATCGCTCATATGCAGGAGCCTCAGTCAGCAAGGGATATGTCAACGAGGAACTGAGTTATCCGCAATCCCTGATGATGTACGACATCGCCGCCATCCAGCACATGTACGGCGCGAACTACGCGACGAATAGCGGTAACACCACCTACGCCTGGCTGCCGGCGACAGGCGAAATGCTCATCAATGGGCACTCTCAGGGGAAGCCCGGAGGGAACCGGATCTTCCAGTCGGTGTGGGACGGCAACGGCGTCGACACTTACGATTTCTCGCGTTACGCGACCGCGCTTTCCATCGACCTTAATCCAGGCGCCTGGACAAAAGCCTCGGTTGCGCAGCGCGCGAATCTCGAGGAAGGCGGCCGGAAAATCGCGGCCGGCAACATTGCCAATGCCCTTCTTTACAACGATGACCCACGCTCCTTTATCGAGAAGGCCATCGGCGGTTCGGGACGCGATGTCATCAAGGGCAACGCTGCGGCGAATATCCTGCAGAGCGGCTCGGGCAACGACACACTTTACGGACGTGGTGGCAACGACAAGCTCTATGGCGGAAGCGGGAACGACAAGCTGTTCGGACAGGGTGGAGCGGATGTGCTCATCGGCGGCAAAGACGCGGACACTTTCGTGTTCAGGAGCACCAGCGATTCCTACGGCGCGGAGAAAGATGTTATCCGCGATTTTCTGAGTGGGATCGATCACATCGATCTGCGCAGGATCGATGCCGATGTCAGTCAGAGCGGCAATCAGGCGTTCATATTCATCGGGCAGAATGCGTTCGGCGACAGGGCGGGCGAGTTGAGGTTTGCAGGCGGCATTGTGGCCGGAGACGTAAATGGAGACGGCATCGCTGATCTTGAGATCGTCCTAGCCGGTATTTCGCGGCTCGTGCGGACCGACTTCTATCTCTGACCGAACTCGCGGATCGCGTCGGTTGCCTGATAGGCCCAGTAGGTGAGCTGCGCCGCAGCCTTTCCGAGGATTCCGCCATTCCAGGATAGACCGAAAGGCGCGAAAAGACGATAGCGGTCGCTCTCCCCGGCCATGCCCTCCGCGATGATCGTTCCGCCGATGGCAGTCGTGTTCATCCCGTGCCCACCGAACGCCGTGCAATACCAGACGCCCGGTTGCAGCTGCCCGATCTGCGGCATCAGATGGCGGGCATAGGACATCAGCCCCGACCAGCCGACCTCCACCTTCAGCGGTTCCAGTTGCGGATAGGTCGTCACCATCTCGCGCTGGAGCAGGGTCGCGATGTTGCGGGGATCGCCGACGCGCGTGGTGATCCGCCCACCCCAAAGGATCCGCCTTCCCTCATCGACGACGCGGTAATAATCCCCTGCCCTTCTGTCGTCGAGAATGGCCGCATCGGTGCGAATTGCATCGCGAACCAGATCGGGAGCTTCTTCCGTAAG
Source organism: Microvirga sp. 2YAF29 (assembly GCF_052114605.1). Classification (NCBI taxonomy): domain Bacteria; kingdom Pseudomonadati; phylum Pseudomonadota; class Alphaproteobacteria; order Hyphomicrobiales; family Methylobacteriaceae; genus Microvirga; species Microvirga sp. 2YAF29. Next base: position 297,785 of record NZ_JBFRFB010000004.1, read on the forward strand.
CAGAACGTAAGTTGAGATGGGCAGGAAGGCCCGGCGCAAAGCCGGCACGACACGGCCGGTATAACCGCCCGTCGCAAACAGTACTTGCCCGGCTTCGATCATCGCTTCTTTCGTTCGAATCCGTTTGCGAGCCCCGTCCAGTTCCGCCGAGACGGCGGCGGACTGTTCATAGATGGATGAGCCTTGCTTTGCAGCCTCGCGCGCGAGCGCCCGCGCATAGTTCAGAGGGTGAAAGTGGAAGGCATCTTCGTCCAGCACTGCCTCTTGGTATTTGGGCGAGTTGTACAGCGCCCTCACCTCATCACGTTTCAGGTATCGGAGTTGCATCCCAAAATCGCGCCGTTGCTTCTCGGATGAAGCTTTCAGCGCACCACCGGAGTGATAGCGCAAGGCCTTGGCGATGCCGGAAACAGGCGATGCCTCGCGTATCCCCAGCATGTCGATATGTGTCCGCATGATCTCCACGCCTTCCATGGAAAGCCTGTAGAGCTCGTGCGCTTGATGCTGACCGACATGACGGGCAATGCTGTCGAGCCCCGTTGCATAGCCGGCCGCCACGAAGCCGCCATTGCGGCCCGATGCGCCCCAGGCAATACGGTTCTCCTCGAGCAAAACGACGGAACGCCCGAGCCGCGCAAGTTTGAGGGCAGCCGTCAGACCGGCAAGCCCGCCGCCGACGATGCAGATATCGGCCTCGATGTGTCCTGTCGCGCGAGGATAATCCTCGGACGAGGTCAGCGTGCGCCGGTAATAGGTGTCGATGTAGCCGGAGGAAGACGGAGCGGTCATGCGGTGACTTCGGCAACGGTCACGAGATTGCTCCTGTCCGGCCTCAGAAGGATAGCTCGCATGCGTCGAGATAGATCTGCACCAGTTTCTCGCAGCCCTCGCGGTCTTCATCGTCGAACCGGTTGGGATTGGGACTGTCGAGATCGAGCACGCCGAGAACCCGCCCATCCCGGATCAACGGCACCACGAGTTCGGACCGAGAGGCGCTGTCGCAGGCGATGTGGCCCGGGAAAGCATGAACGTCCGGTACCACGATGGATTCCCGCCGCTCCACGGCCGTACCGCACACGCCTCGGCCGACGGCAATGCGCACGCAGGCTGCTTTACCCTGGAAAGGCCCCAGCACGAGCTCGGGCCCGCGCATGAAATAGAATCCAGCCCAGTTGAGATCGGGCAGGAACTGATAGATCAACGCCGACATGTTGGCCGCGTTGGCGATTGCATCCGGCTCGCCATCCAGAAGGGCGGCCATTTGCTGGGCCAGCGACGCATACAAGTCGCGTTTGCTGTCGGTCTGCGGGAGCGGTTTTGCCTCGAACATGAGATTCACTTATGGGCCCTATGTCCGCTTGTCCAGAGGGGAGAGGCAGAGCTTGAGCAACCTTGCCGCATGAAAAAAGGCTCCTTACCCAAGAAAGGAGTCCTCGAAGTCGTGATAGGCTTCAGGCCTGCAGGCCACGACTAAGGGTCCAGAAAGCACTAGCCCGCTGCAATGCGACCGATGGGTGAGAACAGCGTCGGCTTTATGGTTTCGCGGATGGCCCTGCTTGCGGCTGCGCTTCTTTCAGAGGTTTGATCATCCAGTTGAACAGGGCAATGTCTTGCTCGGCAATCTTGGTGTTCATATCGGCCACGATCTTAGCCACCTCTGCACTCAGCGATTTGTTGTGCCGCTCCCGCTCGGCCAGAAGCTTGTTGATCTGATCGACATAGCTCACATTCATCTGCTTTTGCAAAGTGGCGGCAATCTTGCCGTACTGGTTGTTGAGAGTCGTAATCCGTGCAGTCGCATCGGAGACGATGCTGCGGATGGCGTTTGTGTTGTCAGGCGGATTTCCCGTGGGGAGACTGACCTTGTAGTATTTCTTACTGGCCACCAGCTTTTCCCGTACCAAGCGAACCTCTTCCAATCCATCAGCGATGGATTTGCTGCTGATGAACTTGCTGTTCCGGAAGGCGTCGGTCACCCCGTTCAGGCGAAAACTCTTTTCGGCATTGTAGATTCCGTCGCGAGACTGATCGCTGATCATGCGTCGCGCGATGTCTAGTTTTGCAACGTGCGCGATAAAGGCCTCGTAAGGCTTATCGATCTGCATCTTGAGATCCTCGCGGGCTGCCTCGGCCATTTCCCAAGCGTCTGGAGCGTCAGAGTCTGCTGTTTCCTCTTCATTGGAATCGGCAGGAGCAGGAGCTTTAGAACCGCCAGGAGCGCCGTCATTACCCTTTGTTTCGGTGACCGCCTTGACGAGAGCTTTAACTTCCTCTTCGGAGGATTTCCGGATCACGCCCTCGAAATGCGGCTTGAGCATGGGCCACATATTACCGTGGGTTTCTTCCAGTTGCTCGAGAGCGTCCTTCTGATAGGGCTTCAATTCCGCGGAATGAACGGGCCCCGTCCCCAGTAGCAGGGAAAAGATCAGACCAGTTAATACCTTAGCGCTCATCAAAGTCCCCCGAATAAATTTGCTGCACCGGCGATCACTAATCCGGGCAAAACTTTTAAATCAGGGCAAAGCAATAACTCGCAGCTCCAAAAAGTGCAATTTAATACCGTAACGTAAGACACCACTCGGAAGCGGAGCCTGCTCAAAGCATTCTCTTCACAGCACGGTTATGTCCACCGCTTCGAATCCCAGCTTCTCCAGTCGCTGCGACAGCACACGCCGATGGCAATTGACGGGGTCCCGCTCGAAGCACAGGAGGCAGATCGGCCGGGATGCGGCAAGCGCCTCCAGATCACGAAAAGCCACCTGCGCATCCTCGGTCGCGAGCACCTCATCGCAATAGATGCGGCGCATGAGGTCCGCATCCCCTGCCCTTGCAGCCTGGCGGCCCTCTTTCGGCGTTCCAAGCTTGATGAAATGCTCGTAGCCGATGCCTTGGTTCGCCAAGGCATCGCGCAGGGCCGATTTGGAGAAGCCACGCTTGCGGGAGAGCGCGACCGCCCGCACATCGGCAAGCGTCGCCGCGCCTGCATCCTTCAGAGTGGTGAGGAAGCGGTCCACATCCGCTCCCTCATAGCCGATCGTAAAGACCTGCGGCTTCGCCATGCCTCAAAGGCCTGGCATGGGCCGCTGCGGAAGCTCGGGCTGCGTATAGGGACGCAACGCATCGGGAATCCGGAAGTCGCGGGGAACTTCGAAATCTCTCGCAGCACCATGCGATTGCTCGATGCCGCTCGGATAGCCCGTACGGTCCGAATAATCCTGTAGCGGCGGCAGTGGATGCGGGGTCTCGCGGCTCAACGTCTGCGCACAATAAACATCGAGCGCCGTCACGCCGGCAACCGCCGCCATGGCGATACCCACATTGCTCTTTTTCGGATTGTCGCCTTCGAGCGCCGTGGCGAGGGTCGCTAAGTCTAGCCCATCGCCCGCCACGCGCCCCCAAATCCAGGGTGTCGGATCCTTCGACGCAAGAATGCCGATGCCGGTCGCGATCTCACGCACGCCGTAGCCCGCGATCAATCCTTCCTGCCCCTTCATGCCGAGCGCACGGGCAAGCGTGCGCGGCGCAACTACCTCGGCGATGCCGAGAGCGATGGAGAAGAGACCGAGGCCTCGTGCCAGGGTATCGGTGGCCGTATCGGCGTGACCCTGCCTTCGGGTTCTGTCGGTTTCGTATCGCATGGTGTCACCTCTTATGGCTTGAGCACGACCTTGATGCAGCCGTCCTGCTTGTCGCGGAAGATTTTGTACATGTCGGGCCCTTCTTCGAGGCCAACCGTGTGGGTGATGACAAAGGAAGGATCGATCTGGCCATCCTCGATGCGGCGCAGAAGATCGTCCGTCCAGCGGTTTACATGGGTCTGTCCGGTACGGATCGTCAGCCCCTTGTTCATGATCGCACCGAAGGGGATTTTGTCGAGAAGTCCGCCATAGACGCCGGGAATCGAGAGAACGCCTGCGGGGCGGCAGACATAAGCCATCTCACGCAGCACGTGCGGACGATCCGTCTCCATCATCGCTGCCTGCTTCACGCGGTCATACATCGCGTCGATGGTTCCCGCCGCGTGGGCCTCCATGCCGACCGCATCGATGCACTTCTCAGGACCTTTTCCGTTGGTGAGCTCGTTCAGGCGTTCGATGACGCTTTCCTCATCGAAGTTGATGGTGATCGCACCACCGGCTTGCGCCATGGCAAGGCGTTCGGGAACGCGGTCGATCACGACGACCTGCTTCGCGCCGAGCAGGATCGCGCTGCGAACCGTCATCTGGCCGACGGGGCCCGCGCCCCAGATCGCCACCGTGTCGTCCGGCTGGATGTCGCATTGCACGGCGGCCTGCCAACCGGTCGGAAAGATATCGCTCAAGAACAGCAACTTCTCGTCCGGAATGCCGTTCGGCACCTTGATGTGCGTGGTGTCGGCGAAAGGAACGCGCAGATATTCCGCCTGCCCGCCCGGATAGCCGCCAGTGAGATGCGTGTAGCCGAAGAGGCCCGCCGTGGAATGTCCGAAGGCCTTCGCCGCGATATGGCCGTTGCGGTTGGTGCGCTCGCAGACGGAGAAGTTGCCGCGCTTGCACTGATCGCACTCGCCGCAGATGATGGTGAAAGGGATCACCACGCGATCGCCCACCTTCAGCTTCCCCTTGGCCTGCGCGCCGACCTCGACGACCTCGCCCATGGTCTCATGGCCCATGATGTCGCCGTTCTTCATGCCGGGCATGAAATGATCGTAAAGGTGAAGGTCCGAGCCGCAGATGGCGCAACTCGTCACCTTGATGATCGCGTCGCGCGGATGCTCGATCTCTGGATCTGGAACGGAATCGCAGCGGATATCAGTGGTGCCGTGCCAAACAAGCGCCTTCATCGAACTCTCCTTCAAGCCTCTTGGGAAACGGCCAAGCCTTGAAACTTGCCGGTCTTGCCGTTGGAATACTTCTTGGAGAGCGATGCGTTCCCTTTTACGCCCTAAATTTCCGGTTACACATTCATGGGAGCAAGGTCTCCCACATGCTCGGGAAGTCTGCGGATGAGATCCGCGAGCGCCGGCTCCAGCACCTGATGAGCGGCGTCCTCGACCGCGAACCACCGTGCCTCCCGCTGCCCTTTCTCCCGCCAGGACTTGAGTTGCTTGGAGACTTCAAGGGGGTAGACGTTCACGCGACACAGGTCGAAATGCGAGGCACGGCGCTTCCAGTAATCGTAATAACCCAGGGGCTCGTTCCTGATCTCGCCCTTGACACCGGCCTCCTCCTCCGCCTCCTGAGCAGCCGCCTTGTGGGGCTTCTTGCCCTTCATCGGCCAACCCTTGGGGATCAGCCACCGCTTCGTCTCGCGGGATGTGACGAGCAATACTTCGACCCTCCCCTCCCTGATGCGGAAGGGAAGCGCTGCGATCTGACTGAGCTCTTCTTTTGGGATGCGGGGCATTCGACGAGAGTAGGATACCAAGGGAGATAATTTGTAACGTAATTGATTTGAGCCGGCTAATAAAGGATCAATTCAGCAACATTGAGGGTATCGTCCTTCTCTGACAGCTAAGTGACTCTTCATTATCACATATCTGGATGAACGCCTGATAACTAACCGGCCCGACTTTTGATCCCTGGGGAGCGCCAAGACGCTATGACGACCAACGACCTGGATGTGAGATTTGCCGCAGCCTGCGCCATCGCGCGTGAGGCGGGCGTGCTGGCGCGCAAGCGCTTTCTTGAGCGCCCGCGCTCGCAGCGCCCCGACTTTAAGGGTCATCAGGACTTCCTGACGGCGACAGACGCAGAAGTGGAAGAGCTGATCCGCAGCCGCCTGACCACTCTCTTCCCCACCGATTCCTTCTTCGGCGAGGAAGGCGGCGGTTCCTTCGAGCGCGACGTCTGGGTGGTCGATCCCATCGACGGCACCGCCAACTTCGCCCGCGGCATTCCGCATTTCGCGATCTCCATTGCCTTCGTGCGCGACAACCGGGTGGAGATCGGCGTGATCTATAACGTCATGCATGCCGAACTCTATACAGCCCAGCGCGGAAGCGGGGCTTTTCTGAACGGCGAGCCTATCCGCGTGAGCGGCGTCGCCGACATGCGCCAGGCCACGGTGGAGGCCGGCTGGTCGTCGCGCCTGCCGCCGGAACCCTACATCGCCTCCGTGGAGAAATTGAAGAAGAGCGGTTGCAACGTGCGCCGCGCGGGCTCCGGCACGCTTGGCTTGGCTTACGTGGCCGACGGGCGCATCGACGGCTATTGCGAGCTTCACATCAATTCGTGGGATGCTTTGGCGGGGCTTCTCATCATCGAGGAAGCCGGTGGCTGGACGAACAACTTCCTCGCCAAAGACGGCTTGCGTAGCGGCAACCCCGTTCTAGGCTGCACGCCCGAGCTTGCTCAAGCCATCATGGCCGCGACAGGCATCGCTAAAGAGCCGTAACAGCTACACTATTCCGAAAATTCACGACTATCGGCGGCAAGGCTCTTGACCACGGGCTTCATTGGAGAGAGCTTAGCCGACCAACAAAAACCATAACAATCATCTACCGGGAGGATACTGATGAAACTGAAGAAGAATCTCATTGCGGCCACCATGCTCGCAGGCTCCATGACGGCTTTGTCGTTCCTGTCCGCAGGCGCGGCGCAGGCGCAGGGCGCGCTCGTCATGTATTGCGGCGTGCAGGAAGAATGGTGCCGCGCCATGGTCAACGCCTTCGAGCGTGAATCCGGCATCAAAGTCTCCATGACCCGCAAGAGCGCCGGCGAGGTCTTCGCTCAGGTGAAGGCGGAATCGGCCAACCCGCGCGCCGACATCTGGTGGGGCGGCACGGGCGATCCGCACATGCAGGCAGCCGAGGAAGGCCTGACCGTCGAGTACAAGTCGCCGAAGATGAGCGAGCTTCAGGACTGGGCCGTACGCCAGTGGGAGCAGTCCAAGCAGCGCACTGTCGGCATCTATTCGGGCGCTCTGGGCTTCGGCTACAACACGGACCTCGCCAAGTCGAACGGCGTCGGCGAGCCGAAGTGCTGGGCCGATCTCCTGAAGCCGGAACTGAAGGACGAAGTGCAGGTCGCCGACCCGAACTCCTCCGGCACGGCCTATACGCTGCTCGCCACCATCGTCCAGATCATGGGCGAGGATAAGGGCTTCGAGTACCTGAAGGCCCTGCACAAGAACATCAACCAATACACCAAGTCGGGCGCCGCTCCGGCGAAGGCCATGGCCCTTGGCGAAACCACCGCCGGCATCGCCTTCATGCACGACATCGTCACGATGGTCGTGGACAAGGCGCCTGTGAAGGTCGTGGCTCCCTGCGAAGGCACTGGATATGAGATCGGCTCCATGTCGATCATCAAGGGCGCCAAGAACTTGGACAACGCCAAGAAGTTCTATGACTGGGCCCTGACCGCCGATGCTCAGAAGACCGGTGCGGAGACGAAGTCGTACCAAGTGCCGTCCAACAAGGCCACGCCGATCCCGCCGGAGGCTCCGAAGCTCGGCGACATCAAGCTGATCAACTTCGACTTCGCGAAGTACGGCTCGTCTGAAGAGCGCAAGCGCCTCTTGTCCAAGTGGGACAACGAGGTGAAGAATCTGCCGAAATAGTCGGCCTGAATGCGGCCCGGCGGAGCGATGATACGCTCCGCCGGGAACTCTTTTTCATATGATCACTGTCAAAGCCGGGCTCCGACAGAGCCCCGCATCAGTCTTTACGCGAGAACAGACATGTCACGGGCAACCCTTGGCTGGATCGTTCTAGGCTGGGTCGGTTACGCCCTTCTGCCCTGGTATGGATTCGACCGCGCCGCCGCTCCCACCTTCATCGATTATTTCGTGGGCGGATCAGCACTCCTGCACAGCATGCGCGGCACCTGGTGGCTTCTGCCGATCCTCGTGCCATTGCTCATAAGCCTGCGCCCCGTGGCGCTGCCCTCGCTCTCCTCGAACAGCAATTGGCTTGTGGCATCGGGCGCTCTCGGGCTCGCACTGATCGTCCTTCAAGGCTTCGCCATCGGCCTCAACGGCTGGACTTTCGATGTCCTCAAGGGTGCCTTCGGTGAACCCGGGCCGAGTCAGGCCGGCATGGGCTATGGCGCGGCGCTCACGGCAACCGCTTTCCTCATCATTCTCTGCCATGGCCTTGCGGCGCGCGGCTGGTGCCGGGGCGATGCCTTCGTCACGTCCTCCATCGGCATCGTCATCGCGCTCATTCTCGTTTTCGTCTTCTTCCCCGTTTCCACGATCCTCGCCAGCGCGTTTGCCGACAATAACGGCAATTTCGCGCCTCTCGAATTCGTGGCGAAGTTCATGGACAGGTCGATCTGGGGCCTGGACTGCCTGACAGGCGACCTGCGCTGCGGCGTGGCCTGGAACACCCTGTTCCTCGGAGTGCTCGTTGCCTTCGGCACCACGGCGCTCGGCCTCGCCTTCGCGCTCATCGCAACGCGCACGGCTTTCCGCTACAAGAAGCTCCTGCGCATCATGAGCGTGCTGCCCATCATCACGCCGCCTTTCGTGATCGGCCTCGCGCTGATCCTGCTCTTCGGCCGTTCGGGCGCACTCTCCGTCGTGATGTTCGAATGGTTCGGCATTCCGCGCACGCGCTGGATCTACGGCCTTCCCGGCGTGTTCATCGCACAGCTCCTGGCATTCACGCCCATCGCCTTCCTCGTGCTCATCGGCGTGGTTCAGGGAATCAGCCCGACACTCGAGGAAGCCTCGCAGACTCTACGCGCCAAGAGCTGGACCACCTTCCTCACCGTGACGCTGCCGCTCATGCGGCCCGGCCTCGCCAATGCCTTCCTTCTCGGCTTCGTCGAGAGTCTGGCCGATTTCGGCAATCCGCTCGTGCTCGGCGGCAATTACGAGGTTCTTTCCACTAAAATCTTCTTCGCCGTCGTCGGCGCGCAGCAGGATCAGGGGCGAGCCGCCGTGCTGTCGCTGATCCTTCTCGCCTTTACCCTCGGTGCGTTCTGGCTGCAGCATGCCTGGCTCGGCAAGAAGGTCTACACCACGGTGACCGGCAAGGGCGATGCGGGCATTCCGCTGCCCCTTCCCCGCCGTGTGGCCATGGCCTCCTACTTCACGGCCATTCCGTGGGCGCTGTTCACGGTTGCCGTCTATGCGATCATCGTCGTCGGCGCCTTCGTGCGTTCCATGGGCCGCGACTACACGCCGACCCTCGAGCACTTCCTCACCGCCTTCCGCGTGGAGCGTGCCGATTGGGGTCTCTACTTCTCCGGCTCCGCGTGGAACTCGTTCTTCGCGACCGTGAAGGTGGCGGCTCTCTCCGCTCCGCTCACCGCCGCCATCGGCCTGCTGACGGCTTATCTTCTCACCCGCCAGCGCTTCTCCGGCCAGCGCTCGTTCGAGTTCGGCACGCTGCTCAGCTTCGCCATTCCAGGCACGGTCGTGGGCGTGTCCTACATCCTCGCCTTCAACGTGCCGCCGATCGAGATCACCGGTACGGGCTTCGTGCTGGTCATGTGCTTCGTGTTCCGCAACATGCCGGTGGGCGTGCGCTCCGGCATCGCAACGTTGAGCCAGATCGACAAGAGCCTGGACGAAGCATCCCTCACCCTCGGCGCGCGCTCGGCCACCACCATGCGCCGCGTGGTGCTGCCGCTGCTGCGCCCCGCCATCGTCGCATCATTGGTGTATTCCTTCGTGCGTGCGATGACAGCGGTCAGCGCCGTGATCTTCCTGGTCACCGCTGAGTACAACATGGCCACCACCTACATCGTCGGCCGCGTCGAGGCCGGTGAGTTCGGCCTCGCCATCGCCTATTCCACCGTGCTCATCGTAGTCATGCTGGTTGCCATCACGGCGATCCAGCTGGCCGTCGGCGAGCGGCGTCTCGGGCGCCGCTCCGCAAGCACCTCCACCACTCCCGTTGCCGTGCAGGCCATCCCATGAACCAGATGTCATCCTTAAGCACCCTGTCCCGCACCCCGGCCTCCAAGAAGCAGGCGGCGTCGGTCGAATTCCGCAACGTGACGAAGCGCTACGGAAACGTGACGGCTGTCGACAGCGTGTCTTTCACCATCGAGCCCGGTCAGCTCGTCACCCTTCTCGGCCCCTCGGGCTGCGGCAAGACCACGACGTTGCGCATGATCGCCGGACTTGAGATGGCGAGCGAAGGCCAGATCCTCATCGGCGGCAAGGACGTCACTCATCTCTCCGCCGCCGACCGTGACGTGAGCATGGTGTTCCAGTCCTACGCGCTCTTCCCGCATATGTCGGTGCTGGAGAACGTCGCGTACGGCCCGACCGTGCAGGGCATCTCGAAGAAGGACGCCAACGAGATGGCCATGGAGAAGCTTTCTCTCATCGGCCTCAAAGGTCTCGAGAAGCGCGCACCGTCCGAACTTTCCGGCGGCCAGCAGCAGCGTGTGGCCGTGGCGCGCGCGCTCGTGCTGGAGCCGCAGGTGCTTCTCTTCGACGAGCCCTTGTCCAATCTCGACGCCAAGCTCCGCCGCCGCGTGCGTGAAGACATTCGCGAATTGCAGCAGAGCCTCAATCTGACAGTCGGTTATGTCACGCACGATCAGGAGGAGGCGCTCGCCGTTTCCGACCACATCATCGTGATGTCGAACGCCCGCATCGCGCAGACCGGTACGCCCCGTGAGCTTTACGAGCAGCCGGCCGATCTGTTCGTTGCCGATTTCATCGGCGATGCCAACATCATTTCCGGCGAAGTCGTGGATGTGGTGGGCGCTGACGCCCATGTGCGGATCGGTTCCGCGACCCTTCATCTGCCTCATCGCAACGTGAGCAAAGGCCCCGTGAAGCTCGCCGTCCGCCCGGACGCCATCCTGATGAATGAGGACGCTGCTCCCGGCGCGATTACCGGCGAGGTGAAGAAGGCGTCCTATCTCGGCACACAGGTGGAATACGAGGTGGATAGCCCCATCGGCAACCTGTTCGTCGTGCAATATGCGCGGCCGGAGCCCTTGGCCATCGGATCGCCCGTCTCGATCTCCTTCGCGAAGAAGCGGGGCGTGGCCATCATTCCGAATGCGTGATGCCTAAACCGCGCCCTCATCGGGAATATTGAGGGTGGTGCCGCAGGCCTTGCAATGAACCGCATCCCTGTCATGCCGCTGCAACCCGCAGACGGGACAGGGATGGCGCACCTTGTTGGGCCTGAGCAGAACCTGAACGAGACGCAGGAAAAGCGTCACGCCGAAGATCATGATCACCACCGAAATCAGGTGGCCCAGCGTGCCGGTCAGCGTGATGTCTCCGAAGCCGGTGGTGGTGAGGGCGGCTATGGTGAAGTACAGCGCGTCGATGTAGTTGCCGATATGGCTGTTCGTCCAGCGCTGCGTCTCGTAGACGAAGCCCGTCATGACGAAGATGAACACGCCGAGATTGACGGCGGCGATGATCAGCTCCTCGTTGCGCCGGAAGAACGTGCTGTCCTTTCGCAACCGCGCCAGCAACTGATAGGTATGCAGGAGTCGCAAGGTGCGCAGGATGCGCAGGAACCCGATGCCCTCTCCGACGATGGGCGCCAGGAAAGACACGATGGAGGCAAGATCCGCAATCGTGATCGGATGCGCCAGATCTCGCCATGGAGTTCGGCTGATGGCGAGGCGCGCCACGAAATCGGCGAGGACAGCGAGACCGATGACCACATCGGCCCATTCCATGAAAGGCGAGCGCGGCAGGAAGGATGTGACGACGATGAACAAGATCGTCACCATATCGAAGACGAGCAGCCCATAGCGGAAACTGTGGGCCTCAACCGTATCACCTTCGTACAGCTCCCGGATTTTCCTGATGATCCTTGGCCGGGATGGCATTTCAGCTTGGCGGGATGAGGCTCGATCCATGGGCGGGAGCATGCTTTCTCTGGTGGTTGACCCCACCATTATCTATAAGGCAGACCTGCATTTCCAACAGGGTGCCTTTTTAGGCGAAACAGCGTATCACACGGTCGCACCCTGACTTTGCGAGAGACTTACCGATGCTCAAGGCTCTAATTTTCGATATGGATGGCACCCTGGTCCACAGCGACCCGATCCACCTGCGGGCCTTCGCCGAGGTTCTGGGGCCGCAGGGCGTTGCCATCGACGATGAGATCTATCACTCCACCATCATCGGACGCACTAACCCGGCGATCTTCGCCTCCCTCCTGCCGCATCTCGGTGTCGAGGATCACGAAGCCTTCGCTGACGAGAAGGAAGCCGCCTTCCGCCGCCTCGCGCTCGATCTGGAGCCTTTGGCTGGACTGATGGAGGTTCTGGACTGGGCCAAGGCGCAGGGCATCAAGATCGCGCTCGTCACCAACGCACCGCGCCTGAACGCGGACCACATGCTGGATGTGCTGGGCCTTGCCTCATATTTTCCGGTCCAGATCACCATCGATCAGGTGGAGCGCGGCAAGCCCGATCCCCTGCCCTACCTGACTGCGCTTGAGCGCCTCGGCGTGCGCGCCGACGAGGCCATCGCCTTCGAGGATTCGCCCTCGGGCATGAAAGCCGCCAAAGGCGCCGGGATCTATTCCTTCGGCGTGCTGACCGGCCTCAGCGCTGGGGAAATGATGAAGGCCGGCGCGGATGCCACGCTCGCCGATTTCCACGACGCCGGTCTATGGAACCTTCTGAAGCAGAAAAGCGCCGCCTAAAACCAGGGCTTAGGCGGCATCCGACCGCCGGCCCTCTGGTGAACCGGTCTCATCGAAACGCCGCCGCGCCTCGAGAATTTCGTCCCTGTTCTCGATGGCCCAGGCTCCGAGACCCCGTACAGTCTTGAGCAGGGAGCAACCCAGCCCTGTGAGCTCGTACTCCACACGAGGCGGAATCGTGGGGTAAACGGTGCGCGTGACGAGGCCATCGCGCTCCAGGCCGCGCAGGGTCAGCGTCAGCATACGCTGGGAAATGCCGCTGACGATGCGGCGTAACTCATTGAATCTTTTGGATCCTTCGCCAAGCTGCACGACGACCTGGACGCTCCACTTGTCGCCGACGCGGGACAGGATCTCAGTGACCGTATGACAGCTGGTGGGCACATGAATGTGACTGGGTGACATGAAAGTGCCTCCTTGCGCTGGGCCCAATAAGTTACTTAATGAGCCTCGGTTACAAAAGGGAACTTAAATATAGGTCCCTTGTTTTGCAAATCCAGGAGATACGATGGCTCTCAAGCTTCACACGATCGTCGCCAGCACCCGCCCTGGCCGGATCGGCCCCAGCATCGCCACATGGTTCAACGATTTTGCCGCCGAGCATGGCAAGTTCGACCCAGTGCTGGTGGACCTCGCCGATTTCAACCTGCCGGTCTTCAACGAGCCTGAGCATCCGCGCCTGCGCAACTATCATTATGCCCACACAAAGGCCTGGAGCGACAGTGTCGCCGAAGCAGATGCCTTCGTGTTCGTGACGCCCGAATACAATTTCGCTCCGCCGCCATCGCTGCTCAATGCGCTGAACTATCTGTCGCTGGAGTGGAACTACACTCCCGCCGGTTTCGTCAGCTATGGCGGAATCTCAGGCGGCATGCGCGCCGTTCAGCTGGCGAAGCAGATTCTCACCACCTTCAGGATGACGCCGGTTCCAGAAGGCGTGCCGATGCCGATGGTTTTCCAGAACCTGCAGAACGGCAAGCTCAACGCTCCCGACATCTACAAGACCTCGGCTGCCGCGATGCTGGACGAACTCCATGTCTGGGCCGAGGCCCTGAAGGGCGTTCGCTCCAAGCACAAGGCATCGCTGGAGCGCAAGGCGGAAGCTGCTTAATCGCTACGCCCCACATGCAAAAGGCATCGCTGCGAATAACAGCGATGCCTTTTCTTTTGTCAGATGGCTGAACTGATCAGAGCCGTCCGGCGAGCGCATCCTCCAAGAGCTTGCGCGAGCTCTCCTTGGTGATCGGCACCGGATTGCCGCCGGCGGTGGGATCGTTCGGCGCCATCTCCGACATCTCGTCAAAGCGAGCGGCGTCGACCTTCAGGCCTTCCAGCGTATGCGGCACGCCGAGATCCTTGCGGATTTTCAGCACCCAGTCGAGGAATGCCTGGAACGACGGCTCAAGCCCGATATAGGCGGCAAGACGCTCGATCCGCTGCTCGATAGCTTTGCGGTTATAGACCAGAACATACGGCATGAAGACTGCGTTGGTCAGGCCGTGGTGGGTGTCGTAGAGCGCGCCGGTCGGATGCGAGAGCGCGTGGATCGCGCCAAGGCCCTTCTGGAAGGCGGTGGCGCCCATGGCGGCTGCCGACATCATCTGCGCGCGGGCTTCGATATCCTTGCCGTCCTTATAAGCGCGCGGCAGGTATTCCTTCACGAGGCGGATGCCTTCGACCGCGATGCCGTCGGCCATCGGGTGATAGCCCGGTGCGCAATAGGCTTCGATGCAATGAGCCAGCGCATCGAGGCCCGTGCCCGCCGTGATGTGAGGCGGCATGCCGACCGTCAGCTCCGGATCGCAGATCACGATCTTCGGCATCATGAGCGGATGGAAGATCACCTTCTTGGTGTGCGTCGCTTCCTGCGTGATCACGCCCGCGCGGCCGACTTCCGAGCCCGTGCCCGCCGTTGTCGGCACAGCGATGATCGGCTGGATGCCCTTGGGGTCCGCGCGGGTCCACCAATCGCCGACATCCTCGAAATCCCACATGGGACGCGTCTGGCCCGCCATGAAGGCGATGACCTTGCCCGCATCGAGCGCGGAGCCGCCGCCGAAGGCGACGACGCCGTCATGCTTGCCTGCCTTCAAGGCTTCGAGACCCTTGTAGACATTCGTCTCGACCGGATTCGGCTTGATCTCGGAGAAGATCGCGGCCTTCAGTCCGGCGGAAAGCAGCTGGTCGAGCGCGGCCTTCGTCATCGGTTGCGTCGCGAGGAACGGGTCCGTCACGATGAGCGGAGCCTGCATGCCGACCGACTTGCAGGCTTCGGCCAATTCCGAGATGCGGCCTGCGCCGAAGCGGATTGCGGTGGGATAATTCCAGTTGGAGCGGGGAGACGTGGTCATGATGCTTTCAATCAGATCTGACGGAGGTGGTAGGATTTCGGACGGGTGAGCGACTCGTAGGCGAGACGCGACAGGCTTGCGCCACGACCCGTATCCTTCACGCCGGTCCAGGCGAGCGCGGGATCGAGATAGTCGCAGCGGTTCATGAAGACGGTGCCGGTCTCGAGCTTCTCGCCGATGGCTTCTGCCGCATCGACGTCGGAGGTCCAGATCGCGGCGGAAAGGCCATAGGGCGAGTCGTTCATGAGGTGGATCGCCTCCTCGTCGCCCTTCACCTTCATGATGCCGACGGTGGGACCGAAGCTCTCCTCGCGCATGACGCTCATGGTATGATCGACATTCGTCAGCACCTGCGGCGCAAGGTAAGCGGTGCTGCCCACGTCAGCCGCGAACTTCTTCGTGTCGATATGCGCCTTCGCGCCCTTCGCTACCGCTTCCGCATTCTGCTGGCGCACGAGATCGGCGAAGCGCTTATGCGCCATCGGACCGAGCGTGGTCGCTTCCTCCAACGGGTTGCCGAGCACGTAAGTGTTGACGAGGTTCACAGCGCCCTCGACGAAGCGGTCGTAATGCTTCTCGTGCACATAGATACGCTCGATGCCGCAGCAGCATTGGCCCGAGTTGAAGAACGCGCCGTCGACGAGGTTCTCGATGGCATGGTCGATATTCGCGTCTTCACGAACATAGGCCGGATCCTTGCCGCCGAGTTCGAGGCCGAGCGAGGTGAAGCTGCCGGCGGCTGCACGCTCGATGGAGCGTCCACCGGAGACGGAGCCGGTGAAGTTACAGTGATCGACAAGACCGTTACCCAAGATGCGGCTCGTCTGATCATGGGAAAGATGCATGTTCTGGAACAGGCCCTTCGGGATGCCCGCGCGGTCCATCGCCATCTGGAAGCGCTCGCCCGCCAGAACCGTCTGTGAGGCATGCTTGAGCAGCACCGCGTTGCCCGCCATGAGCGCGGGCACGACGGTGTTGATCGCTGTGAGATAAGGGTAGTTCCATGGCGCGATGACGAGCACGAGGCCGACCGGCTCACGCTTGATCATACGGTGGAAGCCTGGCTTCTCTTCCTCCGCAGGGATGTTCTGCAGGCTCTTTTCGGCGATGCCGATCATGTAGCGCGCACGCTCTTCCACGCCGCGGAACTCGCCGCCATAGCGTACCGGACGGCCCATCATCTGGGCGATTTCCGGCACCACCTCCTGGTTCATGGCGATCAGCGCATCGAGGAAGGCCGAGACCTTCGCAGCGCGTTCCGCGATCGGCACGTTGCGCCAAGCCTTTTGCGCAGCGCGCGCCGACGTAATGGCCGCGTCGATGGCGGATTCAGACATGATGGGGCGGCGGACGAGCTCGCGTCCATCGATGGGGGAGATAAGGACGATATCGGTATCAGTCATGATAATGTTCGAAGGACTATGATCCACACGGATCATAGTCCTCTCCTCTTTTAAGTTCGTGAAACTATTAAATGATTTCGAAGTAACGGGCGAGCTGCCAATCGGTGATGGCCTTGCGGGATTCCCTCTCCTCCCATTCGCGCGTTGACGCATAATGCTCGACGAAGGTGTCGCCGAAGAGCTGGCGCGCGGGCTGCGAGGCCCTCAACCGAGCAGCCGCTTCGCCCAGTGAGCGCGGTAAAGCCCGCTCCTTGGGGTGTTCGACCGCATAGGCATTGCCCTGAATCGGCTCACCCGGATCGACCCGGTTCTCGATGCCCCAGAGGCCGGTGCCGATGGCGGCGGCGAGCGCGATATACGGGTTGATGTCGGCGGCGGCGACGCGATACTCCACGCGCTGCGACTTTTCCGAACCGGGAATGACGCGAAGCGCCGTGGTGCGGTTCTCAACGCCCCAGGCGGAATCGGTCGGTGCCCAGAAACCGGGAATGAGGCGCGTGTAGCTGTTCACCGTGCAGGCGACCATCGCCAGCATCTCGGGCATCAGCTGCTGCTGGCCACCCACGAACCACCGCATGGCCTCCGACATGTTGTGCTTGGCATTGGCGTCATAGAACGCGCCCTTGCCGGTGTTGATGTCGCGCAGCGAGGTGTGAAGATGGCCCGACTGGCCGGGCCAGTCGTTCGACCACTTGGCCATGAAGGTCGCCATCCAGCCGCGTTTCTGGGCGAGAATCTTGGTATATGTCTTGAAGAGCGCGGCCTTGTCGGCAGCCTTAAGCGCATCGTCGACGCGGATCGCCGCTTCCAGCACACCCGGTCCTGTTTCGGTGTGCAGGCCCTCGATCTCGAAATCCATCTTGTTCGCGAGTTCGAGAAGCTCGTGATAGAAATCCGCGTGCACGCCCGAGCGCAGCACGGAATAGCCGAAGTAACCCGGAGTGATGTTCTTGAGGTTCTTGTAACCTTTTTCGCGCACGGAATGCGGCGTCTCCTCGAACACGAAGAACTCGAACTCGGCCGCCGCCGAGACGGCGAAGCCCATGTCCTCCGCTTTCTTCAGCACCCGGCGCAGCACGCCGCGCGGACAGGCCTCCTCGGCATAGCCTTCGAACTCGGCGAGGAAGAACGGTAGGTCGTTTTCGAATGGGATGAGGCGCATGGATTCAGGGATGATCCGCGCGGTCGCATCGGGATAGGCGGTATGCCAGCCCGTGAGCTTGGTGTTGTCGTAGAGCTGATCGTTGGAGTCCCAGCCCAGCACCACGTCGCAGAACCCGAAGCCCTTTTCGAGAGCGGACTCGAACTTGTCGCGGGCCATGTACTTGCCGCGCATGATGCCGTCCACGTCCGTGACGCCGATCTTCACGAAAGGAAGATCGCGGCTGCGGACGTACTCCGCGGCATCGGCGGCATTCTTGATCTTGGGAGCTGTCATGCTCGAAACCCCAAACGAGAAGATGAAAGGGAGCGCACATCATGCGCGCTCTCCAATTGCGATCAATAGGACTTGTATTCGGCCTCGCCCTTGGTGAGCGCGAACTCTTCCTCAGGCGAGAGGATGAGCTTGTGACGGCCGATCAGCAGGAAGTACGCCATCATGATGGCGTAGTAGATGGCGACGCCAATCACCGCCACCCGGAACACGGGGTCCGTGAACTGGAAGTACAGGGTGATGGCGGCGATGATCATGCAGACCGCAGCGCCCGCGATGCCGAACGGGCTCTTATAGGGCCGGGCCAGATGCGGAAACTTCTTCTTGAGGACGATGTAGGACATGCCCTGCATGAAGTAGGCCAGCATCGCGCCTGCGACCGCCATGTTGAGAAGCGTGCCGCCGATGACGGTGGCGCCTGCTTCCGAGCCGCGCACGAACCAGATGATCAGCATCACCGTCAGGCCGAGCAGCGCGCCGGTCACGAGAGCCACGTGAGGCGATTTGCGCGTTCCATGCGTCACCGACAGGAAGGACGGGAAGTAGCCTGCCCGCGAGAGCGAGTAGATCTGCCGTCCGAAGGCGAAGATGATCGTGTGGAACGAGGCGATGAGACCGATCACAGCCACCGCCGCCAGGATCTTGGCGATGTCCGAACCGAACAGAGTACGGAAACCGTCGAGAAGCGGTTCGCCCGACTTCGCGACGCCGAACGCGCCCGGCCCGATGCCCGAGTTCAGGAACACCACGCAGAAGGCCGAGGCGATCAGCGTGAAGATGCCGGCGATGATGCCCTTGGGCATGTCACGCTGCGGATCGTGCGTCTCTTCAGCCGCCAGCGGCAGCTGCTCGATGGCGAGGAAGAGCCACACGGCGAACGGCATGGTGGCGAAGATGCCGGCGATGCCCATGGGCAGGAACGGCCCGCCGCCATTCGGCAGCTCGGCGCCGTCGGAGCCGATGTTCAGTGCCCAGCGCGAGAAGTCGAACTGACCCGAAAGCAGAACCGACACGTAGAACACCACGAGGCATGCAAGCGCCAGCACGGTCACGGTCACGGTGACCTTGAAGGACAGCTCGACGCCGATGATGTTGAGCCCCACGAACAAGGCATAACAGAGCACCCAATAGACGGGCTGGAACTCCGGCGCGGTGCCGAAAATCGCCGACAGGTACGAGCCGATGAAGAACACGATCACCGCAGGGGTGAGCACGAACTCGATGTTCTCGGCGATGCCGGTGATGTATCCCGCCCACGGACCCATGGAGGTACGCGCGAAGGAATAGGCACCGCCCGTATGCGGCAGGGCCGGCGACATTTCCGCGATGGAGAAGGTCAGGCCCAGATACATGATGGCGATGATGATCGCGGCGAAGAACATAGAGCCGAAGCCGTTGGCCAGCCCCAGGTTCCAGCCGGAATAATGGCCCGAGATCACCGCGCCGACGCCGAGCGCCCAGAGCGACCAGACGCGGGCATGCCGCTTGAGGCGACGTGCCTCGAAATAGCTCTCATCGACGGTGGTGTAGGTAACGCCGGCGCTTTGTGCACCGGTTGGCGGGGCATGAACCCCGGAACTTCCTTGTCCGACTGACATCGACTCTTCCTCCAAGAATAGTCTGCCTCTGGAGCCACGGCGCATTATGCGTCGCGACCTTTGTCATAACGTCCCCGCGCCCTCCCTCAAAAGCGGCGCGAGACGGTTAGCCCACGACACCTGTCCGTCTTCCGTGCGGATCAGGTCGTTGCGGATCTCGATCATCAGCGGTGCGAGCCCGCGCCGAACGGCGTGGCGCTCCAGGGTGTGGAACACCCGGTCCGCTGGTGAATAGGGTTCGTTCATGCCCACGTTCAGCGAAGCGTCTTTGCGCAGGCTGGCTTCGGCAAAGCGCGCCAGTCGCTCGTCCTCGTCGAAAATGAGGCCGATCTGCCAGGGGCGCGGCACATCGCGATAAACGGGCGTGAAGGAATGAATGGAGACGACAGCCGCGAGCGTCCCGGCGGCCTTGCGCTCATCGGCGAAGTCTTCCACCGCATTATGGAAGGCCTCGTAGACCTCGCGAACGCGATAAGCCCGCTCATCCGCAGCAAGGTTTTGATTACCGGGGATGGAGGTGCGCTCGCTGAGCGTCCAGATCGAATCCGGCGCCGATGGCTCGCGGTTGAGATCGAGCACGAGGCGCGACACGCCGGCATGGATCAGCGGAGCATCGAGTAGCCGGGACAAGGCCTGCGCCACGCCGAGCGCGCCGGGATCCCAGGCAATATGGCTTTCGAGCTGTTCCGCATCGAGCCCGAGCGTGCCGTAGCGACCTGGCAGATGGTTGGAGGCATGTTCGCAGATGAGGAGGATCGGGGAACGCCCGTTCGGGTTCTCCACAATGGCAACGGGCTCCGCCGCCCCTGAGGCGGCATCAAGACCGGCAGCCATCCGACTCGCATGCACCATGCGGTCCTCCGTTATCCTGCCTTAAAGGCAGGTGAAGCCCCGATTGAACGCTTGATACGTTTCTTGGTCTTTTTCCTTCTTCTGAAATTTCTGGTACATGATTTCCAAGCCGTCAAGCCGGGAGAGTGAAACAATCCAACATGAAAGAGCACAGCGCCATTCGTGCCGGTGATCCCCCAAGCCTCGCCGAGCGCATCCGCCAGGAGATGGAATCCTTTACGCCAAGCGAAAAACGGGCCGCGCACCTGCTTCTGAGCCACTACCCCTTCGCGGGCCTCGATACCGTGGCGGAATTTGCCTCGCGGGCCGGAATTTCCGCGCCCTCGGCCCTGCGGTTCGTCACGCGACTCGGGTTCAGCGGCTTTCCGGACTTCCAGAAACACCTGCGCGAGGAACTGGAAGCACAACTCCTGTCGCCCCTCGCCAAGGCAGCCCCCACCGACAAAACGCAGGGCGATTCCCCCCTCGCCTCCTTCGCGGATGCGGTGATCGGCAACCTCAGCGCGACGGTGGAAAACATCGCGCCCGCCGAGTTCGAGGCCGTCGTCGCCCTGTTGAGCGATCCGCGTCGGTCGATCCATTTCACGGGTGGGCGCTTTACCGGCGCGCTCGCGCGCTATGCGGAGAGCCATCTGCGTATCGTGCGCAGCCAAGTGGATTTCATCGAAGGCCAGCCGGCCCTCTGGCGCGACCGGGTGATCGAGATTGGCAAGAAGGACGTGATCGTCGCCTTCGATATCCGCCGGTATCAGGAGGATGTGACGGCCCTTTGCGAAACGGCCGCCAAGCAAGGAGCGACCGTGGTCCTGCTCACCGACCCCTGGCTGTCTCCCATCGCCCGCGTCGCGCGCCATGTGCTGCCGGCGCATATCGTGGTGCCGTCGAACTGGGATTCATCCGCCGGCATGCTGCTTCTCACCGAAGCCCTCGTGGCGGCGGTCACCAAGCGCCTGTGGGAGACGGCCAAGCCGCGCATGGAAGCGGTCGAGCGGCTGCGGAGCGGCGCTCCTTAAACCTTCTCTCGCTGCAGCCACGCCACCATGAACGGCAGCGCGAAGGCGATGCCGAGGAAGCGGACTAGGTGGTGAATGCCCACATAGAGCGGATCGAGACCGAGCACGAGGGCGAGAACGGTCATGGCCTCAAGGCCGCCCGGCGCGAAGGCGACGAGGCCGTTGGCGAAGCTGACGCCGGCGACCCAGGCCGCGACAGCCGCGAAGACGGCGGCGACCGTCATGCCCATGGCGAAGGACCCGATGGAGGCGACCAGCGCCTTTTTCAGGGCCGAGCGCTGGATGTTGCGGAACCGCCCGGCGATGAACAGCCCGATCAGCACGAGGCCGCAGGTGGCGATGGCGGGCGGCATGACGCCGTCGATGGCACCCGTCCCATGCCCCAGGGCGCTCACGATGGTGCCGCCCAACAAAAGGGGCGCAGCCACATTCAGTCTGTTGAGGATCTCTCCCACGCTCAGGCCGAGAAGAAGCATGATGCCTATGCTGGCGGCGCCGGCAATCGGCATCCCGACACCCACGAGCATGCTTCCGGTGCCGGTTTCTCCCGTCAGCACCACTAGGGCGGGGAGCAGCACGACCAGGAACAACAGGCGGACATTCTGGACGATGGCGACGGAAGGCACATCCGCCTTCTGGTCGGCCGCAACCGCCATCACCGTCGAAAGCGCGCCGGGCGCGGAGGCCAGAACGGCATCGGCCTTCCGCCAGCCTGAGATGCGCATGAGCCAGAGCGAGGATGCGCCAGAAATCGCGATGACGCCGATCACTAGCAGAATCAGGCTTCCCGGATAGCGCCCGATGGCGGCGATGGCCTCAGGCGTCACCGCCGCGCCCATGGCGCATCCCGAGATCAGCATCGCGATATCCACCAGCCCGCGCGGCATCGGCACTGCCCAGGGTGTCATTCCCCAGAGGATAGCCGCGATGGCCGCGCCCGACAGCCATGCTGCCGGAAGCCCGAGCGAATGGAAGACGAGGCCGCCGAGGCCTGCCACGAGGATTTGGGTGAGGTGAGCGAATATGAGGCGCATGACGAGAACGCTTCAATGAACGCCGGCGACGCTTTGGTCAAATGCGGCTGATGCGCATTGGCCATGCGAATGCGGTCTGTCTCGGCAGCGTTTCACGCAGCTCAGCCGACCAGCCGGGGCAACGCCTCGCTGATGCGGCGCACGGCTTCCACCAGGTCTTCGTGCTTGCGCAGATAGCACAGACGCAAATACCCCTCGCCCGCCTCGCCGAAGGCGGAACCGGGAGCAAGCCCGACATTCGCCTCGTCGATGAGCCTGAACGCGATGTCCTTGGAGCTGGTCGCGCCCTTGATCTTGAGGAAAGCGTAGAAGGCGCCTGCGGGAAGCGGCAGTTCCACGAGGCCCGTCTCGGTCAGAGATGCCACGATCTCGCGACCGCGCTTGGCGCGGGCGATCTGATCGGCGATGAAATCCTCGCCCTGCTCCATGGCAGCCACGCCGCCGCGCTGGATGAAGACCGGCGTTCCCGATGTCTGATACTGAACGAGGTTCTCGATCACCTGGCCCAGAGCCGGCGGCGCCTCCAGCCAGCCGAGACGCCAGCCGGTCATGGCCCAGTTCTTGGAGAAGGTCTGCACGAACAGCACCTTGTCCTCATGCTCCATCACATCGCGGAAGGACGGCGTGCGTCCCTCGATGTCGAATGCGGGATCGTGGACGAAGCGGCTGTAGATCTCGTCGGCGACGATCCAGAGCCCATGCCGCCGCGCCATGCTCAGGACGAGGCGCAGATCCTCATGGCTTGCTGTCCAGCCCGTGGGGTTCGACGGCGAGTTGATGACGATGGCGCGGGTGCGCGGCGTGATCGATTGTTCGAGCCGCTCGAAATCCAGATGCCAGCCCTTCGCGTCGATAGTCATGGGCACGCCCACGGGCCGCGCGCCGGAAATGGTGATCGCGCCCGCGAAGTTCGGCCAAGCGGGCGTGGGTATGAGCACTTCGTCGCCGGTGCCGGAGATCATGCGGAAGACGATCTGCATCGCGGGCATGCCGCCTGAGGTGACGAAGAAGCGCTCGGGGTCGAACGGCTTGCGGTAGACCCGCTCGTGATAGGCGGCGATGGCCTGGCGCAGTTCCGGAATGCCGCGCTGATAAGTGTAGAAAGTTTCGCCCTCGCTCAAAGATCGGGCCGCCGCCTCGCAGATGAAGGACGGCGTCTTCAGATCGCCCTCGCCCACCCAGAGCGGAATGATGCCGGGCTTGTTGCGTCCATAGCTGAACACATCGACGATGCCGCTCGTGGGAGCCTGCTCCGCCTCGGGGCGCAGATTGAGAACGGACGGAACCGGTGCGGATGCGTTCATGGGAATTTCCTTGCAGACGGACGAACAGGCATGGCCTGTTCACCGGCTCAAGGCAAGACCTGCCGAAGCACTCATGAAAACAAGCAAAGAATCCGATCGAATCCCGTGATGGATCAGAGCGTCCGCCCGGTCTTCAACAGGTCGCGGATTTCCGTGAGAAGCTTCACGTCGGCGGGAATTTCCGGGGGCTTCTCCGCCGTGCCGGTCTTGGCGTCCTCCGCGCGGCGCAGGCGGTTCATGCCCTTGACCAGGAGAAACAATATCCAGGCGATGATGACGAAGTTGATGGCGACGGTGATGAAGTTGCCCCACGCCAGAACCGCGCCCTGGTTCTTGGCCTCGTTCAGCGCCGTGGAGGTGACATTGCCGGAGAGTGCCGTGAAATAGTTCGAGAAATCGAGGCCACCGGTGACGGCGCCGACGATCGGCATGAAGACATCGCCGACGAGGGAGTCGACGATCCTGCCGAAAGCCGCGCCGATGATGATGCCGATGGCGAGATCGACCACATTGCCGCGTAAGGCGAATTGCTTGAATTCATTCCACATGACCGGACTCCTTGTGCTTGTGCGCCAAGCTTAAAGGTGTCCGGTTCAGGAAAATCGTCAAGTCTCTCTTGCAGTGAGGAGAGCCTGCAGGTCCAGGCGCTCTGTGACCATCTGGAGTTCGCCGTTGGGGCCTATCGGCCACTGCTCCTGCGGACGATCCACATAGAGCTCGATCCCGTTGCCATCCGGGTCCCGCAGGTAGAGGGCTTCGCTCACGCCATGATCGCTCGCGCCATCAAGCTGGATACCGGCCTCGGCGAGGCGGTAGAGAGCATCGGCCAGGGCCGCCCGCGTGGGATAGAGGATCGCTACGTGGTAGAGCCCCGTGGTGCCGGGAGGCGGCGGCGAACCGCCTTTGCTTTCCCAGGTGTTGAGGCCGATATGGTGGTGATATCCGCCTGCCGACACGAAGGCGGCCTGCGTGCCGTAGCGCTGGATCAGCTCGAAGCCGAGAACGCCGCAATAGAAAGCGAGCGCCCGGTCGAGATCTGCCACCTTGAGGTGGACATGGCCGATCCGCACGCCGGGATCGATGGCGCGCGCCGCAGGCGCGCCGGAGGCATTGGGTGAAATGGGCTTGAGCATGGTTTCCCCTTAGGCCGAACGGATCTTCATCGCGGGAGAAAGCTTAGAGGAGCCGTCGCGCAGGGCAAAGGCGCCATCGCCGAGAAGAGCCTGAACGACGAGTGCGGCGATCCAGAACGCCAGATATTCCCAACCGCCATTGGGATTGTTGAAGAAGAAGCCTGCCGGACCATGCACGGTCACGATGGCGCCGAGCAGGATCGGAATGAGCGCAAGAGCGGCCCAGCGGGTCAGAAAGCCGGCGATGAGCGCGACGCCGCCGGCCACCTCGGCGAGGATCGTCACATAGGCAAGGAAGGGCGGCAGACCGAGGCTGCCGAAGAACTGAGCGGCGCCGGCGGGGGTGAAGACGAAAATCTTCAGCCCGGCATGAGCCAAGAACATGACGCCAAGCGTCACGCGCAGGATGAAGGCGGCATAGGGGGCGGTGCGGATATCGATCATGGAAGTCTCCTATTGGGTGGCCCTCATATGATCTCGTTCTGAGAGGATGATAATACTTTAAATGGAATATCAATTCACACTATGAGAGCGAGATAAGCGATTGCGCTGCTCAGACGCCATCATCACGGCCTCATGCCGGTGATCCCGATTGTTTGAAACGTTTCGCTCTTCTGATCGGGATAGCCGGGACAAGCCCGGCCATGACGACAGGAGGCATCCCTCCCCACCAGTGGCATTCCCTTCCTCCAGGGAGTAAAGCTGTCCACGAGTAGTCTCCGAGGGTTTTCGAATATGGTCGCCACCTGGGCGGTTGTCTTATCGGCGCTGGTTTACCTCTGCTTCCTGTTCACTGTAGCCTATTGGGGCGACAATGCCGGCAGGCGCTTCGTACAAGGGCCCTGGCGCGCCACGATCTCGGCCCTTGCGCTCGCGGTCTATTGCACATCCTGGACCTTCTTCGGATCGGTCGGGCTTGCCAGCCATTCCGGCCTCGACTTCCTGGCAATTTATATCGGCCCCATCCTGGTCATCACCGTCGGCCATGTGCTCGTGGCCCGCGTGATCCGCGTGGCCAAGACGCAGAACATTTCCTCCATCGCCGACTTCGTCGCCGCGCGCTACGGCAAGAGCGAGCGCGTTGCCGCCATCGTCAGCATCATCGCGCTCGTGGGCTCCATTCCCTACATCGCGCTACAGCTGAAGGCCGTCTCGTCGTCTCTCAACGTCTTCCTGGCGAAAACCGACGGCGCGCTCCCAGCCGACCTGCTCTTCTTCGGCGACCTCGCGCTCATCGTCGCCCTCGTGCTGGCGGGATTCGCGGTTGCATTCGGCACACGCCATCCCGATGCCACCGAGCATCAGGATGGGTTGATCATGGCGATCTCGGTGGAGTCGATCGTGAAGCTGGTCGCGTTCCTGCTCGTCGGCAGCTATGTGACCTTCTACATGTTCGACGGGTTCGACTCCATCGTCGAGCGCGTCAACAGCCAAGGCGCGAGCGCGGACCTGTTCGAGCGGACCTCGGGCTTCGGCAGCTTCATGACGCTCATCTTGCTGTCGAGCTGCGCCGCGCTGCTCCTGCCGCGCCAGTTCCATGTGACGGTGGTTGAGAACCACGCTATCGGCGACCTGAAACGCGCGGCCTGGATGTTTCCACTCTATCTCGTTCTCATCAATCTCTTCGTGATCCCCATCGCGCTCGCGGGCCTTGCGACCTTCCCGGGCGGCATCGACCGGGATATGACCGTGCTCGCGCTGCCGCTCGCCGATCAGGCCGGAACGATCGCGGTGATCACCTTCCTCGGCGGTTTCTCGGCCGCGACCGCGATGGTGATTGTGGATTCCGTAGCCGTGGCGGTGATGATCTCGAACCATCTCGTCATGCCCATCGTGCTGCGTCGCCGCGCTTTCGCGGGCGTCGATCCCGGCAACTTCGTCATCACCGTGCGCCGCCTCTCGATCATCTTCGTGATCCTGCTGGGCTATGCCTATTACCGCGCCTCCGGGGAGGCGGCTCTCGCCGCCATCGGCCTCTTGTCCTTCGCCGCTATCGCGCAGGTTGCGCCCGCCTTCCTCGGCGGGCTGATCTGGTCGCGCGGCACGGCGCTCGGCGCGAGTGTCGGCCTCATCGTCGGCTTCGGAACATGGCTCTACACGCTTCTTCTCCCCAGCCTCGTCTGGGACGGCGTGTTCTGGTCGGATGTGGTGATCTCCGGCCCCTTCGGAATCATGGCGCTCAAGCCCACGGCCCTGTTCGGTGTGGACCTGCCGCAGCTCACGCATGGCGTCGTCTGGAGCCTGACGCTCAATATTCTCTGCTATATCGGCTTTTCGCTCTGGCGCCCGGCCACGGCGATGGAGCAGATCCAGGCGACCGTCTTCGTGGGCGAGCCGAACACATCCGTCGCACCGAGCTTCCGCCTGTTCCGCGCCAGCGTGACCGTGGACGAGCTGCGCGCCACAGTCTCGCGCTATCTCGGCGAGGAGCGCACGACGCGTTCCTTCGAAGGCTTCAGCCACAGCCGTGGACAGAACCTGGAGCCGCGCGCGGAAGCCGACATTCACCTCCTGCGCTATGCGGAGCACCTGCTGGCCTCGGCCATCGGCACCGCCTCCTCGCGTCTCGCCCTGTCGCTTCTGCTGCGCCGCCGCACCGTCTCGACGGAAGCGGCGCTCAAGCTGCTCGACGATGCCTCCGCCGCCATCCAGCACAGCCGCGACCTGCTGCAGCACGCGCTGAACTACGCCAAGCAGGGCATCACCGTGCTCGACCGCGACCTGCGTCTGCTCGCCTGGAACCAGGCCTTCATCGATCTCTACGACATGCCGCCCAACTTCGTGCATGTGGGCATCGGCATGGATCGCATCGTCCAGTACAATGCGGCACGCGGCTCCTATGGCCCCGGCCGGATCGACGAGCTGGTGGCCGCGCGCATCTATTCGTTCCGGCACGACATCGAGCCGGTGCGCCTCAAGCTTTATCCCTCCGGCAAGGTCATCGAGATCCGCTCGAATCCGCTGCCCGACGGCGGCCACGTGACCACCTATACGGACGTGACCGAGACCGTTCTGGCCGAAGAGGAAAGCCGCCGCGCCAACGAGACGCTGGAGCAGCGCGTGCGCGAGCGTACGGAGGAACTGACGCGCCTCAACGAAGCCTTGCGAAGTGCGAAGGCGGAAGCGGACGAGGCGAACATCTCGAAAACGCGCTTCCTCGCCGCAGCCTCTCACGACATTCTGCAACCGCTCAACGCGGCGCGCCTCTATGCAACCTCGCTTGTCGAACGCGACAAGGAAGCAGGCGATGCGAAGCTTGCGGAGAACATCGACGCATCCCTCGATGCGGTCGAGGAAATCCTGACTGCGCTTCTCGATATCTCGCGCCTCGATACCGGCGCCATGAAGCCGCAATGGTCGAGCTTCCGCATTGACGAACTCTTCCGCCAATTGCAGCTGGAATTCGATCCGGTCGCGCGCGAGAAAGGGCTGAAGATAACCTTCGTTCCTTCCTCACTCACCGTGCGTTCCGACCGGCGCCTTCTGCGCCGCCTGTTGCAAAACCTCGTCTCCAACGCCATCAAGTACACACCCAAGGGCCGCGTGCTTGTCGGCGCGCGGCGACGCGGCGGCCATCTGGTGCTGGAGGTGTGGGATACGGGCCTCGGCATTCCGCCCTCGAAGCAGCGCATCGTGTTCCGTGAGTTCCAGCGCCTCGACCAAGGCGCGAAGGTCGCACGCGGCCTCGGTCTCGGCCTTTCCATCGTGGAGCGCATCGGGCGCGTGCTCAAGCATCCGATCACGCTCAACTCGGAGGTGGGACGCGGCTCGGTTTTCCGCTTCGAGGTTCCGGTCGTGGCAGCCCTGCCCGCGACCGCTGCCGCGCCCGAGCCGCCGAAGGCGCCTCCTACGGCTTTGTCAGGCTTGCGAGTGATGGTGATCGACAACGAGCCGGCCATTCTCGAAGGCATGCGGCTCCTGCTGTCCGGCTGGGGCTGCGATGTGTGGACCGCCTCCGATCTCGACACCGCGCATCAGGTGCTGCGTTCGCACAAGAATCTGCCCGAGGTCATCGTGGCCGATTATCACCTCGACGAGACGGATGGCCTCGAACTCATCAAGGCCCTGCGGTGGCGAACCCAAGGAGACACGCCAGCCGTTCTCGTCACCGCCGACCGCACGCCTGCCGTGCGCGATTTGGCGACGAGCATGAACGTGCACGTCCTCAACAAGCCTCTGAAGCCCGCAGCCCTGCGCGCGCTGCTCACGCAATGGCGGGCGACACGCGTAGCGGCGGAGTGATCACGCCTTCAAAGCATGATCCACGGCGGCAACGGCGTGAATGGTCGTCGTGTCGAACAGCGGCACGGCGCTGTCCTCACCTGAGACGAGCAGCATGATCTCGGTGCAGCCAAGAATGATGGCCCCGGCGCCGCGCTCTATGAGGCGGGCGATGATATTCCGGTAGGCCTGCCGGGATTCCGGATTGATCTTGCCGAGGACCAGCTCTTTGTAGATGACTTCGTGCACCACCTGCCGGTCGTCCGCATCGGGCACGATCACATCGAGCCCGTGGCGCTGCTGGAGACGTCCCTTGTAGAAATCCTGCTCCATGGTGAAGGCGGTGCCGAGCAGGCCGATGCGCTTATGACCTGCCGCCTTGATGCGCTCGGCGGTCGGGTCGGCGATATGGAGCAAGGGGATCGTCACGGCCGAAGAGACTTCATCCGCGAGGCGGTGCATCGTGTTCGTGCAGATTACGATGAAGTCCGCCCCTCCCCGCTCAAGCCGGATGGCCGCGCTCTTCATGTGCTCTGCAAGTCTGTCCCACTCGCCCGCGTGCTGCAGCTGCTTGATCTCGTCGAAATCGACCGAGAACAGAAGGCTCTGCGCGGAATGCACGCCGCCCAGCCGACGCTGCGTCTCCTGGTTGATGATGCGGTAATATTCGGCCGAACTCTCCCAGCTCATGCCGCCGATGAGCCCGATGGTCTTCTGACTCATGGGACCCTCAGAAATTCGGCGTGTAGGGCGCGCGGCCGGCCGTCAGCGCATCGTCGAGCAGTTCAAGCCTGTCCTGCCCCCAGAATACCTCACCATCGAGCACATAAGCCGGAGAACCGAAGATGTCGCCGCCGACTGCGTTCTCTAGATTCAGCGCATATATCGCCTCCGTGGTGCTGCCGGTGGCGATATCCATGAGGGCCGATGAATCGAGGCCCGCCTGTTCGGCCAGTTCCGCCAGGACGAGGGGATCGGCGAGATTGCGCTCCTCCTCCCACACGGCGGAGAACGCCCGGCGCAGGAAAGCGTCCGGGCTCTTGCCCGTCGTCGACACGGCGATGACGAAGCGGTCGGCGAGGTTTACGTCGAAGGGCCAGTGCTTTGGAGTGATATTGAAGGCCAGCCCGCGCTTCTCGCGCCAGCGCTGGAGTTCCACCAGGCGATAACGCTGGCGCGCCGGATGACGCTGTTGCAGCGGAAGGCCGCCGGTCTCGGAAAAGACGCGGCCCAGGAAGACCGGCTTGTAATTCACCTCGATCCCGTGCCTCTGCGCAATCTCCATGAAAGGCGCATGGCCGATATAGGCCCAGGGGCTCACAAGGGAAAAGTAATAGTCGATGGTCCGGGGCATGGCTTTCAGCTTCACGGTTCAGGCAAAGGAAAAGGGGCCTAACCTTGGACCATCACGCCGCGTTCTTCAACGTCTCTTCTGCATCGAGGAAAGCACGCACCTCGGGAGCTGCCTCCGGCGGCTGCGCTTGCAGGCCGATTTCACGGAAAAGACGCTCCATGGGCACGAAGCCCTTTGCCTTCCGGTCATAAAGCCCTGCCCTCACGAGCGCGATGGCGTTGAGAACCGGGCTTCCATCCCGCGTTTTCGAGACGAGGCGATGCTCCATCACCACATACCCTTCACCCCATGTGAGAATACGCGTTTCGAGATCAAAGGCCTGGAACAGGCGCATCTCGCGGCGAAACCTGATCTGGCCCGCGCTTACCACCGGCACCCAGCCATGCTTGAAAATGGGCCGCCACAGACCTGAACGGATCATGATGTCGCTGCGGCCAAGATCCATGAGGCTCCAATAGCGGCCGTTGTTCATGTGGAACGACGTGTCGAGATCGTGCGGCCACACGCGAAAGCGCAGGCGCGACACGTCGCGCACCGGGTCGAGCCTTGGCCTGAAGAACGACGCGATAATGAGGTGAAGGACGCGCAGCCAGAGATTCATCGAAAGGCTTCCTGTATCATTCCGTAACAGCTTCGACGCATTCCACATCATCCCCGCGAAGGTGAGGATCCATAACCGCCACCATCGCAGAATGAAAAGGCGCCGTGGTTATGGATTTCCACGCCTGCGGCGCGGCCCTTTGGATCGGGCTCCGCTCCGCGGCCCCGGAATGACAGAGGAAAAGCGCGCTTACGCCGCCTTCATCGCAGCGGCACGACCATAGAAGGTCTCGCCCGATGCCGCCATGTCGACCACGATCTGCGGCGGAGCGAAGCGGTCTCCATGCCTGGCCTGCAGCTTTTTGCACAGATCCACGAAAGCCTTCGCGCCCATGAAGTCGATATAGGACAGCGCACCGCCCGTATAGGGCGCGAAGCCGAAGCCGAGAATGGAGCCCACATCGGCCTCGCGCGGATCGGTGACGACGCCCTCCTCGACGGTGCGCGCGGCTTCCAGAGCCTGCGTGACGAGAAGGCGCTGCTTCAGCTCCTGCATGTCGACGAGCTCGGGTTCCACATGCTTTTCCTGAAGGTCACTCAATCCGGGCCAGAGACGCTTCTGCCCGCCTTCGGGGTAATCGTAGAAGCCCTTGCGGTTTTTGCGTCCGAGACGGCCTTCCTTATCCACGAGCACGGTGAGCAGTTCCTCCTGCTGCGGCACGATTGCAGCCTCGCCGAGCTGCACCTTGGTGGCCCGCAGGATCTTGAGGCCCAGGTCGACGCCGACCTCATCATTCAGCGAGAGCGGCCCGACCGGCATACCGGCCTGCTTGCCCGCCTGCTCGATCATCGCCGCGGGCAGGCCTTCCGTGAACATGAGATGGCCTTCGAGGATATAGGCCAGCACGCAGCGATTGGCGAAGAAGCCGCGCGCGTCGTTGACGACGATGGGCGTCTTCTTGATGGCGCGCACATAATCGAGTGCGGTGGCAAGTGCCTTGTCGCCGGTTTCCTTGCCCATGATGATCTCGACCAGCATCATCTTTTCGACCGGCGAGAAGAAATGGATGCCGATGAACTGACCGGGATTCTTGGAAGACTTCGCCAATCCGCTGATCGGGAGTGTCGAGGTGTTCGAAGCAAAGATGCAATCCGGACGGATCGCCGCCTCCACTTTCTCGATCACCTCAGCCTTCACCTTGGGATCCTCGAACACGGCCTCGATCACGAGTTCGCAATCGGCAAGATCGCTGTAATCGGCGGTTGCCTTGATCCGTGCGAGCAGCGCATCGCGATCCGCCGTCTTGGCGCGGCCCTTCATGATCTGGTCGCTCATGAGCTTGTGCGAATAAGCCTTGCCCTTCTCGGCAGCTTCCACATCGCGGTCGATCAGCACGACCTCGAGGCCGGCATTGGCAGTGACATAGGCCACGCTCGCGCCCATGAAGCCCGCGCCGACCACGCCTACTTTCTTGAGCTTCGTGGGCGGAATGTCCTTCGGACGGCGTGCACCCTTGTTGAGATCCTGCATGGAGATGAAGAGCGTGCGGATCATCGCCGCCGCTTCTTTCGAGCGCAGGATCTTGGCGAACCAGCGCGACTCCACCTTCAAGGCCAGGTCCATCGGCAATTGCAGGCCCTGATAGACCGTTTCCAGGATCGCGCGGATCGCCGGATAGTTGTCCTGCGTCTCGCGGCGATAGATGGCGTTGGCAGGCGGCCAGATCTGCATGCCTGCGGCGGAGTAAACCTTGTTGGAGGGCAGCTTGTAGCCCTTCTGGTCCCACGGCGCGACGGCAGAGCCGCCCTGCTTAATCCAATCCTTCGCCATCTGGACGATTCCGTCACGCGGCGCGACGGCATGGACGAGGCCCATGTTGCGCGCCATGAGCGGACGAAGCTGCTCGCCCTTGAAGAGCATCTGCAACGCATCGCCCGTCTGCATGAGGCGCGCCACGCGCTGCGTGCCGCCGGCGCCGGGGAAGAGACCGACCTTCACTTCGGGCAGTCCGACACGGGTGGAATCCACATCCGACAGGACACGGAAATGGCAGGCGAGCGCCAGCTCGAACGCGCCGCCGAGGCACACGCCGTGAATGGCAATTGCAAACGGCTTGCCGCAGGTCTCGAGGCGGCGATAGAGCAGCGAGAGTTTTCGCGACTGTTCAAAGAGGAACGTGTTGGCCGCTTCCTCGCCCTTCTCCTTCGCCACGCGAATGAATTCCGTGTTGGAGGATTGCAGCATGGTGAGGTCGGCGCCGCCGGAAAAGGATTCCTTGCCCGATGTAATGACGCAGCCCTTGATGGCCTCGTCAGTAGCGACCTTCTCGATGATCTGCGACAGCTCGTCCATCACCTGCGGAGTGATGACGTTCATGGAGCGATCCGGCATATCCCAGGTGGCAAGCGCAATACCGTCGGCATCGACATCGAAGCGGAAATTGGTGAAGTTCGTCATGTTGCTCTCCCGTTTCCGCTCTCTCAAACCCGCTCGATAATCGCAGCGGTGCCCATGCCCGCGGCGACGCAAAGCGTGACCAACGCCGTCTGCTTGTTCGTGCGCTCCAGTTCGTCGAGCACCGTGCCCAGGATCATCGCGCCCGTCGCGCCGAGCGGATGGCCCATGGCAATCGCGCCGCCATTCACGTTGACTTTCGCGGGATCGAGATCGAGCGCCTGGATGTAGCGCAGCACAACTGCCGAGAACGCCTCGTTGATCTCGAAGAGGTCGATGTCGTCCTTCGTCATGCCGGCTTTCTTGAGCGCCAGTTCCGATACGTCGATGGGGCCGGTGAGCATGAGCGCGAGATCGGAGCCGATGGAGGCAAATCCTTTGAGCCGCGCACGCGGCTTCAAGCCCGCCTTCGCGCCGCCCTCCTTCGAGCCCACGAGAACCGCCGCCGCACCATCCACGATGCCGGAGGAATTGCCCGCGTGATGCACGTGATTGATGAACTCCACATCAGGATGAGCGGCAATTGCCACCGCATCGAAGCCGCCCATCTCGCCCATCTGCACGAAGGCGGCCTTGAGCTGGCCCAGCGACTGCATATCGGTGCTCGGGCGCATATGCTCGTCCTCCGCCAGGATGGTGAGGCCATTCACGTCCTTCACCGGCACCATCGATTTGGAGAAGCGTCCCTCGTCCCAGGCTTTCGCGGCTCGCTTCTGCGACTCGACCGCATAGGCATCGACGTCATCGCGCGTGAAACCGTATTTCGTGGCGATCAGATCCGCAGAGATGCCCTGCGGGAGAAAGTAGCTGGAAATCGCAACGCCAGGATCGACCGGCCATGCGCCGCCCGATGCCCCCATGCCGACGCGGCTCATGGATTCGACGCCGCCGCCGATGGCGATATCCTTCATGCCGGACATGACCTGCGCCGCTGCCAGATTGACCGCATCGAGGCCGGATGCGCAGAAGCGGTTGATCTGGATGCCCGGGACTTCCTTGCCGAAGCCCGCCTTCAATGCCGCGGCACGCGCGATGTCGCCGCCCGCTTCACCCACCGGATCGACGCAGCCGAGCACCACATCCTCAACCAGCATCGGATCGAGATCGTTGCGCTTGCGGATCGCATCGAGCGCCGTCACGGCGAGATCGATGCTGGGCACTTCATGCAAGGAGCCATCGGGCTTACCACGCCCGCGTGGCGTACGGACTGCGTCGTAGATAAAAGCCTCGGCCATCAGGCCCTCCCAGAACTGTTATGATCATCCCAGGCAAGCGAAGCGCGACCCGGGATCGTTTTCAGAATTCGTCATTATACTTGCCGCGCGATCCCGAATTGTCACTACATTCCATCCGGGATGACGATTGCTTCGTCAGAAAGCTTCAACAGGCATCGCCATGGTCGTATCGGCGCCGCTCGCAATGCGGGCGAGACGTACTCCCGTTTCCGGCATCATGCGCTCCATGAAGAAGCGGCCCGTCAACAGCTTCGCGTCCATCTTCTCAGCGTCGCCATTGCCTTGCCCCTTCTTCGTATGAGCGGCCTTCGCCATCTTGGCCCACATATAGCCCATGGCGACGATGCCGAAGAGGTGCATATAGTCGGTGGCGCCGGCACCCGCGTTGTCAGGTTTCGCCAAGGCGTTCTGCATGAACCACATGGTAGCTTGTTGCAGGTGTCCGAGGCCCTGCTGCAAGGGCGCAGTGAAACCTTTCAGGTTTTCGTCACCTTCGTTCTCCTGGCAGAAGGTGCCGACTTCGTTGAAGAAGGCCATGATGGCGCGCCCGCCATCCTTGCCGAGCTTGCGGCCCACGAGGTCCATGGCCTGGATGCCGTTGGCGCCCTCGTAGATCATGGCGATGCGGGCATCGCGCACGAACTGCGACATGCCCCATTCCTCGATATAGCCGTGACCACCGAACATCTGCTGCGCCTTCACGGCGTTGTCGAAGCCGAGGTCGGTGAGCACGCCTTTCACCACCGGCGTCATGAGGCCCATATAGTCCTCGGCGGTCTGGCGTTCCTGATCGTCCGAGGAGCGGTGCGCGATATCGCTGTTGAGGCCCGTCCAGACGACAAGCGCGCGCGCCGCCTCATTGAATGCCTTGATGGAGAGAAGCGTGCGGCGCACATCCGGATGCACGATGATCGGATCGGCAGGCTTGTCCGGGAACTTCGCACCCGTCAGCGAACGGCCCTGCAACCGGTCCTTCGCGTAAGCCACCGCGTTCTGATAGGCGACCTCGGATTGCGAGAGCCCCTGAACGCCGACCGCGAGGCGCGCCTCGTTCATCATCACGAACATGGCGTTGAGACCGCGGTTCTCCTCGCCCACGAGCCAGCCCTTCGCGCCATCGTAATTCATGACGCAGGTGGCGTTGCCGTGAATGCCCATCTTGTGTTCGAGCGAGCCGCAGGACACGCCGTTGCCGTCGCCGATGGTGCTGTCATCCTTCACGATGAACTTCGGCACCACGAAGAGCGAGATGCCCTTGGTGCCTTGAGGCGCGCCTTCGATGCGGGCAAGCACCAGGTGAACGATGTTCTCCGCCATGTCGTGCTCGCCGGCGGAAATGAAAATCTTCGTGCCGGAGATCGCGTAAGAGCCGTCCCCGTTCGGCACGGCCTTGGTCTTGAGGAGGCCGAGATCAGTGCCGCAATGGGGCTCGGTCAGGTTCATGGTGCCGGTCCAGGCGCCGGTCACCATCTTCGGCAGATAGGTTTTCTTCTGCGCCTCTGTACCATGCACCAGAAGCGCGGCGATCGCTCCTTGGGTCAGGCCCGGATACATGCCGAGCGACAGGTTCGCGGCAGAGACGAATTCCTGCATGATGGTGTTGAGTACCGAGGGCAGCCCCTGCCCGCCGAATTCTTCCGGAACCGACAGACCCATCCAGCCGCCGGAAGCATAGGCCTCATAGGCTTGCCGGAAACCTTTCGGCGTCGTGACGGAACCGTCCGCGTTGCGGGTGCAGCCTTCGAGATCGCCGGTGCGGTTGAGCGGCGCGAACACCTCCTCGCAGAGCTTGGCGCCCTCGGCGAGGATCGCCTCCACCATATCGGGGGTCGCGTCTCCGAAGCCGGGAAGGTTGTTGTGACGCTCAATGGGAAAGACATCATTCAAGAGAAACATGACGTCTTCGACAGGAGCCTTGTAAACCGGCATTCGCGCTTCTCCCCTATTCCAAACCGGACAGGCCTCATGCGGCCCGTCCACGACCATATAGTTCACATATAAACCATATGCTCCGCTAGGGAAGAGGTAGGGCGCAAATTCTCGCGCGGAACCGACGAAAGTTCAGGATGGTCGGAAGAGTAGCGAAGGGCAGTAGATTGGCGCCACGCTCACTCCATGCCCTGTACGAGGAGGGCCAGGGCGAAGTGGACGGACTGGGCAAGAGGCTTGTGAGTCTGGCGCTGCCTCCCTTCTTTTAAGGGGAAGGCCGACGAGTGTAGCGGCGTGGGTAAGGGGTTACTGCGTTATCCGAAGAGGGTATTCCCTCACCCCTGCCCCACTCTCCCACACGGGAGAGGGATTCATGCGGCATACTTTCGGCCGCTCGAACGAAAAAGGCCTGCCCCCTCCGGCAGGCCTTTTTCTTAAATACTTGGTCCAGCAGCGTATCAGGCGGCTGCGGCGAGGCTGGCACGGCGGGACTTGAGTTCCGCCAGGGCTTCTTCGATCTCGCTCTTCTGCTGCTCGAGATGGCGGATCTGGTCCTCGACCTGATCCAGCGACAGCTTGAGGTTCATGGCCGGACCGCTGCCCGAGAGTTCCTCAGCCACCATGGCGCGGATCTCGGTGAGGGTAAAACCGAGCTGCTTGCCCTTCAGGATCACCGACAGACGCTCACGGTCGCGGGCATCATAGATGCGGGCCGTACCGTCACGGCGTGGGGAGAGAAGCCCGCGATCCTCGTAGAAGCGCAGCGTACGTAACGTTACGCTGAACTCGCGGGCCAGATCCCCGATTGTATACGATTTCGCGCCCTCTGCCGTATCGTCGGCAGTGCCGCCTGCTGAATGATCCATTGTTGCCCCTTTGACTTTCTCTTTTTCCTCAGCGCCCTAAGCAGGGCACTCTTTGTAATGTTATGATAATGCCTTTCGGTCAGTAGTTGCAAGTCCCCGTAAAAGCACAGCTTTAAGAAATGCGAAGACAGGCTTTCCCTAGGGGAGGCAACCCAGAGGAAGCCTTCACACCCGGGTGCGGACGGAGAGCTAAATATCCAAAGCTTAACGGGTTTTTTACTACGTTCGCCAAAAGCTGACGCATCGGCTCGCTGGCCTGGAGGCATGATGATTCGCCTCGTCCAGGGCGCCGGTGCGGCGGAGCTGGGCGGGGGCCAGGCCACCGGAGTGTGTTTTAGTATTCCCTGCGGGCACGGCCATGAGACGACACGTCCTTTCGAACCTTGACGATCTGGACCTCGATGCCCGCGACCTGGCAGCAGCCGCAGCCCAAAGGGCCGGCGTAAGCCTGGAGGAATGGGCCGCCTCCATTCTCGCCGCGCCGAAAGAGTGCCGCGCGCCTTCCCCGGCCGGAAAGCCCTACGAGAATGAATTCGATGCCATCGTGGCGCGGCTTTCGCGAAATCTGCGCCCGCAGCCTGCCAGGGATTACGACACCCTGATGGCCGCCATCGCAACCGAGAGCGAGCGCCAATCCCAGGATCAGGCCGCCCGCACGAATGTGGCGCTCCAATCCATGGCCGGCTGGATCGAGCAGACGGAAGAACGGCTCGTTGAGACCACCCGCGCCGCCGCGGACCATCAGGACCGCATGGCGACAGCCCTCTCGCAGGCGCTCTCGACCCTGAAGGAGCGTCTCGATTCCGTGGAGCAGCAGGCCGCGACGGAGCATGAGGACCAAGTCGGCACGTCAGCCGTATCGGACGCGCTCGCAGGCCTGCGCTCGGATGTGTCGCGGCTCACTGATCGCATGGACAAGCCGGATGCCGCCTGGATGCCCGCCATCGGCAATATCCGCATCGAGATCGAGCGCCTGCGCGCGAGCCTCGACGGCCTTGCCACGCGCGACGAATTGGGCGCCCTCGATCAGGCGATGAAGGACATCGTTCGCGAGATCGGACAGACCTCACCCAGCAAGGATCTTCTGGTTCTCGCGCAATCGACGGCAGCGCTCTATCGCCAGGTCCAGGTTCTTTCCGATGACGTCAATGAAGGCGTTCATGGCCGCATCGGCGGCGAGATCGAAATTCTAAAGACCAAGATCGACGGCATGGCAGCAGTGGGCATTGACCGCTCGGTGGTCGATTTTCTCAGCAGCCAGATCGTGGACATGCGCCAGGATCTCGCCAACAGGGCCGAACCACGGCAGATCGAGCGTCTTTCCGAGGAAGTGAATACGCTCGGTCGCCAGATCGCCGATCTTCGTGTTCACCAGGTCGGCCGGGCGGATTTCGCGGCGCTGAAGACCTCGCTCGAAAATGTCTGCGCCGCGCTTCAGCGCAGCGTCACCGTGCAGGAGGAAAGCGACGTTCCCGAACGGCTGAATAGCCTCAGCGAGAACCTCGCCGCGCTCGCCAGCAGGCCGGTGCCGGAGCCTACCGATCTCACGCCTGTCACGGATCAGCTCGCGGTACTCACCGAGAAGATGGCGGGCCTCACGGACAGCCGCCTCACGCAGGCGGATGCGCTGACCGAGATGATCGGGCGGCTTTCCACGCAGGTGCAGGCGGTGGCGGAGAAGGAAGCGCCATCCCACGAGCTGCTGCTGGAGCGGTTCGACAAGATCGAGCAGAGCCTTCAGGATGTCGGCCAGCGCGCCGATACCGAAAAGGTCGAGGCGATGCTGCGCTCCATCGACGAGAAGCTCGACCGCGCGCCGGCTCAACCGCCGGGCCTCGATGCGCTCGAACAGCAGATCATGTCCCTGGCCGAGCGGCTCGGCAGCAAGTCCGACGAGACGCTTCAAAAAACGCTCGACGAAGCAACCGGCCATCTCCGCAACATCCAGAGCGAGGCCGCCGGAATCGCGGAGCGCGCCGCGCGCGCCGCCTTGAAGGAAATTCAGCCGAGCCTTCCGGATACAGGCGATCTCGATGCTCTCAAGCAAGGCTTCGTCGAGTTGAAGGCGCTGCACACGCGCTCCGACAAGAAGACGCAGGAAACCCTTCGCACGGTCTCCTCCGCCCTGGAAACGCTCGTCTCGCGCTTCCCCGAGCAGAACGCCGTCGCGCACCGGGCTCACACCAATGCGCAGGCATTGCCTGCTATCGCTCCCGAGCAGATGCCGCCTGCAGACCGCTTGGAGGCGGCAGTGCGTCGGCTGCATACCGCCGCCCTGTCCCAAATCGAGGAAGTCGCCTTCACTGCGCCGGTTGCGGAACCGAAGACGGTTGAGCCGAGTGCCGTGGCCGATGAAGTCAATCTCGGCACCATGCGCGCAGGTTTCATCGCGGCGGCACGCCGTGCCGCGCAGGCGGCAACGCCAGAGGCTGTATCGCAATTGCTCATTGATGAAGAATGTGACGCGGCTTCCCCTCCCCCTTGTGGGGAGGGCCAGGGTGGGGGTGGCGGCGGCACGCTGGTCCAGTTCGTCGCCAACACCCCCACCTCCAACTCCTCCCCACAAGGGGGAGGAGGGCTGTTGGCGACCATCCCGAACAGCCCTGAGACCTCCGACGAACCGCAGTCCGCTCCCACGCCCTCGCTCATCGAGCGCATCCGCCGCAGCTTCGACGCTCACCGCCGCCCTCTCCTCTTCGGGATCGGCCTTCTGATCCTCGCGGCGGGCACCGCGCAGATACTGTCCAACGGACAGATCGCGGCCTCCCTGGCGCTGACCGGCGGCACTGAGGTGCAGCAGGCGGTACCTGTTGAGCCGACGCCCGAACAAGCCCCCGAGCAGACGGGAAGTCTCACGCCGGCATCTGGAAATGCCGATCTGTTCCAGCCCGCCAGCATGGCCGCAGCGACGGCGGAGCCTCCGCTGCCGGCGGCAGGAAAGTTCCTCATCGATCCTGCAACGGTGGGCGAAATTCCGGCCCAGGCTCCGGCGTTCCTTCGCAAGGCGGCGGCGATCGGCGATGCGGCGGCGCTTTATGAAATCGCGTCCCGCGCCGCCGAAGGACGCGGACTTGCTCAGGATATGGCTCTGGCCCTCCACCTCTATGAGCGGGCGGCCCAGGCGGGCCTGCCTCCGGCGCAGGAGCGGTTCGCCATGCTGCTCGAGAAGGGCATCGGCACCGCCCGCGATCCCAAGCAGGCCATGATCTGGTACGAGCGGGCGGCGCAGGGCGGCAACATCCGCGCCATGCACAATCTGGCGACGCTTCTCGCATCGAATATCAATGGTAAGCCCGACTACGCCGCCGCCCTGCGCTGGTACAGCGAGGCTGCGGAGGCGGGCTTACGCGACAGCCAGTTCAACATGGGCATCCTGCTGACGCGCGGCATCGGCACCCGCCAGGATCTCACCAAGGCTTATCAATGGTTTTCCCTCGCCGCCGCCCAGGGTGACGCCATGGCCTTGAAAAAGCGCGACGAGCTTGCCGGTCGGCTCAATGCGGGCGATCTTGCCGCCGCGAAGGCCTCAGCCGATCAGTGGCGCGTCCGGCCCATCGATCCGACAGCCAATGAAATCTCCGCTTCCGCTGCCGGCCAGATGGCGTTTCTGGATCGAAGCTGAGCCAAAGGAGTTGAGGCAGAGCCGTTGAAGAAAGACCGGAAGCTGTCAGCTTGCGTTCATAACCCATCCTTTAAATCGCGTTCCGCGATGTCATAACCACACCATGGCTGCGCCGGCTGTGGGAACCGGCGGGGACGCCGGCAAAGGGAACCAGGTTGCAAATCTATCTGCCTATCGCTGAGATGCCCGTGAGCGTTCTTCTCATCCTGGGGATGGGTGCGGCGGTCGGTTTCATATCTGGTCTGTTCGGCATCGGCGGCGGCTTCCTCATGACGCCGCTTTTGATTTTTCTCGGCATTCCCCCCGCCGTCGCCGTGGCGACGCAATCGGCGCAGATCGTCGCCTCCTCCACCACCAGCGTGCTCGGCGCGATCAGGCGCGATGCCATCGACCGGAAACTGGGGATGATCCTCGTGGCGGGCGGCTTCGTGGGCTCGGCTCTGGGCGTCTGGTTCTTTGCCGCGGCACGGCGCGCGGGCCAGCTCGACCTCGTCATCGTCGTCTCCTACGTGACGCTGTTCACCGTCGTCGGCAGCCTGATGATGAAGGAGAGCATCCGCGAGTTCTGGACCAAGCGACGGGGCGGAACGGTGCGCCTGCGCCGTCAGGCAGGAGAGCATGCGCCCTATCTCGGCTGGCCTTTGCGCATGCGCTTCTACCGTTCGAAGCTCTATATCAGCGTCATTCCGATCCTGCTTCTGTCCCTCTTCATCGGCTTCGCTGGCGCGCTGCTGGGCATCGGCGGCGGGTTTATCGTGGTGCCTGCCCTGCTTTATATCTTCCGCGTACCCACCAACGTGGTCGTGGGCACGTCCCAGTTCCAGATCGTCTGCACCACCCTCGTCGCCCTGATCCTCCATGCGGTGACGAACCAGGCGGTCGACATGGTGCTCGCGATCCTGCTCATCGTGGGCGGCGTGTTCGGCGCGCAATTCGGCGCGCGGGTCGGGCGCAATTTGAGGGCGGAGCTGTTCCGCTTCCTCCTCGCCATCCTTCTGCTCGCGGTCGGCCTGCGCTTTGCCCTCGAACTCGTGCTGCAGCCGCAGGAGCCCTTCTCCATCACGGTGCAGGAGGTGCGCGAGTGAGAACGCTGGGCCTCATCCTCATCGCGCTGCTCTCGATCTGTTCCGCCCGGGCGGAGAACCTGATCACGTCGCTGTCGAACCATCGGGTTCTGATCAACTCGAACTATACCGGCACGTTCATTGCCGTGTTCGGCGCCATCGAGCGCGACGCGCAGACAGTTGCGCGCGCCACCGGCTACGACATTGTCGTGACGGTGCGCGGCCCGAAACAGTTTCTCGTGGTGCGCGAGAAGGAGAAGCTGGGCCCGGTCTGGATCAATCAGGAACTGCAGAAGTTCCCAACGGCTCCTGCCTATTTGAGCGTGATGACCTCGCGCCCCATCGACGAGATCACCAGTCCCCAGTTGCGCCAGCGCCAGAAGATCGGCCTTGCCGCCATCATCAATGCGACCGACTTCACCAATGAGCGCGGCGGCGCCGACCGGCAGTTCCGCGAGGCGCTCTATCGTCTGAAGGCGCAGGAAGGGCTCTATCTCGAAGAAGAGCGCGGCGTGACTTTCCTCACCGCTGACCTGTTCCGCGCCAGCATCCCACTTCCCGCCACCGCGCCACCCGGCGAGTACAATGTGGAGGTCGCCCTCTTCGCCGACACTGTGATCCTGGCGAGAACGACCACCCATTTCGAATTGGTGAAAACCGGCTTCGAGGAGCAGGTAGGCTCGGTGGCGCGCGACTGGTCCCTGTTCTACGGCCTCGCCACCGCCGCCATCGCCCTCTTCTTCGGCTGGATGGCGAACATGATTTTCAGGCGGGACTGAACAAGCCCTCCACGTCATGGCCGGACTTGTCCCGGCCATCCCGATCAAAAAGACGCTGCGCTCAACAGTATCGGGATCACCGGCACAAGGCCGGTGATGACATAGGGAGGTCTAGCGACAGACGAGATCAATCCCTGCAAAGCATCGACTTCGCGATGGCGAAGATGCGTTCCGTGCCGATGAGATGGGCGGTGAAGCCTTTCGCGAAGAGCGACTTATAAGCAGCATCGCAAGCGTTCAGGCCACCGGCATAGGCGCCGAGCGCGGGCATGACGCAGCGGGTTCCGTCCGTCAGGAAGCAGCGGCGGCGGGTCGTGCGGCCGCGCATCACCACCTTGCCTACCGGATGAAGATGGCCAGCAACTTCCGCCTGCTCACCGGCCAGCGGCTCGTGGCGCAGGGTGAGGGAGCCGAGCATCATCTCCTCGACAACCTGTCCGCCGATGCTGTCGGGCAGGATGCGGTCGTGGTTGCCCGTCACCCAGATCCAATCGCGGCCTGACTGGGCGCGCGAAAGGGTCGCGCGTTCTTCATCGCCCAGACGCTCCGGCCCGCCGATGTCATGGAAGCTGTCGCCGAGCGCGATGACGGTCTTCGGGTTGAAGCGATGCACCGCATCGGTGAGCGCGATCAGCGTCTCGCGGGTGTCATAGGGCGGCAGCATCATGCCGCGCCGGGCGAAGGACGATCCTTTCTCGAAATGGAGATCGGCCACGAGCAGCGCATCGTGCGCGGGCAGGTACATGGCACCCGTCAAGTCGAGCAGCGCCAGCTGCCCGGAGAGCTCGATCTCGTGGGTTGTCTGTTTGTTCTTCGCCAATGCCGTCACGCCAAAGCCTCGTCGAGAAGTGCTGCTTCCGCCTCGGCCAGAATCTCGTCCGCATTGTCGCTATAGACGCGCTCGCGGCCGATCTCCAGCATGACGGACACGCTTAAGGGAGAAACCCGGTCGAGCGGCTTGTGGATGATTCGCCCCCGGATGCGCTCTAGCATCATACCAAGGCGCTTCACGTCCAGGAGTCCAGTTGCCGCATCCGCCCGCGCGGCCCGCAGCAGAACATGGTCCGGCTCGTGCTTGCGCAGCACGTCATAGACGAGATCGGTGGAGATCGTGACCTGCCGCCCGGTCTTCTTCTCGCCGGGAAAGCGGCGCTCGATGAGGCCCGCGATCACGGCGCCCTGCCGGAAGGTGCGCTTCATGAGCGCGGATTCCGCCAGCCAGGCCTCGAGGTCGTCGCCAAGCATATCCTCGGAAAACAGGTCATCGAAGAAGTTCGGATCCCGCGCCGCGCGAGCGGCGATGTCGCTGGCGGCATAGACGGCGATGCCGTAGTCGTTGGCGACAAATCCAAGAGGCTTCAATTTCGCGCGTTCCAGGCGACGCGTCAGCAACATGCCGAGTGTCTGATGCGCGAGCCTACCCTCGAAGGGAAAGCATGTCATGTAGTATCGATTGGCGCGCGGGAATGTCTCGACGAGAAGATCGCGTGGCCCCGGTACGATGGAGCGACGGCGCTGCTGCAACAGCCACTCGGTCATCTGCGGCGGCAGGCGGTCCCACTCGAACGGATCGGCCAGTATCGCACGCACCCGCGCCGCGAGAAATGTCGAGAGCGGAAACTTGCCGCCCTCATAGGACGGGATCATGGGATCGGTGCCGGAGGCCGCGCGCGTCGCAAGCACTTCATCCTCGGCGATGCCCTCGAACCGCAGCACTTCGCCCGCGAACAGAAACGTATCGCCCGGCGTCAGCGTCTCCGCGAAATATTCCTCGATCTCGCCGAGAATGCGCCCCCGCGGCAGCACGGTTCCGGGCCGCGAGCGCATGGATTTGCCGAGCCGCACCTTGATCATGGTGGCCTCGACGATGGTGCCCACATTAAGGCGATATTGCTGGGCAATCCTGGCATCGCGAACACGCCACAAGCCATCATTGCCCTTCACGATTTTGGCGAACCGCTCATAAGCACGAAGAGCGTAGCCACCCGTCGCGACGAACGCGACGCAGGCCTCGAAATCCTCCCACGAGAGATCGGCATAAGGCGCTGCTGAGACGATCTCATCGTAAAGGTCTTCGA
The DNA here is from genome assembly GCF_052114605.1 of Microvirga sp. 2YAF29. NCBI lineage: Bacteria > Pseudomonadati > Pseudomonadota > Alphaproteobacteria > Hyphomicrobiales > Methylobacteriaceae > Microvirga > Microvirga sp. 2YAF29. Next base: position 342,619 of record NZ_JBFRFB010000004.1, read on the forward strand.
GCCTGAACGGATCGGCGCAAGCCATGCCGAGGATATGCTGGCACAGCACGTCAAGCGCGCCGACGCGCGCATCCGGCGTATCCTGCGCCGCCTCATGAACGGCATCGAGCGCTGCGCGGCATTCCAGAATCTCGAAGCGATTGGCGGGCACGAGATAAGCCTCCGAGGGCTCATCCATGCGGTGATTGGAACGGCCAATGCGCTGCATGATGCGCGAGGCGCCCTTCGGTGCGCCCACATTCACCACGAGATCCACATCGCCCCAGTCGATGCCGAGATCGAGCGTCGCGGTGCACACGACGGCCTTCAACCGTCCCTCCGCCATAGCCTCCTCGACGCGCCGCCTTTGTGCGACATCGAGGGAGCCGTGATGGAGCGCGATGGCGAGGCCGTCCTCGTTGAGCTTCCACAATTCCTGAAACGTGTATTCCGCCTGCAGACGCGTATTGACGAAAACGAGCGTGGTCTTGTGCTCGCGGATGAGGTCGTAAATCGCGGGCATTGAGAGTGACGCCGTGTGGCCCGCGAGCGGCAATCTCTCATCGAGTTCGAGCATGCGGATGTCAGGCTGCGCGCCGCCTTTCACGACGACGAGGTCGGCGAGCGCAGCGTTCTTCACCTCCCCCTTGAGGGGGGAGGTCGCGCCAGAGGCGCGGGAGGGGGTGGGAAGCGCGACCTCGGCAATGTCAGTGCTGCCACCCCACCCCGGAGCGCTGATGCGCTCCGACCCTCCCCCTCCAGGGGAGGATGGGCGCTGCGGCACGAGATAGCGCCGCAGATCGTCCGGCTCGCGCACCGTGGCCGACAGGCCGACCGCCGTCGCATCGGGTGCCAGCGTGAACAACCGCCCGAGCCCGAGCGACAGCAAATCGCCGCGCTTCGAGGTGACAAGGGAATGCAGTTCGTCCAACACCACGCGGCGCAGATCCTTGAAGAATTCCCGCGCTTCCGCATGGGCGAGCAGCAGCGCCAGCTGCTCCGGCGTCGTCAGGAGAATATCCGGCGGCCGCTCGATCTGCCTTGCGCGCTTGTGGGAGGGCGTATCGCCGGTGCGGGTCTCGATGCGGATAGGAAGTTCCATCTCGCTCACCGGCGCTTCGAGATTGCGGGCGATGTCGGTGGCGAGCGCCTTCAGAGGCGAAATGTAGAGCGTGTGAAGGCCCCGCTTGTCCTTCACTGTCCCGCGGCGCGGCGCCCGTTCCGAAAGCTCCACGAGGCTTGGCAGGAAGCCCGCCAGCGTTTTTCCTGCGCCTGTCGGGGCCACCAGCAGCACGGATTTGCCTTTTTTGGCTTTGGCGAGCAGCTGCAACTGATGCTCGCGCGGCTCCCAGCCACGGCTTGCGAACCAGTCACGGAAGATTTGCGGGAGAAGAGACGCGGGCGCTTTCGACATACATCCTTAAAGATAAGGCCAGGGGAAAGGTTTCGCCATATGGGCTTGTTTTCGGATGTGAAAACAGTGCTTTGCCGGCTTGCTATCCGTGCCGGGATGGATTCATCTCAGGCCAACCCAACCAGGGAATAATCAAAGGGCAGGAAACCATGACGCCATCATCCCAGTTCCACAACGCCATCGCCGTGGTCACAGGCGGCACGCAGGGGCTTGGCGAGACCATCGCCCGCACTCTGGCCGAGCGCGGCGCAGCCGGCCTCGTGATCTGCGGCCGTAATGCGGAGCGCGGCGAGGCCGTGGCACGGGACATCACGGCTCAAGGGTGCCGCACGGAATTCGTGCAGGCCGATCTCGAAAAGGTCGAGGATGCCCGCAAGGTCACTGCACAGGCCGACAGCGCGTTCGGGCGCGTCGATGTGCTGGTGAATGCCGCCGGCATCACCGATCGCGGCACGATCTTCGACACCACGCCGGAGCTGTTCGACCGCATGTTCGCGGTCAATGTCCGCGCGCCGTTCTTCCTCATGCAGGAAGCCGCCAAAATCATGCGGCGCGAGAAGACCGAGGGCACGATGGTCAACATCCTGTCCATGTCGGCCCATGGCGGCCAGCCCTTCATCTCGGCCTATTGCGGCTCCAAGGGCGCGCTGGCGACGTTGAGCAAGAACGCCGCCTTCAGCCTGATGCCCTGGCGCATCCGCGTGAACGCGCTCAACATCGGCTGGATGAACACGCCAGGCGAAGACCGGATCGTCAGGCTCTACCACGGCGCTCAGGATGGCTGGCTCGAAAAGGCCGAGAAGGAGCAGCCCTTCGGCCGCCTGCTCGATCCGAAGGAAGTGGCGCGCGCGGTGGCGTTCCTCGCAAGCTCGGAATCCGGCATGATGACGGGCTCAGTGATCGATTTCGATCAATCGGTCGTGGGCTGCTACGAGAGCGCGCCGCATCCGACGAAGCCGGCGGAGTAAGGCACTTGCCTCCCCGTCATGGCCGGGCTTGTCCCGGCCATGACGACTGAAAGAATGCGACGCCTCACAGCATCGGGATCACCGGCACAAAGCCGGTGATGAGATGCGAGGGAAATCACCGCTGCATGACGGCGAGAAACCCGGGAACCGGCTTGCCGCGATCTTCCCGGGTCGAAACCTTTTCGAGCACGACCACAGCGAAGCCAGCCGCATCCGCAAGATTGCGCAGATAAGCTTCGCTGTGGGCATAGCGGGCATCGTCGCCGAGAACGAAGCCTTCGACCTCGTGCGCCTGAACCGTGAAGGCGAACAAGCCTCCCGGCTTCAGCACGCGGTGCGCTTCGCTGAAGGCAGCATCAAGCCCGGACATGTAGACGAACACGTCCGCGGCCACCACGAGATCGGCTTCACTGCCCTGTCGCGTTCTGAGAAAGCCCACGAGCTCGCCTTCATGGAGAGCAGCATAAAGCTTCGTCTGCTCGGCCTTCTCCAGCATGCGGGGCGAAAGGTCGACGCCTTCGATGGAGGCGCAAACGCCCTCCAGAGCCTGCGCCATCAAACCCGTGCCGCAGCCGAGATCGAGGGTGAGGCCGAACCGGTCATTACCGCGCTGTTTCAAGCTGGCGCGGCGTAGCGCATCGGCGATCAGCTCCGGGCCGCGATAGGCGAGGTTCTGTGTTAAATGCCGGTCGAATTTGGGGGCGTAGTCGTCAAACAATGCGCGCACATAGCCATCGGTGATGGCCTCATCGAGAGAGAGCGCTCCGAGCTTGGCGAGGTCGAGCCGCACGCCGAGCGCATCGTCGGGCTCGATCTCCAAGGCTTTGCGCAAGGCGCCGACAGCCTCCTCCCGCAACCCAAGCTCGGCTGCCGCACGGCCGAGCATCGCATGGGCCGCAGCGAAGCCAGGCGCAAGCTCCAGCACCTGCCGGGCCAGATCGGCGGCGGCTTCGAAATCGCGCTCTTCGAAGGCGGCACTGGCGTAATCGTAGCGGCGGTCGGCGATAAGATCGCCGGAGGATCGGAAGGTCGAGATCATCGGCATGGCTTCTGCCATGAGCGAGAGACAGGGGGCTGTCAACATCGGGTTTGGAGAGATGGAGCGGGATTGAACCGCGTGGCCCCCCCGACTGTCATTCCGGACGGCAGAGCCGATCCGGGATCGGGTGCAGGATCAGGCGCATGTTTTCCTCCCCCTTGCGGGGAGGGTCAGGGTGGGGGTCGCAAAGTCAGAGCACTTCGTGCCATCCAGACACCACAACAGCCCGACGATGTCATGGTCGGGCTTGTCCCGGCCATCCCGATGCGAAGAGCGCAGCGCTCACCATGATCGGGATCACCGGCACAAGGCCGGTGATGACGTGAGGGTAATCTGGTTCGATCTCTCGCCCAGCCAGACCACCCCCACCCTGGCCCTCCCCGCAAGGGGGAGGGAACACCGCTACACTCTTATGTTCTGCATTTGTTCTTGACAATGATCCTAATCTTGGCTATACCCTTCCTCAGCCTGATCCACTGAGGGGCGCGCTCGCGAGGCGTCGTGATTGTGGGATCGGGCACGGTCCTGCTGTGGGTGTCGCAAGCCCGTTGACAGGAGGCCCTCCGCTGAAAGACGCGGTGTACGCCTAAAAAAGCCGTGCGCGGGGAGCCGTCAGGTTCTCAACAC